>JAEUJI010000037.1 GCA_016794805.1 Gemmatimonadota bacterium
ATCGCGGAGGAGATCTACCGCCGGAACCCCCAGCATCCGGGCGCGCTGCACTACATCATCCACGCCTTTGACGATCCGGTGCACGCGCCCCTTGGCCTGCGCGCCGCGCGGGAATACTCGGCTATCGCCGCCGATGCCGACCACGCGCAGCACATGACCACCCACATCTTCCTGGCCCTCGGCATGTGGCCGGAGACCGTCAGGCAGAACGCCATCGCCTCCGGCCCGGACAGCGCTGGATGGCGGCCGGGCCACTATACCTCGTGGCACTCCTATGGCCTGCTGCAGCTGGGGCAGTACCAGGCGGCGGCGCGCCACCTCGCCACCGTGCGGCGGAACCTGGCTGCGGCGGCCACCCCCGGCCGCCTCAGCTACATGGTGACGATGCGGGCCCATTACCTGATCAACACCGAGCGCTGGGCGGACAGCGCGGCGGCATGGGCGCTGGAGCTGGACCGGAGCCCGCCCGGAGTGCGGGCCATTGACGCCTACGTGCTGGGCGTGGCGCAGCTGGCGCAGGGCCGGCGCGCCCCGGCGGAGGCGGCCCTGGGCAAGCTGGAGGCGATGGCGCAGGCGGCGGCACGGGACACCAGCATGCTTGGCAGCACCAAGGTGCCGGGGATCCTGGCGGACCAGCTCCGCGCCCGCCTGCTGTGGGGGCAGGGCCGGCGGGACAGCGCCCTGGCGCTGCTCCGGACCGCCGCCGGGAAGGAGGAGAGCATTCCCGCCGAGTTCGGCCCGCCGGATATCGTGAAGCCGACGTATGAGCTGATGGGAGAGCTGCTGCTCGCGGCCGATCGCGCGCCCGAGGCGATGCGCGCCTTCAATCGCGCCCTGGAACTCACCCCCGGGCGCTCGCTTTCCCTGCTGGGGCTGGCCCGCGCCGCGCGCAAGGCGGGAGACGAGGGGGCGGCGGGGCGGGCGCTGGCGCGGCTGCAGGAGAACTGGCGCGGTGCGGATGCGGGGATTGCCGGGCTCGCCGAAGTCACCCGGAGCCGCACCTCGGACTGACCTGGGGGGTCAGGACCCCGGAAGCCGCGCCCCCGGCGTGGACCGCCCACCCTGGTGCAGCACCAGCGTGGTCGCCGTGCCGGCGCTGTCGGTGAGGAACTCCACCTCCGCCTCCACCACCTTGAGGAAGAACCGGGTGGCGCTCGCGGCGTACACCCGGAAGCGGGGCTGGTTGGTGGCCTGCACGAAGAGCTTCTCGCCCTCCGCCGTCACCTCCACCACGAACGTCGGCGCCAGCTCGTAGCGGCCGACGTACTTCCGGAGCGTCGCCTCCGGCACCGCCACCTCCGGCCGCGCCGGCGCCGGGTGCCGGAGTTGCACCGAGCCATCGAGCACGTGCAGCCCGATGTCGTCGATGTCCGCGGCGCTGGCGGAGAGCACCACGACGTTTGCCCCCGACGCGGCCTCGAAGCCCGCGAAGCTGTGGTAGCCCCCGGTCTGGCCGTTGTGCCACACGATGCGCTTCCCGTTCCGCTCCAGCACATGCCACCCGAGCCCGATGGACAGATTGGGCGGTACTGCCGGCCGCCGCGGCTCGATGGCGAGCCGGATCGCGTCTCCGACCCGTCCCGCCGGCGGTGAGACGCATGCCGCCAGGAGCCGCAGCATGTCGTTGACCGTCGAGCGCCACGCCCCGGCCCCCGCCAGCACGTTGAACTCCCAGGTGCGCACCGGCTCCAGGCTCACATCGTGGCCCTGCGCCAGCCGGGCGGCGAGCGGCGCCGTGAGGGTGATCCGGGTGTCCCGCATCCCCAGCGGCTCGAGCAGCCGCTCCGTCACCAGCGCCTCGTAGGGCTTTCCGGCCCGCCGCTCGAGCGCGTGGCCCAGCAGCCCCATCCCGAGGTTGGAGTACTCGTAGCTGGCGCCCGGATCCCGCGGCAGGGTGTAGCCGTTGAGAAAGGCGTAGAGCTGCTCGGCGTGATAGTCGAGGTACGGGTTGGTGGGATCGGCGGGCTCCAGCGCCGGGAGGCGCGGCAGCCCGGAGGTGGCGGTGGCCAGGTCGAGGAGGGTGATGACGCGGCCGTTCCGCTCCGGCACCTTCACCGAGGCGGGCAGGTAGCGCTGCACCGGATCCTCCAGCGCCACCTCGCCCCGGCCCACCATCTCCGCCAGCAGCAGGGTGGTGAACACCTTGGATACGGACCCGATCTCGAGCACGGCCTGGCCATCGAGCGGCGCCGATCCCGGCCCGCCCCGCCGGCCGACCGCGACCACCCGCGGCCCGCCCCGCTCCTGCACGCCGAGCACGATGCCGGTGGCGCCGCCGCGTTCCACCCGGGTGGTCAGGATGGCGCGGAGCGAATCCGACGGCAGCGCCTGCCACTGGGCGGCGAGCGGGAGTGCGGCGAGCAGGAGTAGCAGGAGCGACGGCAGCAGCGGCCGGCGAGTGAACATCGTTGCACCTTGGGCGCGGGTCGGAGCGGGAAAAGTACCACCCGATGGGCCCGGCGAGGATCCCGTCCGGCTCAGCTCCCCAGCGCGGCGAGCGCCGCGGCGATGGCGGGAAGGGGCAGCACATGCTGCGCGGCGCCTCGCTCCACCGCCGCCCGCGGCATGCCATAGACGGCGCAGGTCGCCTCGCTCTCGGCGATGGTCACGCCGCCGTGGGCGCGGATCAGGCTCAGCCCCTCGGCGCCGTCCTCTCCCATCCCCGTCAGCAGCACCCCCAGCACCTTGCCCGGCCGGGCCCGCTCCGCCGAGCGGAAGAGCACGTCCACGCTGGGCACATGCCGCGCTCCCGCCGCGTCCGCGGAGAGGGTCGCGCCGAGCCCCCGGCTGATCCGGAGGTGCATCCCCGCCGGCGCGATCAGCACCCGGCCGGCGCGGAGCTGGTCCCCCTCCACCGCCTCCGAGACCCGCAGCCGGCAGAGCCCGTTCAGCCGGTTGGCGAAGGGCCGGGTGAACCCCGGCGGCATGTGCTGCACGATCGCGACCGGGAGCGGGAAGTCCACCGGGAGCTGTTCCAGCAGGTGCTGCAGCGCGGCCGGCCCCCCGGTGGAGGCGCCGATGACGCAGAGCTCCGGACCGGAGAGATCCGGCGCCTGTTCCTCCGCGCGGACCGGCGCCGCCCGGGGCAGCGGCACCCGGCGCCGCAGCGCCCGCAGCCGTTCGCCGATCTCGCGGCCCAGGCGCTCGAGGTCCATCAGGTTGAGGCTCTGCTTGTCGATGAAGTCGGCGGCGCCGATAGCCAGCGCCTCGACCGTCGCCTCCGCCCCCGCCTGGGTGAGGGCGGAGAGCATGATCACGTGCAGCCCGGGATTCCAGGCCAGGAGCTGCCGCAGCACCTGCAGCCCGTCGAGCCCCTGCATCTCCACATCGAGGGTGACCACGTCGGGCGCGGCCTCGGGGATCCTGAGCACCGCCTCGGGGCCGCTGGCGGCCTCGCCGACCACGGTCACGTCCGGGTCCGCGGAGAGGACCTTGCGGAGCGCCTTCCGCACGAAGGCCGAGTCGTCCACCACGAAGACCCGGATCATCCGCCGGTCTCCAGCCGCCGGTAGCCCATCGTGTGGGGGAACTCGACCGGGGCGAACGCGGTGCTCCGGTCGAACAGCGACTCCGCATGCCCCAGGAACAGGAAGCCGCCGGGGCGGATGAGCTGGGCGAACCGCGCGATCAGCCGGTCGAACGCCGCGGCGGAGAAGTAGATCAGCATGTTGCGGCAGAGGATGATGTCATAGGCGCCCCAGCCCACCCCCAGCGTGGGCGCGGCGAGGTTGGCGAGGAAGAACTTCACCTGCCGGCGGTACCGCTCCCGCAGCTCCCACCGGCCCGGCGCCACCTGGCGGAAGCAGCGTTCCCGGGTGGCGTCGTCGGTGGCCCGGAAGGCCAGCCCCTCGTAGGTGGCCTGCCGGGCCGTCTCCAGCCGGAGCGGGTTGAGGTCGCAGGCGTCGATCTCCCAGCGGAGGCCCGCCAGCTCCAGCCCGGCGTCCGTGAGCCGGATGCTCAGGCTGTAGGGCTCCTCGCCGGAGGAGCAGGCGGCGGACAGGACCTTGAGCGGCCGGTGCCGCAGCTCTCCGCCGAACGCCGGGACGATGTGCCCGGTGATGGCGTCGAAGTGGGCCGGCTCGCGGAAGAAGTAGGTCTCGTTGTTGGTGATCCGGCGGGTGAGCTCGGTGAACTCCTCCTCCCGGGCCGGGTGGGCGCGGAGGAAGTGGTAGTAGGCGCGCAGGTCGTCGAGGTGCAGCGCCTCCAGCCGGGGACGGAGCCGGGCCGCAAGGATCTCCTCCCGTCCTTCCGCGTAGTGCAGGCCGAAGCGCTCCTGGAGCAGGTCCGTCAGCAGCTTCCAGTCGGCGCCGGAGGCCTCGATCATGGGCTGCCGGCGAGGGCCGCCCGTGCCGTCCGGGCGACGACCGGCTCCAGGTCCCGCACCAGGTCGAGCAGCAGCGGCCGGCCGGCCGGCAGCTGGAGCCGGCCACAGGCCCGGGCGGCCTCGCTCCGCAGCACCCAGTCACTGCTGGTGGCCAGCTGGTGCAGCAGGGCCATGTCGTCCGCGCCCGCCAGGCTGGCGAGTCCCTGCGCCGCCGCCCGCCGGATCTCGACGTGGGAATGGGTGAGGCACTCGGCCAGGAACTCGCGCGAGCGGGCGTTGCCGATCCGCTCCAGCGCGGTGAGGATCTCGAGCTGCTCGTGCAGCGGCGCCGTGCCGAAGAGCGTCTCCAGCGGCGCCGCCGACTCGACCGCGCCGAGCCGTCCCAGCGCGCGGATCACGTGGTACCGGAGCGAGTCCGCCACGCCCAGCATGGCGAGCAGCGTCGCGCGGACCCGCGGCCCGCCGTGCCCCACCAGCAGTTCCAGCGCCTCCACCTGCACCGCCGCATCCCGGTCGGCCAGGGCGCGGAACAGCACCACCTCCGCGGGGGAACCGGGAATCACCGCGGCGGCGCGAAGCGCGGCGCGGCGGAGCGCCGGACTCGGGGCCCGGACCAGCGCCAGGACCCGGTCATCCAGCTGCGCCACCCGGTGATGGCGCAGCACCGACAGCGCCGCGATCGTCGCCGCCTCCGGGGCGCCTTCGGCGAGCGGCGCGGCGAGCTCCGCGGCCACGGCGGGATCGGAGAGCCGGGCCAGCGCCCGCGCCGCGGCGGCCCGTTCCGCCGCCACCGCGCTGCCCACCCGCTCGCCCAGCGCCGGAGCGGTCGCGTCATCCGCCAGCTCTCCCACCGCGTCCAGGGCCGCCACCCGCACGATTTCATCCGCGTCCGCGAGGAGGGCGAGCAGCCGGCTCGCGCCGATCGCCGCCGCCGGCACCACGCGCAGCGTGCCGGCCCGGACCTCCGGATCGCCATGGGACAGCAGCGCGGTCGCCGCGGCACCGGCGGGAACCCCGAAGCGCCGCGCCAGCGGCACGATCCAGGCCGCCCAGTCGGCGTCGGTGGCGCGGCGGATCAGCAGCGGATGGAGGCTGGCCACCCCCGCCGCGAGGGCGATGGCGCCGGCGCCGCGGGCGCTGATGCCACCGCCCCGGAGCCGGGCCCGATCGTCGGGAGCCGCCGGCGTCGCGTCCGGGTCATCGTCCTCCCCGCTCAACCGGTCCGCCAGCAGCCGCCAGGCGCTGTCCGTCCCATGCTCCCCCTCGAGCTCGCGGCCCAGCGCCAGCAGCTCGGCCGAGGGCGCGGCGTCCCGCAGGCAGCCGCCGATGGCGCGGATCAGGGGGACCCGCAGCGCCGCGTGTTCCCGCGCGGTGAGGAGGGGCAGCAGCCGGGCCAGCGGCGCGGTGGAGCCGATCCGGCGCAGCGCGTCGAGCGCCGGCGCCGCCACGAAGCTCCCCGGCACCAGCGCCAGCAGCGGCTCGACGGCGCGTTCGTCGCCGATCGCGCCGAGGGCATCCACCGCCGCCAGCTGCAGCCAGGGCTCCCGCTCCATCAGGCTGATCAGCGCGGGCACCGCATCCCGGGCGCGCAGCCGCCCCGCGGCCTCCGCCGCGGCCTGGCGCAGGTTCACCTCCGGCCGGGCCAGCGCCACCAGCAGCGCCGGCGTCGCCTCGACGCTGCCGATGCCGCCCAGCACCTGGCAGGCGAACATCGCCACGTCGGGGTCCGGGTCGCTGGTGAGGCGTCCCACCGCCTCCACCGCGTACGGCCCCTGCCGCTCCAGCGCCGCGAGCGCGGCGTTGCGGAGCACGGCGTCGGCGTCGTCGGCCATGCAGGGGAGCAGCTCCCCTGGTTCCAGGCAGCGGGCCGCCCAGGCCACCGCCACATCCCGCACCGCGGGCGAGGGGTCGCCGAGCGCCTCAATGATGAGCGCATCCCGCAGGCTGCGCTCCGCGGGATGGCTCAGCGCCTCGAGCCGGCTGGACAGGAAGGCGGGGGTACGGGTCATCAGGTACGGAACCGCTCGGCCTGCTGCCGCAGGGACTCGGATTCGCCGGCCAGCCCGCGGGAGGCGCCGCTGATCTGTTCCACCGCCACCAGGTTCTGCCGCGACACCGACGCGATCGACTCGATCGCCTTGACGATCATGTCCCCGCCCCGCTTCTGCTCGCCCACGGCTTCCGACATCTGGTGGGTGAGCCGGTTCATCTTCTCCGCCGCCTGGGTGATCTCCCGCGCCCCGGCCGCGTTCTCCTTCACCGAGTTGGCGATCTGCCGCGCCAGCGCCGACATGCCGGAGGTCATCTGCAGCACCTGCCGCGCCCCGGTGGCCTGCTCCTCGGTGGCGTGCGCCGCCTCGCTCACCAGCCTGCTGGTCTGGTCCACCGAGCCGACGATGCCCGAGATCACCTGTTCCATCAGCCCCACCGCCGCCCGGGTCTCCTTCTGGACCGTGTCGATCACCTCGGCGATCTCCTGGGTCGCGGCCACCGAGCGCTCCGCCAGCCGCCGCACCTCGTCCGCCACCACGGCGAAGCCCTTGCCCGCCTCCCCGGCGCGCGCCGCCTCGATCGTGGCGTTGAGCGCCAGCAGGTTGGTCTGGTCGGCGATGTCCTCGATCACCCGCACGATCTTGGAGATCTCCTGCGACCGCTCGCCGATGGCGGCGATGGAGCCGTGCAGCCGCTCGCCGCCGCTGCGGGCCTCGCCCACCGAGCGGCGGCTCACTTCCTCGACCTGGTGCACCCGGGTGGCGATGGAGCCCACCGTCTCGATCATCTCGTTGATGGTCCCGGTGACCGACTCCACCGAGGTCAGCAGCTGCTCCCCGTTCTGCGCCGTGTGCGCCAGCACCGTGCTCATCTGCTGGATGGACGAGCTGGTCTGGTCCACGTTGGCCGCCAGCGCCTCCGCGTTCTTGGCCAGCGCCTGCATCTGGGCCGCCATCTCCACCATCGTGGAGCTGGTCTCCTCGGTGGAGCTGGACTGCGCCTCGGCGCCCTTGGCCATCTGGGTGGTGGAGGCGCTGATCTCCTCCGCCGTGGTGGCCACGGTCCGGGACGTGGTGGTGATCTGCCCGACCATCCCCCGCAGGTTCTTCACCATCTGCCGCATGATGTGCTCCACCCAGCCGATTTCGTCCTTCGACTGGCTGCGGATCTCGATGGTGAGGTCCCCCTTCGAGACCTCCTCC
>JAEUJI010000050.1 GCA_016794805.1 Gemmatimonadota bacterium
CGGTAGCGACGGTAGCGACGGTAGCGACGGTAACGACAGGGCGACCCCGGTTCTCCCGTTCTCCCGTTCCCCCGTTCTCCCGTTCCCCCGTTCTCCCGTTCTCCCGTTCTCCCGATGTGCCCGGCACGGAGGCCGGGCCTACTACCTATACCCCGCCGCCTGCAGCCGGAAGAGCTCGGCGTACAGCCCGCCCCGGGCCACCAGCGCCTCGTGGCTCCCCTCCTCCAGCAGCTCTCCCTGCTGGAGCACCAGGATCCGGTCCGCCATCCGCACCGTGCTGAACCGGTGACTGATGAGCACCGCCATCCGTCCCCCGGTCAGCTCCGCGAAGCGCTCGAACACCTCGTACTCCGCCCGGGCGTCGAGCGCCGCGGTGGGTTCGTCGAGGATGAGCAGCTGGGCGTCCCGCAGGTAGGCCCGCGCCAGCGCCACCTTCTGCCACTCCCCGCCCGACAGCTCCACGCCGCCCGTGAACCGCCGGCCCAGCAGCTGGCCGAACCCCGCGGGGAACCGCCGGGCGACGGTGTCCGCCAGGCTCCGCTCCGCCGCGGCCTCGATGGCGGCGGCGTTGCCGAGCTGGGCCACGTCCCCCACGGCGATATTCTCCGACAGCGACAGGTCGTAGCGGAAGAAGTCCTGGAAGATCACCCCGACGTTGGCCCGGAGGCTCTCCACACTGTACTCCCGGAGCTCCCGGCCGTCGAGCAGGATCCGCCCCTCGCTCGGATCGTAGAGCCGGGCCAGCAGCTTGACCAGCGTGGTCTTCCCCGCCCCGTTCTCCCCCACCAGCGCCATCCGCTCCCCGGGCCGGAGCCGGAAGGAGAGGTGCCGCACCGCCCACCGCTCCGAGCCGGGATAATGAAAGCCCACGTCCTCGAAGACGAACCCCTCACGGAGCGGCACCGGCACCGGGAGCGCGCCGGGCAGGGAGCGGATGCGGGGCTCGATCTCGAGGAAGGTGAAGAGGTCGTCCAGGTAGAGGCTCTGCTCCACCAGCTGCGACGCCGCCATGAGGGTGCGCTGGATCAGGTCCCGGCTCTGCCGGAAGCTCGCGGCCAGGAAGGTGAGCACCCCGATCGTGATCGGGCCGGCGGGCGACTGGTGCCCCGTCACCGTGAGATAGATGATGGCGGCGTAGGCGCCGTAGTAGCCCAGCGTCCCGACCAGCGCCAGCAGGCTCGCCACCACGGCGCGGCGCACCGCGAGCCCCTTGTTGGCCTCGTAGAACTCGCGCGACAGGTCGGCGTAGCGGCCCACCAGGAACCGGGCCAGCCCGAAGAGCTTCACCTCCTTGGCGCTCACGTCGCTGGCGCCGATGTAGCGCAGGTAGTCGAGCTGCCGCCGCTCCTCGGTCCAGGAATAGAGCAGCGAGTACGCCAGCGCCGCGAACCGGCTCTCGCCCAGGAACGACGGCAGCACCGCCAGCCCGAGCAGCACCAGCAGCCAGGGGACGTACACCACCAGCGCCACCGACAGCGTCACCAGCGTCACCGCGTCCTGCACCGTGGCCAGCAGCCCCGTGACCAGCCCGATCCGCCCCACCGTCTGCCGCCGTGCCCGCTCCAGCTTGTCGTAGATCTCGCTGTTCTCGAGCTGCTCCAGGTCGAGGCTCGCGGCGTGCTCCATGAGCTGCACGCTGGTGCGGTTGGCGACCAGGTCGCCGAGCAGAGATTCCACCAGCGCGGAGTAGCGGGCCAGCACCTCGCCCAGCACCGCGAGCCCGAACTCCACCGCCAGCAGCCAGGCCAGCGGCTCCAGCGTCGGGTCGCCGATCGGGCGGTGGGCGGCGCCCCCCTCCACCAGCGCCACGACCTGGTCGATGATCAGCTTCCCGACCCAGAGCACCGCCAGCGGCACCAGCGCCCGGAGGGCCCGGAGCCCCACCATGAGCCCCGAGTAGCCGCGATGCGTCTCCCACACCAGCCGGAGCAGCCGCGGCAGGTGGCGCGTGGCCCGGAGCCGCTCCCGCCAGGACGGCGGCTCCTCGATCGGCTTGCGGCCGGAGCGGGGCGGGCGGACGGGAGGGTGGGGGAGGGACATGCCTCAACTTAAGGGGAGAGAACGGCGGGAAACGGGGAAGCGGACTAATCGCCGGGGTGGCTCCGTAGGAGCGCACCGGACGGGAAACGGAGAACAGCCCCATTTCCCCCGCCTCTCCGTTTCCCCGCTTCCCCGTTTCTCCATTTCCCCGTTCCCCCGTTCCCCCGTTCCCCCGCCTAGATTCCGTCCATGCCCACCGCCCTCGTCACCGGCGCCACCGAAGGAATCGGCCGAGCCATTGCCTTCGGGCTGGGCCGGGCCGGATATGCGGTCGGCGTCTGCGCCCGCACCCCCTCGAAGCTGCGCGCCCTGCTCGACGACCTCCGCGCCGCCGGGATCACCGCCCACGGCGTCCCGGCGGATGTCGGGCTCGAGTCCGACGTGGCCACCTTGGTGGCGGACATCACCGGCGCCCTGGGGCCGGTGGACGTCCTGGTCAACAACGCCGGCGTGGCGCTGCTCAAGCCCTTCGAGCAGCTCACGGTCGACGAGTGGGACACCACCATGGCCACCAACCTGCGGAGCCTCTTCCTGGTCACCCGCGCGGTGATTGCCGGGATGCGGCAGCGGAAGCACGGCGCCATCGTCAACATCGCGAGCCTCGCCGGCCGCAACGGCTTCGCCGGCGGCACCGCCTACACCGCCAGCAAGCACGCGGTGCTCGGCTTCGCCCGCTCCCTCATGCTCGAAGTCCGCAAGGACAACGTCCGGGTGATCACCATCTGCCCCGGCTCGGTGGACACCCCGCTGATCTCGAGCCAGGGGATGCTCAAGCCCGACGTGACGAAGATCCTCAAGCCCGAGGACGTCGCCGACGCGGTGCTCGCCGCCCTGGCGCTGCCGGAGCGCGCCCTGGTCTCGGAGCTGGACCTGCGGCCCACCAATCCGTGAGCGGCATCGCCGTCACGATGTGCCTCTGCCGGCGGATGCCGTTCACGCGGCTGCTGCCGCTGGCGCGGGACCGGAACTGGACCCTCGAGGATGTCATCCGGGAGACCGGCTGCGGTGACCAGTGCGGCCTCTGTCGCCCCTACGTCCGCCGCATGCTCCTGACCGGCGAGACCACCTTCACCGAGCTCCTGGCGGAGTAGCCGCCCGGCGCGGCGCGGGATGACCGGCCCATGTCGCTGACTCCCCTGCTGGCCCTGCTCCCGGGCCTCGCCGTCGCCGGCGGGGTCTGGTGGTGGCTGGCCGGGCGGCTCAAGGAGGAGCGGGCGAGCCGGAAGGCGGCGGAGGCGCGGGCCTCGCTCCGGGACCGGGAGCTGAGCCGGCTGCAGGACGTGGCCCGCGCCATGGTCTCCGGCGAGCAGGTGGAGCTGGTGCTGCAGGCCATCACCGACGCCACCGCCGACCTGCTGGCCTGCGAGAGCGCCGCCATCGGCTTCGTGGTGGAGGAGGGGCGCTTCGTCCGGCTGGTGGCGGGCAGCGGCCCGATCATCAACGCGCGGGACCGGCTGCTGCCGGTGGACCACTCGCTGCTCGGCTGGGTGGTGGCGGAGGAGACGGCCGTCACCGTTCCCGACATGGATACCGACCCCCGCAACTTCCCCGTCCCCGACCTCCCCCTCAAGGCGCTGGCGGCGGTGCCGCTCCGCTCCAGCGGGATCGTCTTCGGGGTGCTCGCGGCCTTCAACCGCAACGACCGGGGCCCCTTCAGCAACGCCGACCTGCACCTGCTCGAGACCCTGGGCGACCAGATCGTGGTCGGGGTGGACCGGGCCCACGTCCTCGAGGAGAGCCGGAAGAAGGAAGAGGTGCTCGCCACCAAGAACCGCGAGCTGCAGCGCGCCAACGAGCTCAAGAGCCAGTTCCTGGCCAACATGTCCCACGAGCTCCGCACCCCGCTCAACGCCATCAACGGCTTCTCCGACCTGCTGCTCACCGAGGAGCTCGGCCCGCTCAACGACGCGCAGCGCGAATTCCTCGATTCCATCCTCCGGAACGGCAACCACCTCCTCGGCCTGATCAACTCGGTGCTCGATCTCTCCAAGATCGAGGCGGGCCGGATGACCCTCTCCCTGGCCCCGACCGACCTGCGCCAGGTCATCCTCGGCGCCGTCACCGACACCGCCCCGCTGCGGAGCGCCAAGCAGCAGGAGATGCGGCTCGAGATGGGCGAGGAGCCGCTGCCCGCCCTCACCGACGGCGTCCGCATCCGGCAGATCCTCTACAACCTCCTCTCCAACGCCTCCAAGTTCACCCCCGAGGGGGGCTCGGTGACGGTCTCCGCCATCAGCACCCGGGCGCCGCTCCCCGTCCCCGCCGATCGCAGCACCGACAAGGCCCGCTTCGTCTCCCGGGACGCGGTCTGGATCTCGGTGCGGGACACCGGCATGGGCATCCAGCAGGACGACATGCCCAAGCTGTTCCACGAGTTCAGCCAGGTGGACAGCTCCGCCAGCCGGCAGCAGCAGGGTACCGGGCTGGGCCTGGCCCTCTCCCGCCGGTTCGTCGAGATGCACGGCGGGACCATCGGCTGCGAGTCGGTGGCCGGCACCGGCGCCACCTTCTGGTTCATCCTCCCGGCGGAGGGACCCCTCCGTCGGCCGGGGCGCGTGGTCGAGGAGTCACGGAGATCCGCCCAGCAGGAGGCTCCTCCCACCTAGTCCCGCCGCCGCCAACGCACCCTGAACAGCAATCTCGCAGTTCAAGGTGCCGTTTCCGTCGTTCCGTATGCAAATCGTTGAGCATCATGGCGTTACATCACGGCATCCAGTTTGCTCCTGCCATACCTGTCCAATGTTCACGCGCGCCTACTCGACGCCGGATCTCAACTCCGCCGGCTTTACCCTGATTGAACTGCTGGCGGTCCTCATCATCCTGGGGCTGCTGGCGGGCCTGGCCATTCCCAAGCTCCAGGCCACCACCAAGCAGGCCCGGATCGCCCGCGCCATCGGCGACATCCGCGGCATCCAGGCCGACATCATGGCCTTCGAGACCCAGAGCGATTCCGTCCCCGGTTCCCTCGCCGCCATCGGGCGCGGCGGGATGATGGACCCGTGGGGCAACGCCTACGTGTACAACCCCTTTCCGCGCAGCAGCCACTCGAAGGGCCCACCCCCCGGGGCGCGACGGGACCGCTTCCTGGTCCCGATCAACTCGACCTTCGACTTGTACAGCAAGGGCGCGGATGGACGGACGGTCCCCCCGCTCTCCGGCCCCGGCGGCGACGACATCGTTCGCGGCAACGACGGCGGCTTCATCGGCCTCGGTTCGCGGTTCTAGCCGATGCGCGCCCGCGGCTTCCTCCGGACCCGCGTGGCCCGCCGGATGCTCGGCCTCTTCCTGGCCGGCGCCCTCCTTCCCCTCCTGCTCCTCGCCTTCCTCGGCTACCGGCACCTCGCCCGGGAGCTGGGGGAGCGCGCGCGGGAGCAGCTCCGGATCGAGAGCAAGTCCGCGGGGATGATCCTGCTGGACCGGCTCGCCGGTCTCGCCGCCGCGCTGGAGCGGCTCGCCTCCCGGTCGGGTACTCCGGGGTACGCCGTCGGCCTCACGGCCCAGTCCACCGCCGCGGTCCAGGCGCCCCGGTTCCAGAGCGTGTTCCGGGAATATGGGGACGGGCGACTGGAGACCCTGACCGGTGAGGAGGCGCCGTTGCCCCCGATCGATTCCCGGATGGCGGCGCATCTCGCGCTGGGAGAGGTCGGGCTGATCACGGCGTCCGGTTCGCGGGAGCCGCAGGTGTTCCTGGTCCTGCTGGCGGACGATGGGGGGCACTTCTGGGGACTGGTGGACGGCTCGACCGCCTGGGGCGACGCGCCCGATCGGCGGCTGGCGCCCCAGGACTACGGCGTCTGCCTGGTGACCGCCACCGGCACCGCGATCAACTGCCCCGAGACCGCCGCGCGGGACGCGACCACCGCGCCCGACGACGGCAGCATTGTCACCTGGGGCCCGCGGGGGTCGCAGTATCTCGCCGGGCACTGGACCGTCTTTCTGGGCCGCGGCTTCGCGGCGCCGTCCTGGCGCATCGTGCTGAGCCTGCCGGAGCGGGTGGTGTACGCGCCGCTCGCCGCGCTCCGGTACACCCTCGTCATCGGGCTGCTGCTCGCCCTGGCGGTGGTCTTCGCCCTCACCCACATCGCGCTCCGCCGCCAGACGGCGCCGCTCGAGGCGCTGGAGGCGGCCACCCACCGGGTGGCGGAGGGGCGCTTCGATGAGCCGGTCCTGGTGCAGAGCAATGATGAGTTCGGCACCCTGGCCCGGGCCTTCAACTCCATGTCCCGGGATCTCGGCGCGCAGTTCGAGGCGCAACGGGCGCTGCAGCAACAGCTGGATCAGCTCAACTGGGAGACGCTCACGGCGTTTGCCCGCACCATCGACGCCGTCTCGCCCTGGACCGCCGGCCACTCCGAGCGGGTGACCATCGGCGCGCTGGAGATCGGGCGGCGGCTCGGCCTCTCGGACGAGGATCTCGAGCTGCTGCATCGCGGCGGATTGCTGCACGACATCGGCAAGGTGGGAGTCCCCGCCGGCATCCTCGACAAGCCGACGCGGCTCGAGGTCGCGGAGTACGAGCAGATCAAGCAGCACCCGTCGATCGGGGCCCGGATCCTGGCGCCGATCGGCGCCCTGCAGCGGGCGCTGCCGCTGGTGCTGCACCACCACGAGCTGCTGGACGGTTCGGGGTACCCGGCCGGGCTCAAGGGGGAGGAGATTCCTCCGCTGGTCCGCATCCTGACCGTGGCGGATGTCTTCGACGCCCTGGTCTCCGACCGCCCCTACCGCGCCGCCTGGCCGGTGGAGCAGGCCATTGCCCACCTGCGGGAGAACGCGGGGACCAAGTTCGATGCGGCGGCGGTGGAAGTGCTGGCGGCGGCCACCGCCACCGGCTGGCGTCCGGTGGCCTCCGGCGCGCCCACCTCCCGCACCAGCGGGGGGGAGCCCGTTCCCGCCCCGGTCGCGGCCCTGCCGGCGGCGCTCAGCTAGCCTGCCGCTCCGCGTGGAAGCTCTTGGCCACGATCTGCCAGCGGCCCTCGATCTTGAGCAGTTCCATGTAATCGGTCAGCGTCACCCCCGGATACTCCAGCACCACCTTGGCCATCGCGGCCGTCCCCGTGATGTCCACCATCGCGATCCGGCGCTTGCGCTTCGATTCGTCGTCGGCCGGCTTGCCCGACGCGCCGGCGAAGTAGTCGGGGAAGCTCCGGAGCACCAGCTTGCCGTCCCGCACGAAGTACATCATCCCCTGCTCATGCATCCCTTGCCGGAAGTGATCGGCCTGCCCGGTGGCGTGGCCCTGGAGGTAATGCTCCACCGCCGCGCGGACAGCGGCTTC
>JAEUJI010000092.1 GCA_016794805.1 Gemmatimonadota bacterium
CGAGCAACGACATGAAGCCACTCACCAAACGTGGTATGGAAGCCACAGTCTCATTCCGGGGGGGGCTGGCTCGCCGAATTCTGCGGCCCCCCAGCCAGCCTGCATGACTCCACACCAACCTGTCCCGACTCCACTCCCGGCCTGGTTTTCGCCGCTCCTGGTCATCGGCCTGGCGGCAGGGGCGGCCGCCGCGGGGCTCGGGAACGGGTTCGCCTATGACGATGTTCACCTGGTCCTCCGGAACGACCGGGTGCACGACCTCGCCCGCCTCCCCGCGCTCTTCGCGGAGAGCTACTGGCCGCCGGTTCCCCTGGGACCGGATGGTCGCCTCTACCGCCCGCTGACCACTGCGGCCTTCGCGGTCCAGTGGGCGCTTGGCGGAGGCGGCCCGCTCGCCTTTCACCTCGTCAGTGCCGGGCTCTACGTCCTCGTCTCCCTCCTGGTGCTGGCCCTGGCCCGCCGCATCCTGCCCCTGGGACCAGCCACCGCCGCGGCCGCGCTCTTCGCGATCCACCCCCTGCACACCGAGGTGGTGGGAAACGTGGTGGGGCAGGGAGAGTTGCTCGCGGCAGGCTGGGGGTTGCTCGCCCTCGTCCTTGCCCTGGACGGGGAGCGGTGCGGTTGGAGCGCGCGCCGGACCGCCGGCATGCTGGGCGCCCTCACGGCGGCGCTCCTCAGCAAGGAGCATGCGGTCGTCGTGCCGTTCCTCTTCCCGGTATTGCTGCTCGCCGGAGGCGGGAGGCGCGCCCTCCTCCGCGAAAGCGCCGGCAAGGCAGCGGTCCTCATGGCGGGCGTGCTGATCCTCTACCTCAGCCTCCGCCACGCCGTCCTCGGCGGCATCTCCGGCGACCTCATGCACCCCGCCTGGCGGGGCGAACCCGTCGCCACCCGCTGGCTCACGATGTTGGCCACGGTGCCCACGCTGCTCCGGCTCCTGGTCTGGCCCGCGCACCTGCAGGCCGACTATTCCCCGCGGGAGCTCCAGGTCGTTCACACCCTGTCCGGCTCGGCCCTGGTCGGGCTGGGACTCCTGCTCGGCCTCGGCGCCAGCGCGTTTGCCGCCCGGCGTCAGCCCGCGGTCCCGGCGGGACTCGCCTGGGTGGCCTTGGCGTTCCTGCCTGCCGCCAACCTGCTGCTCCCGACGGGCGTGCTGCTCGCGGAACGGACCCTGTTCCTGCCCAGCGTCGGCGCCTGTCTCGTCGTGGGAGGGGTCGCCGCGGGCATCGGTCGGCGCTTCCCGGACCGGGGCGCCGTGCGGCTGGGCTGGGGCGCGCTCGTCGTCGGGGTCATCTTCCTCGGGGCCAGCCGCAGCATCTCCCGTCTGCCGGTATGGCGCGACAACCGGGCGCTGTTCTCCCAGACCGTACGGGATGCGCCGGAGAGCTACTGGGCCTGGCGCAACTATGCGGGCGACTTGGTGCTCCGGGACCAGCCCGATTCGGCCCGGACTGCGTATGAGCGGAGCCTCGCGCTCTTTGATCGCGATCCGAATGTGATGGATGACTTCGCCGGCCTGGAGCGGCGGGAAGGACGGTGCGAGCGCTCGGTCCCGCTCCTGCGGCGGGCGCTGGCACTCGATCCGGGACGGGACCTCACCGCCGCCCGGCTGGTCGGCTGCCTCGTCACCCTCGGGGCCTTCGATGCCGCCCGGGTGGAGGCCCAGCTCCGCCTCCGCCGGGGCCGGGAGGAGTTCCGCAGCCTGCTGCTGATGGTGGACAGCGTGGAGCGGGCACGGCAACTTACGCCTCCACCCACTCCCTGACCTGGTGATGCCAGCTACCTCCAGCCCCGCCGCCGCCACCCTCGACGTGGCCGCCATCCGCGCTCGATTCCCGGCCCTCCGCCGGACCCACGCCGGCCTCCCGGTGGCGTACTTCGACGGCCCCGGCGGCACGCAGGTGCCCGCTGAGGTGGCGGCGGCGATGCAGGATTACCTCCTCCACCACAACGCCAATACCCATTGGGCCTTTCCCACCAGCGAGGAGACCGACCGCCTGCTGGCGGAGGCCCGGGCTGCCCTCGCCGACTATCTGGGCGCCGGCCCCGACGAAATCGCCTTTGGCGCCAACATGACGACGCTCACCTTTCACCTGGCGCGCGCCCTGGGGCGCGGCTGGGGGCCGGGGGACGAGGTCATTGTCACCGAGCTGGATCACCACGCCAACGTCGCCCCCTGGCAGGCCGTCGCGCGGGAGCGGGGGATCACCCTCCGGTGGCTGGCGGTGGATCCCGCCACCGGGGAACTCGACCTGGCGCAGCTCGAGCGGATGCTGACCCCTGCGGTGCGGCTGCTCGCCATCGGCGCGGCCTCCAACGCGCTGGGTACGGTCACTGACGTGGGCCGTGCGGCGCGCCTCGCCCGGGCAGCGGGCGCCCTCTCCTTCGTGGACGCAGTGCATTTCGCGGCTCATGGAAAGGTGGATGCCGCGACGATCGGGTGTGATTTCCTGGCCTGTTCCTCCTACAAGTTCTACGGCCCCCATCTCGGGATCCTCTACGGCCGCCGGGCCCTGGTGGCGACGCTGGACCTGCCCAAGCTCATGCCGGCGCCCGACACAGCCCCGGAGCGCCTTGAAACCGGGACCCAGAATCACGAGGGTATCGTCGGCGCCCGGGCGGCGGTGGAGTTCATTGCCTCGCTCGGCCAGGGGCCCGACCGGCGGAGCCGGCTGGATGACGCCGGCCGTCGCCTGCATGGGGCGGGGCAGGCGCTGGTCGAGCGACTCTGGGACGGGCTGAGCGCCATCTCCGGGGTGCGGCTCTACGGGCCGCCACCTTCGAGGCCCCGCACCCCCACGCTTTCCTTTTCCGTGGCCGACGTCCCCTGCGAGCGAGTGGCGCGGCACCTCGCAACCCGGGGCGTTTTCGCCTCCCACGGCGACTTCTACGCCACGACGGTGGTCGAGCGGCTCGGCCGGGCGGCCGACGGCGTCGTGCGCGCCGGCTGCGCCTGCTACACCACCCCCGACGAGGTCGATCGCCTGGTCGCCGCCATTGCCGAGCTGGGCCGGGGACGATGAACCGCACTCCACTTTCCGCCGACACGCCATCATGACCACGCTCTCCCCTGGCCGGGTGCTGCACGCGCCCACTGGCCCGACCATCAGCTGCAAGGGCTGGCATCAGGAAGCCGCCCTCCGGATGCTGCACAACAACCTCGATCCCGCCGTGGCCGAACGGCCCGAAGACCTTGTGGTGTATGGCGGCAGCGGGAAGGCGGCCCGGAACTGGGCCTGCTTCGATCGGATCGTCACCACGCTGCGCCGGCTGGAGAACGACGAGACCCTGCTGGTGCAGAGCGGGAAGCCGGTCGGGGTGTTCCGCACCCACGAGGAAGCCCCTCGGGTGCTGATTGCCAACGCCCACCTCGTTCCGCGCTGGGCCACCTGGGATGAGTTCCGCCGGCTCGAGGCCCTGGGCCTGACCATGTACGGCCAGATGACCGCGGGATCCTGGATCTATATCGGCACCCAGGGCATCCTGCAGGGCACCTACGAGACCTTTGCGGAGTGCGCCCGGCAGCACTTCGGCGGCACCCTCGAGGGCCGGCTGGTCGTGACCGGCGGGCTGGGGGGCATGGGCGGCGCCCAGCCGCTCGCCGCCACCATGAACGGCGCGGCCTTCCTCGGCGTGGACGTGGATCCCGAGCGCATCAGGCGCCGGGTGGACACCGGGTACTGCGACCGCCTGTCCACCTCCCTGGACGAGGCCCTGCGCCTGCTGGACGAGGCGCGGGCCCGGCGCCGCCCCCTGTCGGTGGGCCTGGTCGGCAACATCGCCGAGGTGCTGCCGGAGCTGGTCCGGCGGGGCATCGTGCCGGACGTGCTCACCGACCAGACCTCCGCCCACGACCTGCAGCTGGGCTACATCCCCGTCGGCTGCACGCTGGAGGCGGCGGCGGAGCTCCGGGAACGGGACCCGAAGGACTACGAGGCCCGGGTGCTGGACTCGATGGTCGCGCACGTGGACGCGATGCTCGCCCTCAAGGCCCGTGGCGCCGTGACCTTCGACTACGGCAACAACCTCCGCGGCCAGGTGGCCGATCACCGCGGCCGCCCCGACGCCTTCACCATCCCGGGCTTCGTCCCGGAGTTCATCCGCCCCCTCTTCTGCCGCGGCGCCGGGCCCTTCCGCTGGGCGGCGCTCTCCGGCGATCCCCGGGACATCGCCGTCACCGACGAGGCGGTCCTGGAGACTTTTCCGGACAAACCCGCCCTGGCGCGCTGGATCCAGACCGCGCGGGAGAAGGTCCAGTTCCAGGGACTCCCCGCCCGCATCTGCTGGCTGGAGTACGGGGAGCGCGCTGAAATGGGGCTCCGCTTCAACTGGCTGGTGAAGAAGGGCAAGGTCGCCGCTCCGATCGTGATCGGGCGCGACCACCTCGACACCGGGTCGGTCGCCTCGCCCAACCGGGAAACCGAGGCGATGAAGGACGGCTCCGACGCGATCGCGGACTGGCCGCTGCTCAACGCGCTGCTGAACACCGCCTGCGGAGCAAGCTGGGTGTCGCTGCACCACGGGGGCGGGGTGGGAATCGGATACTCCATCCACAGCGGCATGGTCGCCGTCGCGGACGGGACCGACATGGCGGATCGCCGGCTCGCCCGGGTGCTCACCGCCGATCCCGGCACCGGTGTCATGCGTCACGCCGACGCCGGCTACGAGGATGCCATCGCGGTGGCCCGGGAGCGGGGCGTGGACCTCCCGATGCTCGAGCCCTAGTGCCCGTTCTCCTCGACATCGCCACGCTGGTAACCGGGAAAATGCCCCGCGGGCCGGGGCACCTCGACCTGGTGCCGGAGGCCGCAATCGCCTGGCAGGGGGACCGGATCGCCTGGGTGGGGCCAGCGGCGGAACTCCCCGCGGTGTTCACCCGCGAGGAACGCCACTCCGCCCGGGGCGGGCTGGTGATTCCCGGGCTCGTGGACTGCCACACCCACCTCGCCTTCGGTGGCTGGCGCGCGGACGAGTTCGAGGCCCGGATCCGGGGCGAGAGCTACCTCGAGATCGCCGCCCGGGGCGGCGGCATTCGCTCCACGGTGGCGCAGACCCGCGCCGCCTCCCGGGAGGAGCTGCGCCGGCGCTGCCAGGCCCATCTCGCCGGCATGGCGCGGCTCGGCGTCACCACCATAGAGGCCAAGTCCGGCTACGGCCTCACCCTGGAACACGAGCTCGCGCTGCTCGAGCTGTACCGGGAGCTGCGGGAGGCCAGCCCCCAGCGCATCGTCGCGACGCTCCTCGCCGCCCATGTGGTCCCGCCGGAGTACCAGGACCGTCGCGCGGACTACGTCGAGCTCGTCACCGGGCAACTGGTCCCGCAGGTCGGCGCGCGGGCCCTGGCGCAGTTCTGCGACGTCTTTGTGGAGGAGGGGGCGTTCTCGATCGCGGAGGCGCGCCAGATCCTGCTGGCGGGACAGGCGCACGGGCTCATCCCGAAGCTGCACGCGGACCAGCTCACCAGCGGTGGCGGTGCGGAACTCGCCGCGGAAGTCGGCGCGGCGTCGGCGGATCACCTGGAGTGCATCTCCGATGCGGGGGTCCGCCAGATGGCGGCGGCCGGCGTGGTCGCGGTGAGCCTCCCCTTTGCCTCCCTCTATCTCGGCCAGGCCCCCCTCCCGGCGCGGCGGCTGCTGGAGGCCGGGGTGCCGGTGGCGGTGGCCACCGATTTCAACCCCGGGTCGGCCCCGAGCTATCATCTGCCCGTGGCCATGACCCTTGCCTGCACCATGCAGCGGATGACGCCAGCGGAGGTGCTGCACGGGGCCACGGCCGTGGCTGCCCGGGCGCTGGCGCTTGGTGGCGTCACCGGGTCAATCGTACCGGGGTTGTCGGCGGACTTCGCGGTGCTGGAGGCGGAGAGCGTCAACCACTGGCTCTACCACCTGCGGGAGAACGCCTGCGTGCTGACCGTGGCCCGCGGCCAGGTGGTCTGGCGCGCTACCGCGTGAGCTGCGCCTCCACCAGCGCCAGCACGCCGGCCTCGTCGGCCTCCGCCCGGGCCACCAGCGCGTCCGCCTCCGCGAGCATCGCCGCCCCGGCGGCCTGATCCCCCAGTCCGGGCAGGTTGATCCGGACATTGAGCCAGGCGCCCCGCATCGCCGCCCGGAGCGCCAGCGCCCCGACGCCGGCGTCTGAGGCGGAGGCCGGGTTACCCAGCTCCGCCATTGCGCGAAGCAGGGGGAAGGCCTCCGCGGCGGCCCGCAGGACCTCCAGCGGCACCTCGATCGCGCCGCGATTCGCCGCGGCGAGTGCCGCCTTCCGGGCCGCCTTCTCCTCCGCCGTCCCCTTGGGCAGGGCCAGCGCCTCCATCACCCGGTTGAAGGCCTGGGTGTCCTCGTCCACCAGGCGCAGCAGGCGGTCCTTGAGCGCCTGTCCCGCCTCGGCCCAGCGGGAGAACTCCTCCCAGCGATCGTCCCAGCCGCGCTTGTGGGCGGACAGGTTCGCCACCATCGTGCCGAGTGCGGCGCCCAGCGCCCCCAGATAGGCGGCGATCGAGCCGCCGCCCGGGGCGGGACTCTCGCTGGCCGTTTCGTCGGCGAACGCGATGAGGCTCATGGCGCCGAGGGGGCGGGCGTCCGTCGCGCGCAACCGGTACTCGATGATGCGCTCCTCCGGCTTGAAGGGCGCCAGCTCCTCGAGTCCGAGCGACTTGACCGCGATCTTGATGAGCTCGGCTTCTCCCACGCCCAGCGAGCGCTGCTGCCGGCGCAGGTAATGCCGGCCGGCGTCGAGCATCGCGGAGAGGGGAACCAGCCCGACCAGCTCCGAGCCGGTCGCCCGGAGCCCGCGCGCGTCGGCGCTGCGGCAGACCTCATCGAAGGCGGTGTGGACCGGGGTGACCGCCAGGTCGGTCAGGTTCATGGAAACCTGGGCCACGCCGTACTCCGGGATGTACCAGCCGATCGCCTTGACCGCCTTGAGAGTGCCCGGGTCCATGACCGGCTGGCCCGCCGCGTCCATGACCGGCTTCCCGGTCAGCGGATTCCCCTCGCGACGGGGGCGTCCCGCCTCCCGAACGTCGAAGGCGACCGCGTTGGCCCGCCGGGTGGAGGTCGTGTTGAGGTTGACGTTGTAGGCCACCAGGAAGCCCCGTGCCCCGATGACCGTCGCCCCGCACTTCGGCTGGAACACCGCGGGCCCGAAATCGGGCCGCCACTCGGGCCGTTGGATCTTCTCGGCCAGTCCCTCGTATTCGCCGGCCCGGATGATGGCGAGGTTCCGCCGGGCGGGATCGGGCTGGGCGGCCTCGTAGAGGTACACCGGAATGCCGAGCTCACGCCCCACCCGCTCCGCCAGCCGGCGGGACCACTCCGCGGCCTCGGTCAGGGTGATCCCGCTGATCGGGACCAGGGGGCAGACGTCCGTGGCGCCCATCCGCGGGTGGGTTCCGGTGTGCTGCCGCATGTCGATCAGCTCGGCCGCGGTGGCGATGGCCTGGAAGGCGGCCTCCACGACGGCCGCCGGGCTCCCGGCAAAGGTCACCACGGTGCGGTTCGTCGCGTGGCCGGGATCGACGTGCAGGAGATGGGCGCCTGACACGGCCTCGATGCGGGCGGTGATCTGGCGGATCCGGTCGGGATGGCGTCCCTCGGAGAAGTTCGGGACGCATTCGAGGATGGCGGTCATGGGTCCGGGGCGTGGGGGAAGGGGAGGAATCTACAGCGACCCCGCGACGGGGAAGGGTGGGGAGCGGTCCCGAGCGTGGCTGGGGGTTGCATATCTCGCGGGGGGGTGGTACAATCCCGCCCCCGCAGAATTCCCGTAGCGAATCCGGCGGTGGCGGCTGGGGCGGTCGGGCGAGTGGTGTGGAGCCAGAAGTTGCTCCCCCCCTTGACGATACGGTCACGGCCGAGTATGATTCGAGGCTCCCACGGAATTGGGTGGTTGAGCCACGCAGGGCCGCTCTTTGACAATCGATGTGAGCTATGGGTGTGGCAGTGCGGACCCTATGAAGCAGTGCCTGCAGAGGGCGCTGTGGAGGGGTTTTAAATTTCTGTACACACGTGATTCGGACGACGGACAACAAGTCCATCGTTTGATCTCGAGCTATATCGAATTCTCTTGGAGAGTTTGATCCTGGCTCAGGACGAACGCTGGCGGCGTGCTTAACACATGCAAGTCGCACGGGCCCGCAAGGGTCAGTGGCGGACGGGTGCGTAACACGTGAGGAACCTGCCCATCGGTGGGGGATAGCCGGCCCAACGGCCGGGTAATACCGCGTACGATCTTCGGGGGGCATCCCCTGGAGAGGAAAGCAGCAATGCGCCGATGGAGGGCCTCGCGGCCTATCAGCTAGTTGGTGAGGTAACGGCTCACCAAGGCGACGACGGGTAGCTGGTCTGAGAGGATGATCAGCCACATTGGGACTGAGACACGGCCCAGACTCCTACGGGAGGCAGCAGTGGGGAATATTGCGCAATGGGCGAAAGCCTGACGCAGCGACGCCGCGTGCGGGATGAAGGCCTTCGGGTTGTAAACCGCTGTCGGGAGGGACGAAGTTCTGACGGTACCTCCAAAGGAAGCACCGGCTAACTCTGTGCCAGCAGCCGCGGTAATACAGAGGGTGCAAGCGTTGTCCGGAATCACTGGGCGTAAAGGGCGCGTAGGCGGCCTGGTAAGTCGGGGGTGAAACGCTGCGGCTCAACCGCAGCACTGCCTTCGAGACTGCTGGGCTTGAGCACGGTAGAGGCTGGTGGAATTCCCGGTGTAGCGGTGGAATGCGTAGAGATCGGGAAGAACATCGGTGGCGAAGGCGGCCAGCTGGGCCGTTGCTGACGCTGAGGCGCGACAGCGTGGGGAGCAAACAGGATTAGATACCCTGGTAGTCCACGCCGTAAACGATGGGTACTAGGCGTCGGGGGGAGCGACCCTCCCGGTGCCGTCGCTAACGCAGTAAGTACCCCGCCTGGGGAGTACGGTCGCAAGACTGAAACTCAAAGGAATTGACGGGGGCCCGCACAAGCGGTGGAGCATGTGGTTTAATTCGAAGCAACGCGAAGAACCTTACCTGGGCTTGACATGCACGGGAAATCCGGTGGAAACATCGGACCCTCTTCGGAGTCCGTGCACAGGTGCTGCATGGCTGTCGTCAGCTCGTGTCGTGAGATGTTGGGTTAAGTCCCGCAACGAGCGCAACCCTCGTCCCTAGTTACCAGCGGGTAAAGCCGGGCACTCTAGGGAGACTGCCGGTGTCAAACCGGAGGAAGGTAGGGACGACGTCAAGTCATCATGGCCCTTACGTCCAGGGCGACACACGTGCTACAATGGCCGGTACAGAGCGTCGCGAGCTCGCAAGAGTAAGCCAATCGCCAAAAGCCGGTCTAAGTTCGGATTGTGGGCTGCAACCCGCCCACATGAAGCTGGAATCGCTAGTAATCGTGGATCAGCCATGCCACGGTGAATACGTTCCCGGGCCTTGTACACACCGCCCGTCACGCCATGGAAGCTGGGGGGACCTAAAGTCGGTGGGCTAACCGCAAGGAGGCAGCCGCCAAAGGTCAATTCAGTGACTGGGGCGAAGTCGTAACAAGGTAGCCGTAGGGGAACCTGCGGCTGGATCACCTCCTTTCTGGAGATATCGAGTAAGCCGGCCCTTGGGTTGGCGGAAAGATTCTCTGGTGTCGCCCGCACTTCTTCTCTCGAGCCATTTCCCATTACTGCAATAGAATTGATCGAACCGCGTGGCGGCTCGGTCAGGCTCTTTGACAATTGAGGGATTGGGTGAATGTAGTTGAGTAGCTAGGGATCAACACCGATCGTGTCGATGGATGGCATCGCGGCCATTCGTCGCACAACAGTATGCGAGATCAAACAAGATAAAGCGCACGGTGAATGCCTTGGCATCGAGAGGCGATGAAGGACGTGCTAAGCTGCGAAAAGCCTGGGGGAGCTGCACAGAAGCTGTGATCTCAGGATGTCCGAATGGGGAAACCCGGCTGGTCGCGAGGCCAGTCACCCGAAAGGGAGCCAACCCTGGGAACTGAAACATCTAAGTACCGGGTGGAAAAGAAATCAATTGAGATTCTCCTAGTAGCGGTGAGCGAACGGGGAAGAGGCCAAACCCGACGAGCTTGCTCGTTGGGGGTTGTGGGACCGCGACATGGGATGTACGACGCGAGGGTGAAACGGCGTGGAATAGCCTGCCATAGACGGTGAAAGCCCGGTAACCGGTTGCGTACGACCTCTAGCGGTATCCCGAGTAATGCCGGGCACGTGGAATCCGGCATGAATCTGGGGCGACCACGCTCCAAGCCTAAATACTCCTCGATGACCGATAGTGGACAAGTACCGTGAGGGAAAGGTGAAAAGTACGCCAGGTGGCGAGTGAAATAGTACCTGAAACCGTGCGCTGACAAGCGGTAGGAGCCCCGTAAGGGGTGACTGCGTGCCTTTTGCATTATGATCCGGCGAGTTACTCCTCACGTGCATGGTTAAGGCCTTCAGGGCCGTAGCCAAAGCGAAAGCGAGTCTGAATAGGGCGCTAAGTACGTGGGGGTAGACCCGAAGCCGTGGCGATCTACCCTTGGTCAGGTTGAAGCCGCCGTAACAGGCGGTGGAGGACCGAACTCATGTGGGTTGAAAACCGCTGGGATGAACTGAGGGTAGGGGTGAAAGGCCAATCAAGCTCGGAGATAGCTGGTTCTCCCCGAAATATATTTTGGTATGGCCTCGGGAATTGAGTTCACAGGAGGTAGAGCACTGGATGGGTCCGGGCGGCGTTATAGCCGTACCTCCCCCAACCAAACTCCGAATGCCTGTTGAATGCTGCCCGGGAGGCAGTCGCGGTGTGCTAATGTACCGCGGCGAGAGGGAAAGAACCCAGAGCATCTGCTAAGGCCCCGGAGTGACGGCTCAGTGTAGCAAAGGATGTGGGTATGCGCTGACAGCTGGGAGGTTGGCTTAGAAGCAGCCATTCCTTTAAAGAGTGCGTAATAGCTCACCAGTCAAGCGTAGCCGCGCCGATAATGGTCGGGACTTAAGCCGTCCGCCGAAGCAGTGTCTTTGCGCGCAAGCGCAAGGGGTAGGGGAGCGTTCTGAGAGCGTTGAAGCCGGGGTGGAAACCTTCCGGTGGAGCGATCAGAAGTGAGGATGCCGGATTCAGTACGCGAGAAACAGGGTGAAAACCCCTGTCACCGTAAGCCTAAGGGTTCCTGAGCCATGTCGATCAGCTCAGGGTTAGTCGGTCCCTAAGTCGAGGCCGAGAGGCGTAGACGATGGGAAACGGGTCAACATTCCCGTACCAACGGCCAAACGTTACGAGTCTGAGGAGGGACGCAGGAGCAAGGTCACCGGCGGATTGTGGTTGTGCCGCCGTAAGCCAGGTAGACGTTTCCCCGTAGGCAAATCCGCGGGGATAGTCGAGTGGCGACGCCGAAGGGGACGTAAGTCCCCGCAAAGGGTGGCCGATGCACGCTGCCAAGAAAATCTTCGCAGACCAGGATGGTCGTTGACCGTACCGCAATCCGACACAGGTAGGCGAGGCGAGCAGCCTCAGGTGCTCGAGTGATTCACGGAGAAGGAACTCGGCAAAATGACCCCGTAACTTCGGGATAAGGGGTGCCGGTAGTATGTGTCACAGCAGAGGCCGGCCGCAGAGAATCGTCCCAAGCGACTGTTTAGCAAAAACACAGGTGTCTGCTAAGGCATATTCCAAGCCAACGTATAGACACTGACTCCTGCCCGGTGCCGGAAGGTTAAGGCAAGTTGTCAGCCGCAAGGCGAAGCAGCGAACCGAAGCCCCGGTAAACGGCGGCCGTAACTATAACGGTCCTAAGGTAGCGAAATTCCTTGTCGGGTAAGTTCCGACCTGCACGAATGGAGTAACGACTTGGGAGCTGTCTCCTCCGTAAGCTCGGCGAAATAGCAGT
>JAEUJI010000057.1 GCA_016794805.1 Gemmatimonadota bacterium
ACGTTGAGCAGCGTCACGGCCTTCTGGGCGTGGACCGGGCCGCTCAGGCCCAGGGCCAGTCCCGCGGCCGCCGCAATGGATCGCATGATTCGCATGGTGGATCTCCTCAAAAGGCCGTCTGGAAGCGGGCCGCGACGAACTTCTCATCCGGCCGGTCGCCGGTCGCCGCGCCACCGCTGAACTTGGTCTGCTCGTAGTTGACGCCGATCTTCACGTTGCGGCCGAGGTGCCAGTTGAGCCCCACGGCGAACGCCTTGGCCTCGTCGACCGACGCGGTGCTGTCGGCGTACCGCGGGAAGGCGTCCTGGTCGAACTCGATGCGGCCGTAGCGCGCCACCAGCTCCACCGCGCCGAACCCGCCATTGATGGGATCGAACCCCTTCTTCGGGGTGACGCTGCGGAAGGAGTTCTTCTCGCCGGTCAGGAAGAAGGACCCGGCTACCTGCCACGCCTTGTGCTCCAGCCTGTCGTCCGTCCGGCTGACACCGGTGTCCCGGGCGACGGTCTGGCGGGCGATGGTGTACTCCGCCAGCAGGCCGAAGGCCCCGCGGTTGAGGTAGAGCTGCGGCGCGATGCGGGTGTGGCGGCCGTCGGCGATCACGGTGCCGGTGACGGGCGTGGCCGTGCTGGTCCGGTAGCGGAACACCGTGGCCTGGCCGGGCGAGCGATAGGACGGGAGAGAGGTGGACGTGGTCGAGCCTTCCTCGTCGCCAGTGCTGACCGCCACGCCGATCCCGAGGTCCAGCGGCGCGTTCGCGCCCTGCTTGACGAAGGGGGTGAGGAAGAGGCGCCCCACCAGTTCCTTGCCGTCCGCCACGTCGTTGTTGCCGCTGGCCAGGTCTGGCGCGCCGTCGAACACGCCGGCCTCGTAGCTCAGGATGCCCTGCCCCAGGAGCCCGCTCAGCTGGATGCCGACGTCGCGGCTCGGCACCAGGTTGGTGGGCAGGCCCCGTTCCACGAACTTGATATCGGTGGCGGACTGCAGCCGCTCGAGCCCCACCGGCGGCTTGAACTTGCCGGCCCGGACGCCGACGGAGGGCTTCCACCGGGCGTCGAAGTAGGCGTCGAAGATGGTCGGGGCGCTGCCGCCAAAGTCGGGCATGATGCGGAAGCCGTAGTACTTGTAGACGGTGGCTTCGATGACGGGGCGGGCGCGGCGGATGATCAGGTCATTGACCAGGACCTTGGCGTCATCCTCCAGGTAGATCCGGGCGTCGGACTGGAAGTAGCCCCGGAGATTGAGCGCGAAGTTCCCGTCCGCGGAGCGGATGGCGAAGCCCCCGGTGCCGGCGCTCACCGAGGCCCGGGTGCGGGCGGCGGCGGCGACGCTGTCGCGGTAGAGCTCGAACTGCCGGGCCGCGATGCGGGCCTGCTGATCCACTTCCTGGATCCGCTCTTCCAGCCGGACCAGGGTGCTGTCCTGCTGTGCCACCAGCTGTGGCGCCACCGCGACGCTGAGCAGGGTCCCGGTCCACAGACCGGCCCGGCTGACCATGTTGCGTACCATCGGACCTACCTCCATGAAAAACGGGCCCTCCGGCGGTCCGGTCAGTCCCAGGATGAAAAGGGGCGTCCACCGCTTCCGGGGGACGATTCTGCCTACGGGCGTGGCGGCGTAACCTCTGTCGCCATGCGGACTTTCTCACGCCGCTCGAGCTGTACGATGCGGCCATCATGCACCACGATTTCGACCGATCCGAACCGGAGCCCCTCGAGGGCGGCGAGGATCTGGCGGAGGACGTCGTTTCCGGTCATGCGGGCCATCCAGTCCATATACTCTATATGATTGATAGACTAAAGGCGCAATAGATGTGCCAGCCCGGGTCAGCTCCGCCCCCCCTTCCGGGCGGCCGCCGCCTGCTTCCGCCGCACCGCCGCCAGGCTGGTCTGGTCCAGGATCCGCGCCGTCGCGTCCCGCACTTCCTTCATGGCCAGCCGCACCCCGCAGGTGGCCTCGTCGGCGCAGTCGGCACAGGGGACGTAGGCCGTCTGGCTGGCACAGGGCACCGGCGCCAGCGGACCGTCGAACAGCCGCACCACCTGCCCCAGCATGATCCGCTCCGCCGGCCGGGCCAGGAGGTACCCTCCCCCCTTCCCCTTCCGGCTCTGGACCACCCCTGCGTTCCGCAGGTCGAGCAGGATCAGCTCCAGGAACTTCTGCGGCAGCGACTCCTGCCGCGCCAGGTCGGCGATCCGCATCGGCTCATCCGAGCCATGCTCCGCCAGCCCCAGCAGCGCCTTGATCGCGTACTTCGATTTCTTGGAGAGCATGCCCTAGTCTATGGAGGAACTAGACCTGGCGAAAGAGCCTCAGGCAGCGGGGGGCGTCGCCGCGGGGGTCGCCGCTGGCGGAGTGTGGCGGGCCAGGGGGGGATACTCCTCGCTGTACATCCGGATCAGCTCGAAGAAATAGGACAGCGCCAGCGGGCCGATCAGGATCCCCAGCAACCCGAAATAGCTCACCCCCGCGATCGCCCCGACCAGGGTCACCAGCGGATGGATCTGGGCAAAGCGCTTGTAAACCGCCGGCCGGATCACGACGTCCACGTTGCCGACCAGCACCACCCCCACGACGATCAGCGCGATCCCCGCCCCGGGCCGGTCGCCCAGCAGCAGGGTGAGCGCCCCCGGGCCCCAGACCATCCCCGACCCGACCACCGGCAGGATCGCGAACACCACCGTCACCACCCCCCAGAAGAAGGCATTGGAGAGTCCGGTGGCCCAGAAGGCGACGGCCACCATGACCCCCTGGATCACGGCCACCAGGCCGGTGCCGATCACGGTGGAGATGGTCACGTCTCGGAACCGGTCCCGCAGCAGGTCGGCGTTGATGGGGCTGAACGGGATGTAGGGCTTGACCGCCACCCAGGTGTCCCGGGAGCGGAGCAGCAGGTAGTACAGAATGAAGAGCGCGATGGTCAGGTTGAGCCCGATCCGGGTCGCGGTGCCCAGCAGGCCGAAGGCGCTGGACCCGAGCCAGTTCACCAGCGCCTCGCCGATGCCGGCGAGCCGCGGGCCGATCGGCATGCCGCCGATCTCGAACTGGGCCAGCCGGTCGAGCAGGGGGCCCCGCATGACGCCACTCGCGACCTGCTGCGCCTGGTCGAGCAGCATCCCGGTGAAGGTCACGGTGGGCACCACGAGCATCAGCAGCGCCGCCAGGACCAGCACGCCGGCGGAGAGCGCCGGGCGCACCCGCCGCGTCAGCAGCCCGTGGAGCGGCGCGAAGATGACGAACAGCACCAGGCCGCCGATCAGGCCGCTCAGGTACGGCGCCAGGGCCATGACCAGGCCGGCGCCGAGGAGCAGGATGAGCAGCGCGGCCCGCTGCTGGCTGGTGGCGAAGAGGGTCATGGGCAGGGCGAAGTATGCCGGTGGCGGGAAGCGCGCGGAAGTGGGCGAGTGAGGAACGCGAGACGGCCGCCGGTCTCCCGGCGGCCGTTCCCCCTGCCCTGCCCAAGCCCGAGGTGGGAATCGAACCCACATGAGATCGCTCTCGGCGGATTTTGAGTCCGCTGCGTCTGCCGTTTCGCCACTCGGGCCCGGGCGGGAGTATCGTGCCCGCCGGGCCCGGATGCAAGGAACCGCCGGAGGATGCTACTTTCCGCGCATGCCCTCCAGAGCCCAGAGCCGCGGCCTCCACCCGTGGCACGACATCGCGACCGGCCGGGAACCGCCGGCGATCGTGAACGCCATCATCGAGATCCCCACCAACACCCGGAACAAGTACGAGCTGGACAAGGACTACGGCATCTTCCGGCTGGATCGGGTCCTGGCCTCCGCAGTGCATTACCCCGGGGACTACGGCTTCTTCCCCCGGACCCTGGGTGACGACGGGGACCCGCTCGACGTGCTGGTCATCACG
>JAEUJI010000128.1 GCA_016794805.1 Gemmatimonadota bacterium
GCCCCGCCGCGCCGCCCAGGATGGCGTAGAGGTAGAGCAGCGTCGGGTCGGCGCGGTTGAAGGCGATGGGGCCGGCCACCCCGAAGAACGCGAGCGCCACCACGGCCATGGTGATCCGCCAGTGCCGCGCCTGCGCCACCCACCCGAGCGCCGCGCCCATCGCGGCCAGGTAGAGCAGCAGCAGGTTGACGCTGCCGGCCTCGGCGCCGACCACGATCGGCGCAAAGAAGGCGCCCAGCGCCGCCACCGTGGCCAGCGCCTCGATCCCGATGACCCACGCCACCCCCGCCAGCGCCACGGAGACCAGCGCCAGCGCGGCGATGGCCGGCGTGGGCGGCAGGAACTGGTACAGCCGCGTGGCGGCCCACACCGCAAGGTAGATGATCGCGGCACCGAGCCCGATGAGCGCCGCGCCGTAGGTCCGGGTGCCCTTCTGATGCAGCCGCCAGCCGAGCACCCCGACCCCGGCACCGGCGAGCGCGCCGCCGACGCAGCGGCTGAGCGGCGAGATCCACCCCCGCTCGAAGGAGAGCTTGAGCAGGTACCCCGCCGCCAGGATCACGAACACGACGCCCACCGCGAGCAACCCCCGCTGCCCCAGCCACTGCTCCGAGAACACCGGCGAGGCCGGCGCCGGACGCGGCGCGGGAACGGGGCGTGGCGGTGGAGGCGGGGGCGGGGGCGGGGGGCGATGCCCGGGAGGCGGCGGGGGGGACGGCGGTGCGGGAGGGGCGTGTGCGGTGAGCGGTTGGGCGGGGAGCGGAGTCGGTGGTGGCATCGGTGGCGGTGGCGCCGCCGCCGTCACGCCGCGCGCGGCCACCAGCTGCCGCACCAGCCCTTCGAGGACCTGCAGCCGCTGCTCCAGCCGGCCGATGCGATCGTCGTCACTCATCGGGCCTCCTTGGCCGCCGCGATGGGATGCTCGCCCGTGGGCGGACCGGGGAGCTGCTCCACCTGGAACGCCAGCACGCTCACCAGCGCCATCATGACCGCCGCCACGATGAAGGGCCACTGGTGGCCGATGCGCTGAAAGATGATCGTCCCGATGATCGGCGCCACCACCCGCGACACCCCGGCGTAGGTCTGCGCCACCCCCATCGTGGTGCCGATCTCCGCCTTGTCCGAGTACCGCGACATCAGGCTGGTCGTGGCGGGAAAGAGCAGGGCCGTCCCCACCGGGACCAGCGGGATGAGCACCACCAGCTGCCACAGGTTGTGCGCCGCCGGGTAGGCCAGCATGCCGAGGATGAGCGCCGCCGCCCCGAAGCGCATGGCGCGGGTCTCCCCCACCCGCTCCACCACCGGCCCCAGGATCACCACCCGCATCAGGATATTGAGGATGCCGATGTAGGTGAAAAAGTAGCCGATCGTGGCCTCGGTGATGCCATGCTCCGCCATGAGGTACAGCGCGATCAGGCTGGTGAAGGTGGAGAAGGCGAGCATCCCGATGCCGTAGATCCACACGAAGCGTGGCACCGAGCGGGTCGGGTGCCGGAGCACGATCCACGCCGCGTGCCACACCGGCTTCTTGCTGAGGTTCGCCAGCCGCTCGGCAGTGGGCCGCGACTCGGGCAGCCAGCGCCACGCGAACCAGGCATTCACGGTGCAGAGCAGCGCCGCGATGATCCCGGGGGCGGAGCGATCCAGGGTGGTGGCCAGCGCGCCGATCACCGGCCCCAGGGTGACGCCCACGTTGGTGGACGCCGACAGCCAGCCGAGCGCCTTGGCCCGTTCCCGCGGCGCCACGGTGTCGGCGACGTAGGCCTGCGCCACCCCGGTGGTGCCGCCCCCCGCCCCCTGCACCAGCCGGGAGATGAACAGCATCCACACTGAGGTGGAATAGGCGAAGACCACGTAGGCGATGGCGGAGGCGAGGAGCCCGATGACCAGCACCGGGCGGCGGCCGTAGCGGTCCGAGAGCCGGCCCCAGAACGGCGCCGCGACCAGCTGGGCGATGGAGAAGGCGGCGATGAGCCAGCCGATCCGTTCGGGGCTGGCGCCCAGGTCGCTGGCGTAGAAGGGGAGGATCGGCAGCACCAGCATCAGGCCGATCATGTCCACCAGGTTCACGCCGATGAGCACCGAGAGCTGCCGGAACTGGCTCGGCAGGGCGCGGTTGGGGTTCACCGGGTTACCGCCTTCCGTTCGCTCCCGAGCGCGAAGACCAGCCCGGAGAGGATCATGAGAAAGACGCCGTAGGCCGACGCGATGCCGACATCGCCCTGGCGCAGGCTGGAGAGGATTTCCAGCGAGAGGGGCCGGGTGTCGTACGTGTAGAGGATGATGGAAGTGACGAAGTCGCCGAGCGCGGTCACGAACGCGAGCGTGGCCCCCGCCGCGAGCGCCGGCCGGAGCAGCGGCAGCGTCACCCGCGCCAGCCGCCGCCCCCGCCCCGCCCCGAGGGAGGCGGCCGCCTCATCCAGCGCCGGGTCCAGCCCGCGGAACCCGGCGAGGACGGCGCGGCTGGTGATGGGGAGGTTCCGGATGACGTAAGCCATGGGCAGGATCCACAACGTTCCCACCAGCACCACCCGCCCGAGCAGCGGCTGGTGCACGCTGAAGGCCGTCGCCAGCGCCACCGCGAAGACCGTCCCCGGCACCAGCCACGGCACCGCGAGCAGCCGCTCGATCAGCGCCGCGCCGGCCCGGGGCCGCCGCACCGTCAGCAGCCCCGCCGCCACCGCGAGCCCCAGCGCCACGACCGTCGCGAGCGTGGCCATCCAGAGGCTGTTGCCTAGCGGGCGGAGCCGGCCGGGATCGGTGGCCAGCGCGATGTAATTGGCCACGGTGTACGCCGGCGGGAAGGTCTCGATGGTCCAGGTGCCCACCGGCACGAACGACAGCAGCACCAGGGTGGCGTGCGGCAGGAGCAGGAGGATCGCGAGCCCCCAGCCGAGCA
>JAEUJI010000142.1 GCA_016794805.1 Gemmatimonadota bacterium
GGCGGGCGGTCACGTTCTCCGAACGGTTCGCCTGCCCGAGCTGCGGGCTGTCGCTTCCCGAGCTGGAGCCGCGGCAGTTCTCGTTCAATTCGCCCTTCGGCGCGTGCGCGGAATGTCACGGCGTCGGGCTGCGCCGTGAAGTCAATGCCGAGCTGATCCTGGGCGACGGCAGCATTTCCATCCTCGAAGGCGTGGTGCTGCCGTGGGGTGAACCGACCGGCTACCTGCGAAAGGTGGTGCTGCCCACCCTCGCCAGGACCTTCAAGTTCGACCTGGCGGCGCCCTGGCGGGCCCACAGCGCGGCCGCGAAGCAGGCGCTGCTCCACGGTGCCCCGGGGAAGAAGCTCAAGTACGCCATCGAGGGCGCCCGGAGCCGGGATGACTACGAGAGTGAGTGGGAGGGCATCCTCGCCAACGTCTCCCGCCGCTATCGCGAGAGCTCCAGCGACGCGGTGCGCACCCAGCTGGAGCAGTTCATGGTGGAGGAGCCGTGCCGCGCCTGTGGCGGCAAGCGGCTCAAGCCGGAGTCGCTGGCGGTGCACGTGGGCGGGAAGGGGATCGGCGACGTCGTGGACCTGCCGGTATCCCGGGCCTACGACTTCTTCGCCGGGCTGCCGGTCGGGAAGGGGACTCGCGGCGGCCTCGACGCGGAGATCGCCGGGCCCATCCTCAAGGAAGTGAGCGACCGGCTGCGCTTCCTGCGGGATGTCGGCCTGGACTACCTGACGCTCGGCCGCTCGGCGGGGTCGCTCTCCGGCGGGGAGGCCCAGCGGATCCGGCTCGCCACGCAGATCGGCAGCCGCCTGACCGGGGTGCTGTACGTCCTCGACGAACCGAGCATCGGGCTGCACCAGCGCGACAATGAACGGCTGCTCGCCACGCTCCGGGACCTCCGGGACCTGGGCAACACGGTCATCGTCGTGGAGCACGACGAGGACACCGTGCGGGCCGCGGACCACGTGGTGGATCTCGGCCCCCGGGCCGGGCGCTTCGGCGGCGAGGTCGTGGTGGAAGGGACGGTGGACGACGTGCTCCGGCACCCGACCTCCCTCACCGGCCGCTACCTGCGGAACGAGCTCCGCATCCCGATTCCGCCCGCGCGCCGCACCGGCCCGCCGGCGCAGCGGCTCCGGGTCCGCGGGGCCCGGGCCAACAACCTGAAGAACCTGACCGTGGAGATCCCGCTGGGCCGCTTCGTGGCGGTGACCGGGGTCTCCGGCTCGGGCAAGTCCACGCTGGTGACCGACATCCTGTACCAGGCCCTGGCGCGGCACTTCTACCGCGCCAAGGTGATCCCGGGGCAGCACGCGGGGATCGACGGGCTGGAGCAGGTCGACAAGGTCATCGACATCGACCAGAGCCCCATCGGGCGCACCCCGCGCAGCAACCCGGCGACGTACACCGGGCTCTTCACCCCGATCCGCGAGCTGTTCACCCAGCTCCCCGAGGCCAAGCTCCGGGGGTACGGTCCGGGCCGCTTCTCGTTCAACGTGAAGGGCGGCCGCTGCGAGGCCTGCGAGGGCGACGGGCTGGTCAAGATCGAGATGCACTTCCTCCCCGACGTGTACGTCCCCTGCGAGGTCTGCAAGGGGAAGCGCTACAACCGGGAGACGCTGGAGGTCCGCTACCGCGGCCGGAGCATCGCGGAGGTGCTGGACCTCACGGTGGGCGACGGGCTCGAGTTCTTCGCCGCGCAGCGGCGGATCGCGGAGAAACTCGAACTCCTCAATGACGTAGGCCTTGGGTACATCCACCTGGGACAGGCGGCGACCACGCTCTCCGGCGGTGAGGCCCAGCGGGTGAAGCTGGCCACCGAGCTCGCCAAGCGGGACACCGGCCGGACCCTCTACATTCTAGATGAGCCGACGACGGGCCTGCATTTCGAGGATGTCCGCCTGCTGCTCGAGGTGCTGCACCGGCTGGTGGACAAGGGCAACAGCGTGCTGGTGATCGAACACAACCTGGACGTGATCAAGACGGCCGACTGGATCATCGACCTGGGCCCGGATGGCGGGGACCTGGGGGGGACGATCGTCGCCGCGGGCACGCCGGAGGCGGTGGCGCAGGTCCCCGCCAGTTACACCGGCGCCTTCCTGCGCCGGGCCCTGTCGGGAACGCCATGACCCTTGCATCCTTCCGCCTGATCGCCGGCCTCGCGCTGGCGTGCCTCCTCGCCGGCCCCGCCGCCGCGCAGGGCCCGGTCTCCGCCGACCGTGCCAATGCCGTGCTGCGGGACGTTCCGGTCTTCATCCCCATGGACTCTGCCGGGACCCCGGTGGTGGCGACGCCGCCCGATGGCGGGAAGCCGGTCGTCGGGCTCTTCCTGCGGAAGGCGGGCGCGGTGTCCTTTGTCGCCAACCTTCGACAGAGCCGTCCCGAGATCGCGCGCCGGGTCGTGATCCGGGCCGCCTCCCTGGGCAACGCGCTCCGCATGCTCGGCGCGGGCCAGGGGGTGCAGTACACCTACGTCCCCGACCCCGCCGAGGTCACTGCGGCGCGTCAACTGCTGGCCTCCCAGGGAAAGCCGGCGGAGGTGCCGGGCGTCCCGGTGTTCCTGGCCAAGACCGCAGACGGCGGGTACCTCACCCTGAACCTCGGTGGCCGCACTTCGGTGCCCGCCTTCCTGAGCCTGCGGGACCTCGAGGCCTTCCGGGAGCGCTATCGCCAGAGCGGCAGCCCCGGGGTCCGGGAGACCGGCGTCGAGGTGAGTTCCCTCGAAGTCCTGATCCACCTGATGAACACGTCCAACGACCCCCTGCTGGCCGAGATGGACATCGTCCCCGGCACGCGGGCGGTCGCGGAAGCCAAGCCGTAACCTTGAACCCGAGGGGCCGCCGCCCCCACGCCGCGAGGATGTCGTGCACCTGCTGACCATTGCCCGCCGCTTGCCCCGGTCGCTCCCGCTGCTGCTGGCGCTCGCCGGGCCAGTCACCGCCCAGGCGGCCGATCCCAGCCTGCTCTCCCTGGAGCGGATCTACGCCTCCACCGATTTCCGGCCCGAGTTCTTCGGCCCCGCGCGCTGGCTCTCCGGCGGCACGGCGTACACCACGCTCGAGCGCTCGCAGGAAGGCAAGGGGGGCCAGGACCTGGTTCGGTACGACGTGGAGACCGGCACCCGGACGGTGCTGGTGCCCGCCACCCGCCTGATCCCCGCCGGCGACACGCTGCCGCTGACGGTGGAGAACTACGTCTGGTCCGCGGACGAACAGCAGCTCCTGGTCTTTACCAACTCCCAGCCGGTGTGGCGGCAGAACACCCGGGGGGACTACTGGGCGCTCGACCTCCGCACCGGCCGCCTGCGGAAGCTCGGCGGCGCGCGGGCCAAGGCCTCCACGCTGATGTTCGCCAAGTTCGCCCCCGAGGGGCGCCGGGTCGGGTACGTGCGGGAAAACAACCTCTACGTCGAGGACCTGGCGTCAGGCCGGATCGTGCAGCTCACCCGCGACGGCTCCCGCACCATCATCAACGGGACCTTTGACTGGGTGTACGAGGAGGAACTCGACCTGCGGGACGGCTGGCGCTGGAGCCCGGACGGCCGGACCATCGCCTTCTGGCAACTGAATGCCGACAGCGTCCGCAACTTCACCCTGATCAATACCACCGACAGCCTGTACGCCCAGGCGGTCCCGATCCAGTATCCCAAGGCGGGGGAGTCGAATTCCGCCGCCCGGGCCGGGGTGGTGCCGGCGGCCGGCGGGCGGATCACCTGGTTCCAGGTTCCGGGCGACCCCCGCAACCACTACCTGGCGCGGATGGAATGGGCCGAATCGAGCGACGAGGTGGTCATCCAGCAGCTCAACCGGCTGCAGAACACCAACACCGTATTCCTTGGCGCCCGCCGCTCCGGCGCGGTGCGGCCGGTGCTGGTGGAGCGCGACAGCGCCTGGGTGGACGTGGTGGATGAGGTCACCTGGCTGGACGGCGGCCGGAGCTTCCTCTGGGAGAGCGAGCGCGACGGCTGGCGTCACGTGTACCGGGTCTCCCGCGACGGTGCGAAAGTGGACCTGCTTACCCCCGGGGCCTTCGACGTCGCCACCGTGTCCGCGGTGGATGTCCCCGGCGGGTGGCTCTACTACATCGCCTCCCCCGCCAACCCGACGCAGCGCTACCTCTACCGCACCCGGCTGGACGGATCCGGCGCGCCGGAGCAGGTGTCTCCGGCCGCGGCGGCAGGGCTGCACGGCTACAACATCGCCCCGAACGCGCGGGTGGCGCTGCACACCTACTCGAAGTTCGGCACTCCGCCGGTCACCGAACTGGTGCGGCTGCCGGAACACCGCGTGCTCCGGACCCTGGTGGCGAACACCCAGCTCAAGGCGCGGGTGGAGGCGCTGCAGCGGGGACCCGCGGAGTTCTTCCAGGTGGATATTGGCGATGGGGTGGCGCTCAACGGCTGGATCATGAAGCCGGCCGACTGGAGCCCTGACCGGAAGTACCCGATCTTCTTCACCAACTACGGCGGGCCCGGGTCGCAGACCGTGCTCGACAGCTGGGGCGGGGCCAACTACCTCTGGAACCTGCTGCTGACCCAGAAGGGCTACCTGGTCGCGAGCATCGACAACCGCGGCACCGGGATGCGGGGCCGCGCCTGGCGGAAGATCGTGTACCGCCGCCTCGGCGTGATCGAGACCCAGGACCAGGCCAGCGCCGCCCGGGCGATCGGGCGCTGGAGCTACGTGGACTCGACCCGGGTGGGCGTCTTCGGCTGGAGCTATGGCGGGTTCATGAGCCTGAACGGGCTGCTGCAGGCCCCCGACGTGTACGCGATGGCCATCGCCGTGGCGCCGGTAACTCACTGGAAGTTCTACGACAATATCTACACCGAGCGCTACAACGGCCTGCCCCAGGAAAACCAGGCGGGGTACGATGCCGGCAGCCCGCTGACCTACGCCGACCGCATGCGCGGGCGGCTGCTGCTGGTGCATGGCACCGGCGACGACAACGTGCACTACCAGAACAGCGAGGCGATGGTCAACCGCCTGGTGGCGGCCAACAAGCAGTTCGAGTTCATGGCCTACCCCAACCGGAATCATGGCATCGGGGGCGGCAACACCACGCTGCACCTGCGCACGATGCTTACCAACTTCATCGACGAGACGCTGGGCCCGCCGCGCGCCCAGCCGCAGGCGCCGCCCGGCCCGCTCACCAACTGAGCCGATGACCGACCCCGTCCGCGCCGCCCTCGAGCCGCTGCTCGCCGGCACCTACGCCATCGAGCGGGAGCTCGGTCGCGGCGGGATGGGGGTGGTGTACCTTGCCCGGGAGACCCGGCTGGACCGGCCGGTCGCCATCAAGGTGCTGCCACCCCACCTGACCGGCGACGCCACCATCCGGGAGCGGTTCCTGCGCGAGGCGCGCACCGCCGCCCAGCTGTCCCATCCCCACATCGTACCGATCTACCGGGCGGAGGAGGCCAACTGCTGCGCCTACTTCGTCATGGCGTTCATCGAGGGGGAGAACCTCGCCGAGCGGGTCCGGGACCGGGGGCCGCTGCCGCCGGCCGAAGTAGTACGGCTGCTGCGGGAATCTGCGTGGGCCCTGGCCTACGCCCACCTGCGCGGCGTGGTGCACCGGGACATCAAGGCCGCCAACATCATGATCGAGCGGGGATCGGGCCGCGCGGTGCTCACCGATTTCGGGATCGCGCGCGACAGTCACGCCTCGTCCCTGACCCAGGCGGGGGAGGTGGTCGGCACGGTGCACTACATGAGCCCGGAACAGGCCAACGGCCTGCCGCTCGATGGCCGCAGCGACCTCTACTCCCTGGGGGTCGCCGGGTTCCAGGCGTTGTCGGGGCGGCTTCCCTTCGAGGGGGACAACCCCGCCGCCGTGCTGCTCGCGGTCTCGTCCCGGACGGCCCCGTCGCTCGGCGCCGTGGCCCCCCAGGTGCCGGCGCCACTGGTGGAAGTGATCGACCGCTGCCTCCGCAAGGAGCCCGACGAGCGCTACCCCACCGGCGAGGCACTGGCGGAGGCGCTGGAGCTGGCCCTGGAGCGGTCGGCCACGCGCACCGGGCCGGGCGAGCCGGACCGGGTCATCGCCACCAGCCAGGCGGAGGCGATCTGGCTGCGGGCGGCCCAGCTGCAGGCGGAGGCGGCCACCCGGCTGGAGCAGCGCTCCCGGGATGGCACCGGCCTCACCACCATCACCTCGGCGCTCCCCACCGGCGGCTACCGGTTGCGGGACGTCGAGGCGGCCGCGAAGGAAGTCGGCATCGCGCCCGAGTTCGTGGCCCTGGCGCTGGCGGAGCAGCCCGTTGCGGCCTCCATGCCCGCCGCCGCCACCGGCAGCTGGAAGGACCGGATGACGACTCGGCTGCTCGGCACCAGCGAACGGAGCATCTCCGTCTCGCGGGTGATTCGCGGCAGCCCGCGCACCGTCCTGGAGGCGGTGGGGCGCATCTTCCCGGGGCGGCCGTACCTGCTGGGCCTGCGGGACACCGTCGGCGGGCACCCGCTGGACGGCGGCGTGCTGGTCTTCAGCGTGCCCAACATGATGAAGACGATGGTTGCCGGCTCGACCGAGATGTACACCCCCTTCACCTACCGGATGTACCAGCTTGAACTGTTCCAGCTCAACGTGACCCTTAGGCCGCTGCCTGGCGGGGGCGGCTGCGAGGTCACGATCTACGGCGACCTCCGCTCCGGTCTCAAGAAGAACCTGCAGGCGGATCAGTGGATCGCGGGGACCCTCGGCACGGCCGGCGCGGTGGTGGGCACAGCCGCCGGGATCAGCGCGCTGGCGCTGGGGACCCTGGCCTTCCTGCCCGGCATCGCCGGCGCCGCCACCCTCGGCGCAGCCTCCCTGGCCTGGTATCGCTGGCTCTACCGCTATGCCCTGCGGAAGGGTACTGAGGAACTTGAGGGGATGCTGAGCGCACTGGAAGCGTACCTGCGATCAGCCCAGGTCTTCGGCAGCGTGACGTTCCCCGAACCGCCTCCCCCGCGCCCGCCCGGCGACGATGGCGGGGCGGGGGCAGTTGTCATCCTCAGCGGCTAGTTCATGGGGTTCGGCCCCTCCACCGGCTGATCCGCCCTCCGCTCCGGGGCCGCCGATTGCGGCCCACCCCCCACCACGTACATTGGCGGTATCCCCTCACCCCGGAGGTCCGCCATGACCTACGAGCAGATCGTCGCCGTCCTCGGCTACGCCGGGAGCCACGAGCGGGCCGTCCGGATCGTGACCGCCGACCGGCAGGAGGTGCGCGGGATTCCCACGACGGTGGACTCTCACGTCGCCGCCCATGAGGTCTACCTCCACCCCCTGGGGGACGAGAGCATCGAGATCGCCATGAGCCTCGGTTCGATCCGGGAAGTGGAACTCCTCTAGGCGCGGCCCTAAGTTCCCTGCATGATCTCCCTGCTTGATATCATCGGCCCGGTCATGGTCGGGCCCTCGTCGTCACATACCGCCGGCGCCTGCCGGATCGGGCTCTTCGCGCGCGGCCTCGTCGGGGGGCAGCCGGAGTCGGCTGAGGTGGAGCTGCACGGCTCCTTCGCCCGGACCGGCACCGGCCACGGCACCGACCGGGCCATTGCCGGAGGACTGCTGGGCTTCTTCCCCGACGACGAGCGCCTGCGGGACAGCCTGGAACTGGCCGAGGCCGCGGGGCTGCGGCTCAAATTCAGCAACACCAAGCTGCGGGGGGAGCACCACCCCAACACCACCCGCATCACCCTGCGCCGGGAGGAACACCAGGCGGTGGTCACCGGGGCGTCCCTCGGCGCCGGGCGGATCATGATCAATGAGATTGACGGTTTCGCGGTGGAGGTGAACGGCGCCCTGCCCACGCTTGTCTTCGTGGCCCAGGATGTTCCGGGCATCGTCTCCGCCGTCACCACCGCGCTGGCGCGGCAGGGAGAGAACATCGCCACCATCAAGGTCTCGCGGCGCCAGAAGGGCGGCGCGGCCATCCATATCTACGAGCTGGACCAGTCCCCCAGCCCCGAGACCCTCGGGGTCATCCGCGCCCTCCCGGCAGTGAGCCACCTGCGCGCGCTGCCGAGGATCGCCTGATGTTCGAATCCCTCGGGGAGCTGGTCGAGCGGGCGGAAAAGGACGGGATTTCGCTGGGGGAACTGGGGCTCCGGCTGGAGGCGGAAGGGGGGCTCCGGACCCGGGACGAGGTCGAACGCGGCCTCACCCGCGCGCTGGCCGTGATGCGCGGTGCGGTGGAACGGGGGCTCCCCGGGGACCTGCGCAGCGTGAGCGGCCTCGTGGGCGGCGACGCCGCCAGGCTCACCCGGCCGGTCGGCCCGCTGGCGGGGACGGTCTTCACCGAGGTGCTGGCCGCCGCCCTCGCGGTGCAGGAGGTCAACGCGGCCATGGGCGTGATCGTGGCGGCGCCCACCGCGGGCGGGGCGGGAGTGTTGCCGGGGGTCCTGCTCGGCATCGCGAAGCTCCGGCCGGTGCCCGACGCCGTCCTGGTGCGCGCCCTCGCGACCGCGGGACTGATCGGGGCGGTGGTCGCGCACCGGGCCTCCTTGTCCGGCGCGGAGGGTGGCTGCCAGGCGGAAACCGGCGCCGCGGCCGGAATGGCTGCCGGGGCCGGGGTGGAGATGCTGGGTGGATCGCCGACCGTGGCGGCGCATGCCGTCGCGCTCACCATGCAGGGGACGCTGGGTCTGGTTTGCGACCCCCTGGGGGGCCTGGTCGAGGTTCCCTGCGTGTACCGCAACGCGACCGGTGGCGCCATCGCCCTGGCTGGGATCGAGATGGCGCTGGCGGGCATCCGGTTCCCGATCCCGGTGGACGAGGTGATCGACACCATGGGGGAGATCGGGCGGACGATGGATGTCCGGTACCGGGAAACCGCCGGGGGCGGGCTGGCCGCGACTCCGACGGGCCGCAAGCTCGCCAAGGAGCGCCTGGTACAGCTCCGACGGAAGGGCGAATAGCGGTTCCGGGCCCGACTTTAGGGCACAGACGTAACGAAACATCCTGAAACGTAGGCCCGTACAGGGTTCATCCCCTTCCGGCGCGAAGGGGCACCACGGGGTCATCCAAGGCGGTGCGGCATGCTGCTGGTCCAGGCGGTGGACAGCGGACCGAGTGTCGGGCAACTGGTCGCGATCATGGTCGGCGTGATTCCTATTCTCGGCATCATGGGGTGGACCGCGGTGAAGATCCTGGGCCCGATCACCCAGGCCTTTGCCCGGCGGATCGGGTCCGGGCCTGGATCGGGAGATGAGGTTGGTCACCGGGTGGAGGAACTGGCGCTCGAAGTCGAACAGCTCCGGGCCCAGCTGGCCGAGACCCATGAGCGCCTCGATTTCACCGAGCGAATGCTGGCGCAGCACCGGGCGCCGGAACAGCTGCCGAGAGGGTGAAGCCATGGATCCGGGACAGGCGGTCGTCGCCCTTGGCGGGATGCTCACCGGGCTGCTCACCACCGGCATGATCTGCTGGGCCGTTGTCCAGGGGCTCCGGGCTCGGGCCCAGAGCCAGGCCGGCAGCATCCCGCAGCGGGTCGAAGAAGAGCTGGTGGCGCTCCGGGACCAGGTGGATGCCATGCAGCAGCAGCTGACCGAGACCCAGGAGCGGCTCGACTTCACCGAGCGGTTGCTCACCCGGGGCCAGGCCGAACGGGAGGACGTGCACTGATGGAAGACATCCTCGCGCTCATCCTGATCTTCGGCGGCGGGACGCTGATTGCGATCTCCTTCAGCCCCGTGGGGCGGGCCATTGCCGACCGGATCCGCGGCGGCGCCGCACCCGAAACCGACCCGGCCGTGTTCGAGGAGCTGGAGCGGGTGCGCGGGGAGCTGTCGGAGCTGCATGAGCGGGTCGATTTCACGGAGCGGTTGCTGGCGCAGAGGCGGGAAGAGGGCCAACTCCCGGGAGCGGACTGATGGAAGGCGTGCTCTTCATCCTGATCTTCTTCGGCGGCGGCATGCTGTTCCTGCTCTCCAGGACGGAGATCGGGCACGCGATCGCCGACCGGATTCGTGGGGTCGGCGCCCAGCCGCCGCTCGATCCCGGCCTGGTGGAAGAGCTGGACCGGTTGCGGGGCGAGGTTTCCGACCTGCAGGAGCGGATGGATTTCACGGAGCGCTTGCTCGCGCGGTCCCGCGAGGCGGGTCAGCTCCCCGGGAGTGGATGATGCTGCAGGTCGTCGATGTGCCAGCCCCCCCGACCCCGCCGCCGCTGCCTCAGGTGGTAGTGCAGGGGCCGGATTTCTTCCCGCCACCGTGGGTGACATTGCCCCCGCCGGTGACGCTGCTGATCGTCCTCGGCTTCTTCGCGGCCTGCGCGGTGGTGCTCTACCCGCTGATGCGGGCTGTAGGGCGGCGGCTGGAGGGGCGTGGTGCCGCCGGTGACCCCGCGCTGGCGGCGGACGTCGAGAACCTGCGGCAGCGGATGGCGGAGCTCGAGGCTATGCAGCACCGGGTGATGGAGCTGGAGGAGCGGGTGGACTTCGCCGAGCGGCTGCTATCCCAGCGGCGCGAGGCGGAGCGGCTGCCCGGGAGCCAGTAATGGACGACGTCCTCAAGATTTTCGGCATCTTCACCGCGATGGGCATGGCCGGCGCGGGGGTATACGCCGTCATCGCGCTGGTCGGGGTGGTGACGCGGCGGCTCGAGGGTCGCCGGACGGAGGGAGATGAGAGCCTCCGGCATGAACTCGAGGACCTCCAGGCCCGGGTGGCCGGTGGCGAGGAGCTGCAGCAGCGGGTGGCGGAACTCGAGGAGCGGCTCGACTTCGCGGAACGGATGCTGGCCCAGAGCGCGGAGGCCGCACGCCTCCCGCGGGGGGAGTGATGGGTGAGCCCGTCATGAGCCGCCTGCTGATCGAGAACCTCGCCACGATCCTGGCGATCACGGGGATCATCGCCTTCGTGGCGCTCGGGCCCATCGGCCGGGCCATCGCGCGGCGGATCGAAGGGCGGGACCCCGGCCCCGCGGACCTCGGGGACGTGGAGGGCCGTCTCGGGACGCTGGAGCATCAGGCGCAGCGGGTGGCGGAACTCGAGGAGCGGCTCGATTTCGCGGAACGGATGCTGGCCCAGCGGCCGGACGTGGCGCGGATCCCCGCGAGCCCGGAGGGGCGATGATCAAGAAGTACGTCGGCCTCGACTTCCTGGACCTGGCGATCCATGCAGGGGTTACGGTCGCAGTCATGGTGATGCTGTCCTCGATGATGACCCCGATGGAGGAATTCGGCGCGGCGAGCGGCGCCGCCGTGTCACTCGTCGTGCTGGCGTGGCGCCGGCAGCGGGCGCTGCGGAACGCCCCGCCGGTCACGACCGGCGAGGCCCAGGCCGAGCGGCTGGCCGTGCTGGAGGACCGGCTCGCCGAGCTGGAGGCGCAGCAGGGCCGGGTGCTGGAACTGGAAGAGCGGGTGGACTTCGCCGAGCGGATGCTGGCGCGGCAGCGGGAAGCCCCCGGCCTGGGCGCGGGGGACGCGAGATGAGCCTGATGGCACTGGCCGTGGCGATGAGTCCGGAGGCAGCGAAGACGCTCGGGATCGTCCTCGTGATGGTGTCGGCGTTCGTCAGCGCGGTGTTGTACCCGATCGCCCGGGCCTACGCCCGCCGGCTGGAGGGTTCCGCCGGGACGGCCGCCCTGAGGCAGGAGCTGGGGGAAGTGTACGCGCGGCTCGACGAGCTGCAGCAGGGGCAGGAACGGATCGCGGAGCTGGAGGGGCGGCTCGACTTTGCGGAGCGGCTCCTGGCCCAGCAGCGGGAGCCGGAACGGATTCCGGGGAAGGCTGGTGCGCCGTGAGCGTGAAGATCCTGGGCCTCGATTGGTTCGACGTCGTGGTGCAGGGCGCGGTCACCATCGTGCTCGCCGTAGCCGCGGACGGGATGTTCGGCGGCTTCATGAAGGACGTGGCCATCGGCTCCGTGCTCACCGGCTCGCTCGCCGTCCTGGGGTGGCGCCGCAAGCAGGCGATGGCCGCCGGCGGCAGCCCGGAACCCGGGCGGCTGGCCGAACTGGAGGACCGGGTGGACGAGCTGCAGCAGGTGGCGCAGCGGGTGTATGAGCTGGAAGAGCGGCTGGAGTTCACCGAACGGCTGCTGACCCAGGTGCGCGAGCGGGACCAGGCGCGCCTGGCCGGCGGTTGAGCCGGAGGGGCGATGCAAGCGGTGGTCGTCGTCCTCCTGCTTGGCGCCGGGGCCACGGCCTCGTGGGCCCTGTTCATGGGGCCCATCGGCAAGGCGGTGGCGCGCTGGATCGAGGCGCGCACGCCGCAGGCCCAGGGGCAGCTCATGGCGGACCTCGCCGAGCTCGAGGGGCGGGTGACCCGGGTAGAGCGCCTGCTCCGGGAGGCGGCGGCGGCGCGGGGGCTTCGGCCCGGGCGCGGCCGGGCTGATTAGATTGTCCCAGGGGTGCTCTCGCCCCGCCCAAGGAGGCGGCTGATGCGCAGCAAGGAAGACATCGAGGGGTTCCTCTACCGGCTGGACAGCGGCTCCGCCGAAATCCGGGAGCTGCAGCCGGGCATCTGGGTGGTCCGGACCACCGCCGGCGCGGAGGTCGTGGTGCACTTCGCTCCGCCGGTCGTGATCCCGCGGGCAGGCCGAACTCTGCCGCGAGCTGCTCGGCTACAACGCCCGCGACCTGGTGCACGGCGCCTACGGCCTCGAGGGCGACCGGGTGGTGCTGGTGGACACGCTCGAGCTGGAAAACCTGGACTTCACCGAATTCGAGGCGAGCTTCGATTCCCTGACGCTCGCCCTGGCCACGCATCTCGGCGCGCTGGCGCCGTACCGGGAGTGACACCGCATGGGGATCTTTGACCGTCTGTCCACCCTGCTTCGGTCGAACATCAACGACCTCATCTCCCGGGCCGAGAATCCCGAGAAGATGCTCAACCAGCTGATCACGGACATGAAGGGCCAGCTGGCCAAGGCAAAGCAGCAGGTGGCTTCCGCCATCGCGGACGAGAAGAAGCTCCAGGCCGATGCCGAAGCCATGCGGAAGCAGGCGGAGGACTGGGAGCGCCGCGCCATGCTCGCCGTGCAGGAGGGCAGGGACGACCTCGCCAAGCAGGCGCTGATGCGCTACAACGAGGCCATGCAGGGGGCCCAGCAGCTGCACGAGACCTGGGTCAAGCACAAGGCCGAGACCGAGAACCTCAAGGGTTCGCTGCGCTCGCTCAACGACAAGATCGAGGAAGCCAAGCGGAAGAAGAACATCCTGATCGCCCGGGCGCGGCGGGCCGAGGCCCAGCAGCGCATCCAGGAGACGATGTCGGGGATGTCGGACAAGTCCGCCTTCGAGTCGTTCGAGCGGATGACCGAGAAGATCGAGCAGCAGGAGCGGAAGGCCATCGCCGCCGCCGAATTGCAGAACGAGTTCGAGGGAGACAGCCTGGCGCAGCAGTTCCAGGCGCTGGAGTACAAGGGCGCCCCGGACCAGCAGCTGCTCGAACTCAAGGCCAAGATGGGCGTCCTCGGCGCCGGCAGTGGCGGGCCCGCCAAGCAGATCGGCAAGGGTGCCGGGGAGACGGTGGAGGCGGAGGTGGTGGAGGACGAGGACGAGAAGAAGTAGCCCCGGGCAACGGGGCGCGGGACACGGACGGGGCTCGCCGGCACGGCGGGCCCCGTCGTCGTTTCACCCTGTTTCGCCCCGACGCGGGCCTGTGTACCTTACCCACCGTTTCCAAGAGGCCACTCCCCGTTTCCCGCACCCCCGGACCCCGGCGCCCCATGCACGGCACCCGCTTCCTGATCCTGGCCGATGGCGAATTCGGCCCGCTCACCTCCAAGACCGCCAACTCCGTCATCCGCTACCTCCCCGACCGCATCGCGGCCGTGGTGGACCGCGCCTCGGCGGGCCAGACGGTGCAGCAGGTGCTCGGCTTCGGCGGCGCCATTCCGATCGTCGGGTCCATGCGGGAGGGACTGGCCCGGAAGCCGGACCAGGTGCTCATCGGGATCGCCCCCATGGGGGGCCGGCTGCCCGACGAGTGGCGTGACTGGCTGCTCGAGGCGCTGGACGCCGGCTGCGACCTCTGGAGCGGGCTGCACACCTTCCTCAGCGATGAGCCGGCCCTCGCCGCCCGGGCCAGGGCGCGCGGCCGCACCATCCACGACCTGCGCCGCCCGCCGGCCAGCCTGCCGGTGGCCTCCGGCAGGGCCAAGGAGGTGGAGCCGTACGTCATCCTCACGGTGGGCACCGACTGCAACGTCGGCAAGATGACAAGCCAGCTCCAGATCGTGAAGGACCTGAACGCCCGCCAGCTCCGCACCCGCTTCGTGGCCACCGGACAGACCGGGATCATGATCGAAGGGTGGGGCATCGCGGTGGACGCGGTGGTGGCGGACTTCATCGCCGGCGCCGCGGAGTGGCTGGTGCTGGAAGGGAGCAAGGACGCGGATATCGTGCTGGTGGAGGGGCAGGGGAGCCTCAACCACCCCGGCTACTCCGGGGTCACCTGCGGCCTGCTCCACGGCGCCTGCCCGGATGCGCTCATTCTCTGCCACCAGGCGACCCGCGAGTATATCGGGGACTACCGCCAGGCCTCCTGGCTCAAGATCCCGCCGCTGTCGGAGTACGTGCGGCTGTACGAGACGGTCGCCGGCTTCGTCCACCCCACGACGACGCTCGGGATCGCGCTCAATACCTTCGACCTGACCGAGGCGGAGGCCCGGGCGGCCTGCGACGCGGCGAGCCGCGAGACGGGCCTCCCCTGCACCGATCCTGTCCGCTTCAGCCCGGCGCCGCTGGTGGACGCCGTCGTCCGTGGCCGGGAGGCGTACCTGGCGGAGCGGCGCGTCCGCGCCTGAGCCCGTGCCCCCCGCCCTCGTGATCGCCGGGCTCACCAAGACCTTTCCGGGCCCGCCGGCCATCCAGGCGGTGGCGGGGATCGATCTCGAAGTCGCCACGGGGGAGATCTTCGCGCTGCTCGGGCCCAACGGCGCG
>JAEUJI010000174.1 GCA_016794805.1 Gemmatimonadota bacterium
AGGTACTGCACGACATGAAGGGCTCGAACAACCTGGTGATCCTGGTGCCCACCGAGGGCGGGGTCCCGATGCTCGACATCGCCAAGCTGCGGGGCAACCTGCAGTAACCCACCCGCCAGGCACGACGCGGGCATCGAGGCCATCCGGGACCGTTCCGGGTGGCCTCGGTCGGTTTCAGGGAATCCCGTGTCCCACCCGGCGGTGCACCGTGGCGGCGAGATCGAGGAGCTCCGCCGCCGACCAGCGGCCCCGATCCGTCAGGCGCTCGCGATACTGCATCGGCACCGCCGCGGCGCCGAGCCGCGCCCCGGCGATCCCGCCGGTCATGGCGGCGAGGGTATCGCTATCCCCGCCCACGGCAACCGCGGTACAGATGGCCTCCCAGTACCCGTCCGGCGACTGCAGGAAGGCGTAGAGGCTCCAGCCGACGCTGGCGGTGACGTGGGAGGAGATCCCCCGCCACCCCTGGGCGGCGGTGGGCTCGAGCCCCTGTGTCCGGAGCGCCGCCAGCGCCTCCACCGGCGGCAGCTCCACCCAGCCGGCGATGGCCAGGAGATCGGCCGCGGTGGACGCGTGCACCGCCTGCACCGCCTCGCTGACCTCCGCCAGGAACTGCGCCGGCATGACCGGGTCGCGCCGGGCGGCGATCGCGGCCGCGACGGCGATGGCCAGGGCTCCCGCCCCGGCGCGCGGATCCTGGTGAGTGACCCGGGCCTGATCGGCGACAACACCGGCGAGCAGGCGTGAATCGTGGCCGTAGAGCACCCCGAGCGGCGCGGCCCGCATGGCCGCGCCGTTCCCCGCGTAGGGCGCCGGCGTCCCCGCCTCGCGCCAGGGGAGACCCAGGGCCAGCCGGCGCGCGGCGGTCACGGTGGCGGGGCCGCCACCCACCAGGTCCCCTGAGGTAACGAGGTTCAGGAGGCGCTCGGCAAATTCGCCGGGGTCGAGGACCCCGTCCTCCCCGATGGAGAGCAGGAGTTCACGGGCCAGCTGGGTGTCGTCCGTCACCTGCCCGAACGGGAAGGACTCGCGGCCCCGCGCCGGAATCCGCCCGGGACGCAGCACCCCCTCCACGTAGCTCCGGGCCGCCTCCGGCGGCAGGGCCTCGACCACGGCGCCCACGGCATCGCCGACGGCCAGCCCCAGCATGGCGCCGCGGAGCTGGTCGAGCGTCGGTCGGGGTCTCGGGAGGGGGGCGTGCATGCGGGAAGTATGGCCGGCCGGCCCCGAAAAAGCGGTGGGGGGAGGCTGGATGGCACTCCCCCCACGGGATTTCAGCTGGTCACGGACAGGGAGGGATTCGAACCCTCGAAACCCTTGCGGGTTTACCGGTTTTCGAGACCGGCTCCTTCAGCCACTCGGACACCTGTCCCGGCGAACGGCGTGCATCGCGGCGCGGTAAGGTAACAACCGCCCCAGCCTCAGCCAAGCGGCCCCCTCAGGGACGGCGGGACATCGAATCGAGCTGGGGCTGGATGACCGTCTCGTAGCAGCGTTCGCAGATGCCATGGCTGAAGCGGGCGTCGGAGCGCTCGGTGATGTACACCTCGAGCGAGTTCCACTCGCCCGCGGCGTCCTGGATCCGCTTGCAGTAGGAGCAGATCGGCAGCAGGCCCTCGAGCCGCTTGAGCTCCCGCCGCAGCCCCAGGATCCGGGCGGCCACCCGCAGCCGGGCGCGCAGCTCATCCAGGTTGAGGGGCTTGGTGATGAAGTCATCCGCCCCGGCGTCCATCCCCCGGTCGTACTGCTCCTTGCCGCCCATCGCCGTGATCCGGAGGAACTAGACATAGGCCTCGTCCGGCCGGGCCCGGATCCGCTGGCAGAGTTCCAGCCCAGCCAGCGCCGGCATGTACCAGTCGGAGATCACCACCGAGGCGGGGGCCTCCTGCACCGCCTGCCAGGCTTCCGATCCATCCCGGGCCACCCGGACCGCATACCCCGCCTTGGCGACAACGGCCTTGAGGGTCGCCGCGATCACCGGATCATCGTCCACCACGAGCGCGGTGGGCAGGCCGGCAGATGCCGGCACGCCCCCCGCCGGGGGTGCTTCCGGAGGTTGGTTCCCGTGTTCGCAGCTCATGCCAGTAGTCTCGGATGAACGGCTTCCCGGGTTTAGCCCCCGGGGCCCCGCAGATCCGCTCCCCGCTTGGGGTTCCGATCCCCCCGGCATCCACATAACATGCTCCCCGGCGAGGGGTTACCTGACCGTTCGCCGGGGGCGGATGCCCCCCCCGTCGGATTCCCCAGCCCGCGAGCCAATGCCAGAGAGCCACGAATTCCTCAGGAGCTTCGCGCTGGTGCTCTGCGTGGCGGCGGCGACCAGCATCGTCTTCCAGCGGCTGCGGCAGCCCGTGGTGTTCGGCTACCTCCTGGCAGGGATGATCGTCGGTCGGCACGTCCCGATCCCGCTGCTCGCCAACGAGCAGATCGTCCACACGCTCTCCGAGCTCGGCGTCATCCTCCTGATGTTCGCCCTGGGGCTGGAGTTCAGCCTGCGGAAGCTGCTCGCGGTGGGTCCCACCGCCGGGGTGATCGCGGTGCTGCAGACGACCACCATGGTGGCCCTCGGCTTCCTGGTGGGACAGCTCTTCGGCTGGACCGTCATGGAGAGCATCTACGCCGGCGCCGTGATCGCGATCTCGAGTACCACGATCATCGTGAAGGCGTTCGGCGAACAGGCCGTCCGGGGTCGGTTCGTGCAGGTGGCCTTCGGGGTGCTGATCATCGAGGATCTCATCGCCATCCTGTTGCTGGCGGTCCTCACCGCCATCTCGGATGGCGGGGCCCTCACCGCCCGAGACCTGGCCCTGACCGCGGGACGCCTGGCCGCATTTCTCGTCGGGCTGCTGGTGGTGGGGCTGCTGCTCATTCCGCGGCTCACCCGGTGGGTGGTGCGCCTGGGGCTGCCGGAGACCACCCTGATCCTCGCGGTGGCCGTCTGCTTCGGCGGCGCCTACCTGGCGCTCAGCTTCGGGTACTCAGTGGCCCTGGGGGCCTTCCTCGTGGGATCGCTGATGGCGGAGTCCGGAGAGGAAAAGGTCCTCGAGCCGCTGATCCAGCCGGTGCGGGACGTCTTCGCCGCCATCTTCTTCGTGTCGGTTGGCATGCTCATCGACCCGGCGCTGGTGCTGGACTACTGGGGCGCCGTGGTGGTCTTCACCATCCTGGTGATTGTCGGGAAGGTGGCGGCAGTGAGCATCGGCGCCTTCCTCGCCGGCTACGGCATCCGCACCTCGGTACAGACCGGGATGAGCCTGGCCCAGATCGGCGAGTTCTCGTTCATCATCGCCGGCGTGGGGCTCTCCTCGGGGGCGACGGGGGACTTCCTCTACCCCGTGGCGGTCGCGGTGTCGGCGATCACCACGCTCAGCACCCCCTGGCTGATCCGTTCGGCCGGGCCGGTGGCGTCGTTCGTGGACCGGCACCTGCCACGGCGGCTGCAGACCTTCGTGGGACTGTACGGCTCCTGGATGGCGCGGGTGCGCGCGCCAGCGCCCGCGGGAGCTCAGCGCTCGAAGGAGCGCCGGCTGGCCGGCCTCCTCGTCCTCGATGGCGTGCTGCTCGGGGCGCTGATCCTCGCCACGACTCTGGGCCACCGCGCCGCGGCCGCCGCGGTGGCGAGCCGGACCGGCGTGTCGGCCGGCGTCGCCGATGCCCTCGTCCTCGGCACCGCCATCGCCATCGCCCTGCCCTTTGCCTTCGGGCTGATCCGGGTGTCCCGCTCGCTGAGCCGGGCCATCGGCTTCCGCGCCCTCCCCCCGCCGGCCCGGGGAGGAGTGGACTTCGCGGCCGCCCCACGGCGCGCCTTCACGGTGGCCTGGCTGCTCCTGGTGGTGCTGCTGCTCAGTCTCCCGGTGCTGGCCGCGACTCGCTCCTTC
>JAEUJI010000204.1 GCA_016794805.1 Gemmatimonadota bacterium
CGTCCCCCGCGGCCCCCCCTGGCGCGGTGCCGATCACCGGCCCGGCGGCCCGCCGCGTGGCCAACATGAACGAGAGCCGCGGCATCCCGACCGCGACCAGCTTCCGGGAACTGGCGGTGGCACAACTCGAGACTCGGCGCCGGGAACTCAACAACGCCCTGCGGGCCGCGGGCCGCGCCGAGAAGGTCTCCTTCACCCACCTGATCGGGTACGCCATCGTCCGGGCCGCCGATCGGCACCCTGCCCTGACCACGGTCTACCTCGAGGTGGACGGCGCCCCGCACAGGCTCCCCGGCGGCCGGGTCAACCTCGGCATCGCGGTGGACGTGGAGCGGAAGGACGGGAGCCGGGGCTTGGTGGTCCCGGTGATCCATGACGCGGCGCGGAAGAGCTTTGCCGAGTTCCACCAGGTCTACGAGTCGCTGGTCGAGAAGGCGCGGGGCAACAAGCTGCTGCCGGACGCCTTCGCCGGCGCGACGATGACGCTCACCAACCCGGGCGGGCTCGGGACGGTGGCGTCGGTGCCGCGTCTCATGCCCGGTCAGGGGAGCATCATCGCGGTCGGGGCCATCGATTATCCCCCGGCCTTCAGTGATGTCTCCGACGACCGGCTGCGGGAGCTCGGCGTCGCCAAGGTCATGACGGTCACCAGCACCTACGACCATCGGGTGATTCAGGGCGCCGAGTCGGGGGAGTTCCTCCGCACCCTCGACCTGCTGCTCCAGGGGGAGGAGAAGTTCTACGACGAGGCCTTCGCCAGCCTCGGGCTAGCCGCCCCCGGCGCCACCGCCCCGCCGGCCGCCCCCGCCGCGCGTCCCAGCCGCGGCTCGGTGCCGGTGGTGGAGTCGCAGGCGGATCTGTATCACGTCGCCGCCGCCATGGCGCTGATCAAGGCGCACCGCACCCACGGCCACCTCGCCGCCCGGCTCGATCCGCTGGGCAGCGAGCCCGTCGGGGATCCCGCCCTGGACCCGGCGCCGCTGGGCCTCAACGACGAGGTGATGGCCAAGATCCCCACCGCGGTGCTCCGGATCTCGACCCCGGGCCAGAGCCTTGCGGAGGCGCTGCCCCGGCTGCACGAGGCCTACTGCGGCACCATGGCCTACGAGCTGGAACACATCGCCAATCACGCCGAGCGGGTCTGGCTGCGCCAGATGATCGAGACCGGCTACCACCGCCAGCCGCTGCAGACCGAGGAGGCCCGCTGGCTGTATCAGCGGCTGATTGACGTCGAGGCGTTCGAGCGCTTCCTGCACAAGGCCTACCTGGGGCAGAAGCGGGTCGCGATCGTGGGCGTGGATATGCTGGTGCCGATGCTCGACCTGGTGATCGAGCTGGCGGCGCAGCAGGGGGCGCGGGAGGTGGTCATCGGCATGGCGCACCGCGGCCGGCTGAACGTGCTGGCCCACACGGTGGGCCGCCCCTACGAGACGATCTTCGCCGAGTTCGAGGGCGCCAAGAACGCCGACCTGGGCCAGCTCAAGCCGGACGGCGGCACCGGCGACGTGAAGTACCACCACGGCGCCGAGGGCGCGTTCAAGTCGCAGAGCGGCAAGGTGGTGACGGTCACCCTCTCGCCCAATCCGAGCCACCTCGAGTTCGTGGGCCCGGTGGTGGACGGGCGGGCCCGGGCGGAACAGACCACCCGGAAGAGCCGCGAGGCCCACCACGACCCGACCGCCGCGCTGCCGGTGATCATCCACGGCGATGCCGCCTTCGCCGGCCAGGGGGTGGTGGCGGAGACTTTCAACCTCGGCGCGCTCAAGGGCTACCGCACCGGCGGCACGGTGCACATCATCACCAATAACCAGGTCGGCTTCACCACCGACATGATGGACAGCCGCTCCACCCGCCACGCCAGCGACCTGGCCAAGGGCTTCGACGTCCCCATCATCCACGTGAACGCCGACGACGCCGAAGCCTGCCTGGCCGCGGTGCGGTTGGCCATGGCCTATCGCGAGAAGTTCCACGAGGACGTGCTGATTGACCTGGTGGGCTACCGCCGGCACGGGCACAACGAGGGGGACGAGCCCTCCTACACCCAGCCGCGGATGTACGAGCGGATTCGGGGCCTCCCCACGGTGCGGCAGCAGTACGCCCGGCTGCTGGAGCAGCGCGGCGTGCTCGCCGCCGCGGAGACCGAGGGCCTCTACGAGGCCGGGTATCAGCGGCTGGTGGACATCCAGCAGTCCTTCAAGGCCAACATGGGGCAGGTGGCGAAGGAGCATGCCCGCGCTCCCGACCAGTCCTCGGGGGTGGAACCGGAGACCGCGGTGCCGGCGGAGCTGCTCCGGGCGCTCAACGAGCAGCTGCTCACCTGGCCCGACGGCTTCACGGTGAACCCCAAGCTGGTGAAGCAGCTCGAGCGCCGGCGCGCCGCGCTCGGCCCCGAGGGCGGCATCGACTGGGGCCACGCCGAGGCGCTGTCCCTCGCCGCGCTGCTGGTGGAGGGAGTGCCGATCCGGCTCACCGGGCAGGACAGCGAGCGCGGCACCTTCAGCCAGCGGCACCTGGTGCTGCATGACGCGAACAGCGGGCAGCCGCACACGCCGCTGATGCACCTGCAGGGAGCGCTGGCCAGCCTCGAGCTGCACAACAGCCCGCTGTCGGAGCTGGCCACCCTCGGCTTCGAGTACGGCTACAGCGCCGCGGCGCCGGAGACGCTGGTCCTCTGGGAGGGGCAGTTCGGCGACTTCGTGAACGGCGCCCAGGTCATCATCGACCAGTTCATGGTCTCCGGCCTCTCCAAGTGGGGGCTCACCACCCGCCTCACCCTGCTGCTGCCCCACGGGTACGAAGGCCAGGGCCCGGAGCACTCGAGCGCGCGGCTGGAGCGTTTCCTCCAGCTCTGCGCGGAAGGCAACATCCGGGTGGCCAACCCCACCACGCCGGCGCAGTACTTCCACCTGCTCCGCCGCCAGGCCAAGCGGAACCGGCAGCGGCCGCTGGTGGTGATGACCCCGAAGAGCCTGCTCCGCCTCCCCCAGGCCACCAGCACCATCGAGGACCTGGCCACCGGCTACTGGCGCCCGCTGCTGGGCGATCCGGTGGCCGACAGCCACCGCGACCAGGTGCGCCGCGTGGTGCTCTGCTCCGGCAAGGTGTACTACGACCTGCTCGCGGGCGCCGCGGGCATGGACCGCTCCCGCCTGGCCCTGGTGCGGATGGAACAGCTCTACAGCCTCCCCGAGGAGGAGCTGCGCGCGCTGTTCAGCGGCTACCCGCACCTCGCCGAAGTGGTCTGGGCCCAGGAGGAGCCGCGCAACATGGGGGCCTGGAGCTACCTCGAACCGCGGCTGCGGGCGCTGCTCACGGCCGGGATCACGCTGCGCTACAGCGGCCGCCCCGACCGGGCCAGTCCGGCGGAGGGGTATCCGACGGTCCACGCGGCGGAGCAGAAGCGGATTGTGGAGGAGGCCCTGGGGTAGGGCGATAGGGCGATTAGGCGATTGGGCGATTGGGCGATTGGGCGATTGGGCGATGAGACCAGCCGCCGAGCCGCCGGGTGGAACGTCGGAGGGCCGGACTCCCAGGGGAATCCGGCCCTCGCGTCATACCACCAACCGACTAACCGCCCAACCGCCTAATGGTTCCCGTTTCCGTTCCCGGCGTAGTGCACGAACTGGGGCCGCGCCGGGGGGAGGAATTCCCGCTCCGAGGTCTGGCGCACCAGGTCCTTGACCCAGTCGGAAAGATGCTCGCCGTAGTGCAGCAGGAACACGCCACGGGCGCGGCGCTGCGCGATAAAGGCGACGAACGGGGTGTCCGCCTTGGCGGAATTGCAGGGCTGACAGGCGATGACCAGGTTGTCCGGCCGGTCATAGGCCGTCTGTCCCTTGCGGGGATAGACATGGTCCAGCGTGGTACGGTCCTCGGGGATCTCGACTCCACAGTAGGCGCAGACAGAGCCATACTGGTCAATCAGCCAGCGGCGATGGGCATCCATCGAGCGGCGACCGAGACTGCGGTCCTTGGTGGTCGGACGAGAGGACGGGCGACGACGATCTGCTCGAGACACAACGATATCCTTCAGAGACAGGGTGCAGCGAAGTACAGGGGTTCCTCCGCGGTTAACAGACGTTCCAAAAGTAGATGCAGGAGCCGTGCCTAGCAACTCCGGCCACCCTGGCAGCCTTTTCGACCCCCGTTGCAGCGGCCTCCAGCGGGGCCTGCCGGGACCGGCCGATCGGGGGCAGCGGCAGTTCCCGCCGGCCACCCCGGGCGGTAGTATTTCCGGACCCCAGCCCTCGTCGCCCCGCCCCAGAGGTCCGCCATGCTGTACCCCGCCATCACCCGCCTTACCCCCGTCCTCTTCGTGGACCGGATCGCCCCGTGCCTCCCGTTCTGGGTGGAGCGGCTCGGGTTCTCCAACGTGGCGGAGGTCCCCGGCCCCGATGGCCAGCCCCAGTTCGCCATGCTGGTTAAGGATGGCATCGAGGTCATGTACCAGACCTGGGCGGCCCTGGCGGAGGAACTGCCGGCGGTGGCCGCCCTGCCCCGCGGACACGCCACCTCGCTCTTCCTGGAAGTGGTGGACATTGCCCAGGTCGACCAGGCCATGACCGGCATCCCTCGCGTCGTGGACCGGCACCAGACCTTCTACGGCATGGACGAGTTCACCGTGCGTGAACCTGGCGGGGCGCTGGTCACGTTCGCCATGCGAGTGCCGGAAGGCCAGTGACCAGGCCGCGGCCGGGAGCTCAGCCGCCCGCTTTCCGGAAGGCAAGTGTCAGGCGCGCCGCGCTCCAGCCCAGGAGGAGGGCGTAACTCAGCGGCAGGACCAGCAGCACCGGCCCGGGTAGCGAGAGCAGCCCGCCGAGCCGCTCGAGCAGACGACCGAACGGCGCCGGGGGCAGGAGCATGAGCAGTCCGCCCCACCCGAGCAGCGCCGCACTGCCGATGGACCACGCCGAGCCGGGGCGCAGCCACTGCCACCCCGCCGCGAGCAGCGGTACCGCCCACCACCCGCCCAACCAGGTGCCCACCGCCATGAGCACCGCGAGCAGCAGCAGCTCGAACGGCCCGCGTCCCCTCACGGCGCCGGCTCCAGCTCCAGCACGGGCCCCGCCTGCGCGCCCAGCCCATCCGGGGTCCGCGGCAGGCGAAGGGTATCCAGTTCACCGTTGCTCCACTGCCCGATCCGGTCGGCGTAGCGTGAGCTGGCGGGGTTCCCCGACTGACCCCCGGGATAGGTGCCCCACCCCCGCACGTCCGGGCCGAGTTCCACGACCATCCGCCAGCTGGGGCCAAAGCTCCCCGAACCGCTCGAGGGGTTGAGCGTGGATTGCCCGCCCTGCACCGGGACGCGGAGCGCGGAGAGTCCGGGGAACCGGAGGATGTGATAGATGTTCGCGTACCGGACCTGGTCCCAGCGCCAGCCCCCGGCATCGGGCGCTCCATGACGGGCGATCGCCGCCTGGAGCCCCGCCGCCAGCGCATCGGCGAGGAGCCGGTCCCGGTCCTCGCGCACCCCGGTCGTCGCGCGCACGTCCCACCACGCGCTCGCGGGGTCGTTCAGCAGTCGGGCGGTCACCGCCCACCCGGGAGCGTCCACCGCCCCGTCCGCCCGCGCCGGATCGAGTTCATCCCACAGCCGGTCCCCCAGCGCCCGCATCGCGGCCTCGTAGAGCACCGCCCGGGTGTTCTCCCGGGTGTACCGCCGGTCCCACTCGGCCAGCAGCCGCGCGGCGCGCACCACCGAGTCGCGTTCGGGAAACTTCGCCGCGGCGGTCAGCAGCGCCGGCACGAACAGGTCCGCCGCCGGACTGCCGGGATCGGTCTGGTACCGGCGCATCGCATCCGGGGTCACGGCGCTGTCGGCCCGGAGCAGCTGGTTGATGCGGATGGCGCGCCAGGGGGAGTACCAGTTGGCGCCGAGGTAACGCGGCGCGGCGGCGGGATCGATCGGCTGCTGGTTGGCCGACGCCAGGAAGCCCTGCGCCGGCGCGATGGCCTGCGGCAGCTCGGCCGGCGACCAATCCCCGCTCCAGTCCACGGCGGTGCTGTCACCCCGCTGCCGCAGGTCCCCGCGGCCCGAGGGACGGAGCGGGAACCGCCCGGTGGAACGGATGGCGATGGTCCCCTGCCGATCCGCGACCAGCATGTTCTGCGCGGGGGCGCGGTGCTCCACCATGGAGTCCAGCCACGCGGCGGCGGTCGTGGCCCGCGCCGCCCGGCCGAAGAGCGTGAGCCGGCCCCCCGTCTCGAGCATCGTCCAGCGATGCGACTCCCATTCCCCGCCCGCCGCCTGGAGCAGCGGACCGCGGTGCGAGAACCGAAGGGTGTCGGTGTGCACCACGCGGCCCGCCGGGTCGCGGTATGGCTCCACTGCCAGCCGCAGGTCGCGCCAGGCCCCGTCCACGCGATAGCGGGCGGGCTGCGCGGGATCGTCCACCGTCTCCGCGTAGCGATCGTAGACGTCCGCCTCGGTGTTGGTGAGCGACCAGGCGAGGTCGCGGGTGAAGCCGATGACGATTCCCAGCGCGCCCGGGAGGGTCACCCCGTAGACATCGAGTCCATCCGCGGTGACGAGGTGCGCCTCGTACCAGACGGACGGCAGGGTGAGTTCGAGGTGGGGATCTCCCGCCAGCAGCGCGTGGCCGGCGGCCGTGCGGCGCGGCGCGACGGCCCAGTTGTTGGAGCCAAGGGCGTCCTGCTCGAGGGGATCCTCCCACCCCGAGGTCCCCCGGCGCGCCGCGCGGGCGCTCCCGCCGGCGGGCGGGGGCAGCGGAGTCCGGTCGTAGCGCGGCGCCAATTGCCCGTTGGGCTGGATCGGCTCCTGGATCGGGCTCTCGCGGGGATACAGCGCGTCGGCCGCCTCCTCGCCGACCAGGCGCGCCGCCGCCGCATGATTCTCCTCGAGGTCGCTGAGCGCCAGGATCCACCCCATCCGGCCCAGCAGATGCAGCGAGTGCACCGGCTCCCACCGCGCCGGCGTCACACCGAGCACCTGGTACTCGAAGGGAGGGCGGGACCCCGCGGCGGCAATCCGCGCGTTGATGCCGTCGCTCAGCGCCTCGAGGGCGCGCCGTTCGGGGGAATCCGGCGGGAGGGCGGCCAGCCGCCGGGCCGCCGCATCGGGGAGGCCGAGGCGCCGGCTCTCCTGGTCGATCGGGAGCGCGCGGGCCCCCAGCAGTTCGGTCAGGCGGCCCGCCCCGGCCCGCCAGCTGAGCTCGAGCTGGAACAGCCGGTCCCGCGCCACCACATAGCCCAGGGCGCGGGTGGCATCCAGTTCGTTAGCCGCGAAGATGTGGGGGACCGCGCGGTCGTCGTAGCGCACGGTGACCGGTGCGGTGAGACCAGGAATGGCGCCGGTCGCGCGCGCGGGAAGCTCCGCCTCCCGGGCGACGCTCCAGATGCCGCGGACCGGATCGAGCAGGGGGCCGAGCCGCGGCAGCGGCCCGGGCCGCAGCAGGCTGGCGCCGGCCCGCAGGGGCAGGGGGACCGCCGCCAGCCCCGCGCCGGCGCGGCCGCCGCGCACGGATGAAAGCGGGACTTGAGCAGCCGGCCCCAGCTCCCGGCCACCGGATCCACCGTCGTGGCCGGTCCGGCGTCGTTGACGACCGGGTTGCCCTCATTGACCCAGCGGAACAGGCCGCCGTCGAGGTTCGACATCCGGCTGAACCCCGCCTGCGTCATGCCCACCACCATCGCGGCGCCGACCACGCCCGGTCCGTCGTACACCACGATCGGCTGGTCCCGCGGCACATGCTCCAGCGCGGCGAGGTCCGGGGACGCGGCGTCGATGTTCACCGCGCCCTCGATGTGGCTCACCGCGAACTGCGCCGCGGGGCGCGCGTCCACCAGCAGCGGCGGCGGGCGGTTCGGGTCGCGGGTCCAGGCCACCAGCTCCGCCGGGGTCACCTGGCGCACGTCGCGGAACTTGAGCCGCACCGCCTGCCGGACCGCGAGGCTCCCCAGCGGGCTGCCATCCCACACGAGCCCGCCGACCACCACCACCAGCAGCCCCAGGGTGACGATGGTCCGGCGGGTGAAGCGCTTTTTCGTCATGGGGTCAGGATGCGCGCGGGCGGCCGGGTTGTCAACGCGGCGGGCGGGAATGTGGCGACGATCACATCGGACGGCTGGAGACGCTCCCCGGCGGTCGCTACCTTTCCGGCGGCAATGCTCACCCTCCTCCTCAATGCCGACCTCTACGCCCCCGAATCCCGGGGACGGCAGCACCTCCTCCTCGGCGGTGGGAGGGTGCTCTGGATTGGTGCCGAGGCGCCCGCGCTCGACGCCCACCTCGGCGTGACGGAGCACGATCTCGGCGGCCGCCGGGTGATCCCGGGCCTTATCGACGGACACGTCCACCTGACCGGTGGCGGCGGCGAGGCGGGGTACGAGACCCGCGTGCCGCCGGTGCCGCTCACCCGCTTCACCAGCGCCGGCATCACCACGGTGGTCGGCGTGCTCGGCACCGATGACGTGACCCGTACCCCTGCCGCCCTCGTTGCCACCGCGCGCGGCCTGGAGGCGGAAGGCCTCAGTGCCTGGTGCCACACCGGGGGCTACCACTACCCGCCGGTTACCGTCACCGGGTCGGTCCGGGGCGACATCGTGTGCCTCGACCGGGTGATCGGCGTGGGGGAGATCGCGCTGAGCGACCATCGCTCCAGCCAGCTCACCCTGGACGAGCTGCTCAAGCTGGCCGCCGAGGCCCATGTCGGCGGACTGATGACGGGCAAGGCGGGGATCGTGCACCTGCACCTGGGCGATGGCGCCCGCGGCACCGGACTGATCGAGGAAGCGCTGCGGACGGCGGAGATTCCGGCGCGGGTCTTCAACCCGACCCATGTCAACCGGCGGCGGGCGCTGTTCGAGGAAGCCTGCGCCCTGGTGGGCCGCGGCGTCACGATCGATGTGACCGCCTTTCCCGTGACCGACGGCGAGGACGCCTGGTCCGCGCCGGAGGCGGTGGAGCGCTACCTCGCCGCGGGGCTCCCCCCGGAGCGGATCACGGTCAGTTCGGATGGCGGCGGCTGCCTCCCGGTGTTCGACGCCGAGGGCCGGGTGCGGGAGATGGACGTGGGGCGGCCTGGCGCGCTGCTGGAGGCGCTGGGGGAGCTGCTGGCCCGGGGACACGGCCTGGAACGGGCGCTGCCACCGTTCACCTCCAACGTGGCCCGATTGCTGCGGCTCCCGCGCAAGGGGCGACTGGCCGCCGGCATGGACGCCGACCTGGTGGTGCTCGACGAGGCCGGCCGCCCCACCGACGTGATGGCGGGCGGGCGCTGGCATGTGACGGACCGGACAGCGGTGGTCCGCGGAACATTCGAAGGAGCCGAGGCATGAGTCCGTCCCGCCCCAGTGGCGACGCCCCCCGTGGCTACATCATCCCCATCGGCGGCGCCGAGGAGAAGATCCACGACCCCGCGATCCTCAAGCGGTTCGCCAAGCTCTGCGGCGGGCGCGAGGCGCGGATCGCGATCATCCCCACCGCGTCGCTCGCGTCCGATACCGGCCGGCGGTACGAGTCGCTGTTCGACGACCTGGGCGTGGCCCACGCGGAGGCCCTGCCGCTCGAGAGCCGGAACGACTGCGAGCAGCCGGAGGCGCTTGAGGCACTGGAGCAGGCCACCGGGGTGTTCCTGACCGGGGGGAACCAGCTCCGGCTGGCGACCCACCTGGGCGGCACCCCGATCGCCAAGGCGATCCGGCTCATGAACGCCGCCGGGGTGCATGTGGCCGGCACCTCCGCCGGCGCCGCCTTCCTGTCGGAGCACATGATCGCCTTCGGCGAGGAGGGGGCCAGCCCGCGCGCGGGAAGCGTCACCCTCTCCCCGGGACTGGGGCTGACCAACCGGGTGGTGATCGACCAGCACTTCCGCCAGCGGGACCGGCTGGGCCGGCTGCTCACGGCGCTGGCGTACAATCCCTTCGCCGTAGGGCTGGGCCTCGACGAGGATACCGCCGCGTTCATCGGCCCTGACGAGACGATCGAGATCCTGGGGAGCGGGGCGGTCACCATCGTGGACCCGTCGGAAATCGAGTTTTCCTCGATGGACCAGGCCACCCGCGATGAGCCGGTCTGCCTGCTCGGGGTCAAGCTCCACATCCTGATCCGGGGCGCAGCGTTCAACCTTCACACCCGGGTCGCCTCCCCGGGCACGGTGGCCACGACCAAGGGCTGACCCGCCCTTCCGCCCCGCCGATTCTCACGGTAGCCTACGGCTACCGTCTCTCCGGCCCGCGGCGCTCCCGCGGGCCTTCGTCGCCCCCAGGCCCGCCCGCGAGCCCCCGATGCGCATCACCGATCGTTCGGTCTATATCGGTCCGAACCTCTACGCCCATTTCCCGGTCATCCGGCTCGAGGTGGACCTCGGCCACCTCGAGGAGTGGCCCACCGTCCGGCTGGGCGCGGGCTTCGTGGACGCCCTGTTCGCCGCGCTGCCGGGACTCCGGGAGCATGGCTGCTCCTACGGCGAACCCGGGGGCTTCCTGCGCCGCTGCCGCGAGGACGAGGGGACCTGGCTCGGTCATGTGCTGGAGCATGTCGCGATCGAGCTGCAGCAGGCCAGCGGGCGGCAGGTGACCTTCGGCAAGACCCGCTCCCTCGACCAGCCCGGGCTCTACCAGGTGGTGTTCCAGTACGAGGAGGAGTCGGTCGGGCTGGAGGCGGCGAACCTGGGGCTGACCCTGCTGCAGGCGCTGCTGCCGCCGGAGCTGCGGGATCCGGGTGCCGTACCCGCGGACTTCGACTTCACCCGGGCGCGGGAGAGCTTCATCCGCTTCGCCCAGCGGCGCGACCTCGGGCCCAGCACCGCCTCGCTGGTCCGGGTGGCGCAGGACCGGGGCATCCCCTGGATCCGGCTCAACGAGTACAGCCTGGTGCAATTCGGCCACGGCCGGTGGCAGCAGCGGATCCAGGCCACGATCACCAGCCACACGCCGCACATCGCGGTGGAGCTGGCGTCGGACAAGGAAGAGACCAACCGGATCCTCGGCACCCTGGGGCTGCCGGTGCCGAAGCAGCGGCTGGCGCAGTCCGAGGCGGAGGCGGTGCGGGCGGCGCGGGAGATCGGCTTTCCGGTGGTGGTGAAGCCGTACAACGGCAATCATGGCCGCGGGGTCTCGATCCACCTCACCGAGGAGGAGCAGGTCCGGGTGGCCTTCGCCGTGGCCCAGCAGCACAGCCGCAGCGTGATCATCGAGACGTACATCACCGGCGACGACCACCGGATGCTGGTGGTGGACGGCCGCCTGGTGGCGGTGGCCAAGCGGGTGCCGGGACATGTGGTGGGGGACGGCGCGCACACGATCGCGCAGCTGGTGGAGCTGGTCAACAGCGATCCCCGCCGCGGCGTGGGGCACGAGAAGGTGCTCACCCGGCTCGAGTTCGACCACCAGGCCGAGACCCTGCTCGCCAAACGCGGCTACAGCCCGGCCACCATCCCCCCCGCGGGGGAGGTGGTCTACCTCCGCTCCACCGGCAACCTCTCGACCGGCGGCACCGCCATCGACGTGACCGACCTGGTGCACCCCGACAACGAGGAGATGGCCGTCCGCTCGGTGAAGGCGATCGGGCTCGATGTCGGCGGGGTCGACTTCCTCAGCCCCGACATCGCGGTGAGCTACAAGGAGAACAACGCCGGCATCTGCGAGATCAACGCGGCCCCCGGCTTCCGGATGCACGTGGCCCCGAGCGAAGGCAAGCCGCGGGACGTGGCGGGGGCGGTGATCGACATGCTCTTCCCGCCGGGCGCGCCCTACCGCATCCCGATCGCCGCGGTGACCGGCACCAACGGGAAGACCACCACCGCCCGGATGCTGGCCCATATCCACAAGCTCTCCGGCAAGTGTGTGGGGCTCACTACCACCGACGGGGTGTACATCGACGGCCAGTGCACCGTGAAGGGGGACATGACCGGCCCCGTCGCCACCCGCATGGTGCTCAAGGACCCGCATGTGGAGGTGGCGGTGCTGGAGGTGGCCCGCGGCGGGCTGCTCCGCGCCGGCATGGGCACCCGGTTCATCGACGTGGGCGCCGTGCTCAACGTCCAGTCGGACCATCTGGGCCTCAAGGGCATCGAGACCCTGGAGCAACTCGCCGCCGTCAAGCGCATCCCGGTGGAGGTGGCGACGGACACCGCGGTCCTCAACGCCGACGACCCCCTGGTGCTCCGCATGGCGGACTATACCGAGGCGAAGAACCTCTGCTACGTCACCATGCACCCCTCGCACCAGCTGGTGAAGGAGCACATCCGCGCCGGCGGCCGCGCCGCCTGCCTCGAGACCGGCATTAACGGCCAGATGATCACCCTCTACGACCGGGGCACGCACATCCCCCTGGTCTGGAGCCACCTCATCCCCGCCACGATGGAGGGGAAGGCGACCCACAACGTCCAGAATGCGATGTTTGCGGCGGCCATGGCCTTCAGCATGGGGGTCAAGCTGGAGGACATCCGGCACGGGCTCCGCACCTTCGACACCACGTTCTTCCAGGCGCCGGGCCGGATGAACGTGTACGACGATCATCCCTTCAAGGTGATCCTCGACTACGGGCACAATCCGTCGGCGGTGGAGGCGATGTGCACCCTGGTGGAGCGGCTGGAGCCGCCGGGGCGCCGGCTGGTGGTGCTCGCGGCGCCGGGGGACCGGCGCGACGAGGACATCCGGGAAATCGCCCGGATCTGCGCCGGGCGCTTCGACCACTACATCTGCCGCCGGGACGACCGGACCCGCGGCCGCGGGGCCGACGAGATCCCCCGCATGCTGAGCGAGACGCTGCAGGTGCACGGGGTGCCCGCGCGCCAGATCGCCTCCATCCCCGATGAGGGGGAGGCCATCGAGGCCGCGCTGCGCTGGGGCCGGGCCGGGGATGTGCTGCTCATCTTCGTGGACCAGATCACCCGGAGCTGGAAGCAGGTGATCCACTTCCAGCCCGACGGGGAGGCCCGCCCCGAGCCGGCCCGGCCCGCCTACGTCGAGGCGCCGCCCGCCCCGGAGCCGGTGCTGCTCGAGAGCGACCAGCTGGTGCGGGATGAACGCGGCGTCCGCCTGGCCCGCGACGCCGGGGACGACTGACCATCGCCCCGCCGCCCCCGACGCCGGCCCCGCCGCCGGTGGTCACCGTCGCGGACTCCCGCCGGGTCCCCGGCCCGAACCTGCTGTGGGACCGGCCCGGCGCGGTGGCCGAGATCGCCTGCCCCGACGACCGGATCGAGGAGTTCCTCACGGCATGGCGCGTGGCCGCGCGCGCCATGCTCGACCGCCTCGGCTGGCGGGACGAGGCGCTCACCAGCCGCCGCATTCCCCACGGCGCGAGCGTCGCCATCAGCGCCCCCATCGATGCGCTGTTCACCGCCACCGAGGTGAACGAGTGGGCCATTGCCCGCGCCGCGGAGCAGCTCGGGGACCCGCCCGCCCCTGACGAGGAGTCCGCGGCGCGGGTCCTCGCCGAGCGCCGGCGCGAGGAGGCCCGCCCGGGGCTCGTGGCGCTCCACGCCGCCGCGGTCGCGCAGGGCGTCACCCTCCTGCATGATCCCGACGAAGTCTCCGTGGGCGGTGGCACCGGCTCGCGCACCTGGCCCCTCGGCGAGGTCCCCGCCCCCGACACCGTGGACTGGGACGCGGTGCACGACATACCCACCGTCCTGGTCACCGGATCGAACGGGAAGACCACCACGGTACGGCTGCTCGCCGCCGTGGCGACCGCCGCCGGCCGGGTCACCGGGATGAGCTCCACCGACACCGTCACCATCGCCGGACAGGTGCTCGACTGGGGCGACTGGTCCGGGCCGGCCGGCGCGCGCGCCGTGCTGCGGGACCGGCGGGTGGAGTTCGCGGTACTGGAGACGGCGCGCGGCGGCATCCTCCGGCGGGGGCTCGCCGCCACCCGCGCGGTCGCGGCCATCGTCACCAACATCGCCGAGGATCATGTGGGGGAATGGGGCGTCGGCGACCTGGCGACGCTCGCGGAGACCAAGCTGGTCGTGGGGCGCGCCCTCCTGCCGGGCGGACGCCTGGTCCTCAACGCCGATGACCCGACCCTTGTCGCCGCCGCGGGCGCGCTGCTGACGACGCCGCTGCTCTGGATCTCGCTGGATCCCGCCTCGCCGGTGCTCCAGGCCCATCTCGCCGCCGGCGGTGACGGCTGCTGGGTGGACCGCGGCGCGGTGGTGCTCCAGCGCCAGGGACGCCGCACGGAGGTGATGACCGTCGCGGAGGCACCGATCACCCTCGGCGGCGCCGCGCGCCACAACGTGTACAACCTGGTCGGGACCGTGGCGCTGGCGGCCGTGGCCGGCCTGCCGCTGGAGAGTATCCGCGCGGGGCTCCGCGGCTTCGCGGGCGGCAGCCGCGACAATCCCGGCAGGCTTAACGTCTATCGACTCGGCGGCGCCACCGCGATCGTGGATTTCGCCCACAATCCCCACGGGATGGATGCGCTCGCGGCGCTGGCCGCCGCGCTCCCGGCGGAACGACGGCTGATGGTGCTGGGTCAGGCGGGGGATCGCGACGACCACGCCCTGCGTGAGCTGGCCCGGAGCGCCTGGGCCCTCCGTCCCGACCGCATCGTCCTCAAGGAGATGGAGAAGTACCTGCGGGGCCGCCCGCTGGGTCAGACCAGCGACCTGCTCGCCGCGGAGCTCCTGGCCCTGGGCGCCGCCCCGGAGAACATCGTGTGCGCCGCGTCGGAGTACCTGGCGGTAACGACCGCCCTGGCCTGGGCCCGTCCCGGCGACCTGCTGGTCCTCCCCACGCACGCCGAGCGGGGACGGGTGCTCACGCTCATGGAGCGGTTGCAGGACGTCGGCTGGGAGCCGGGCCAGCCGCTGCCGGCCTGAAAACAGCGGCGGCCGGGATCCTGGGATCCCGGCCGCCGGACCAGCGGGCGCCACGGCTACCGGCGGCCGCGGCCACCCTTGTCGCGATCGTCCACCTTGCGGGTCTTGGCGAGCTCCTCGGCCTGCTTGGCGGCGAGGCGGATCATCCGCTCCGGGCTTTGCGCCTTCATGATCTCCCGTGGCGCCCCGGCGGTGAAGGTCACCTTCCCCTCCTGCACGTCCGGCGTGAGCGGCCGGCCGGTGGTCAGCTCGAAGCAGCCGAGGATTTCCTCCCCGGCGCCGGGCGCCGACTTGATCCGCTCGGCCAGCGCCTCACGACCCTGCAACCCTTCCAGGGTCACCGGCGGGGTCCCGAACGGCGTGATCGGCCGCACCAGGAACGCCACCTTGGCCCCGGTCACCGAGGGCGCAATCCGCACTTCCTTCCCGCCAACTTCACGCGCCCACCGGTGGGCTTCCCGCTCGGCGGGGGTCACGCTCTGCCCCTTGGAGGCCGGGGCCGTCCCGGGCTTCCCGGAGCCCCCGGCCTTCTGTCGTTCCTGGGTTCGCTTGAGCGCCTTCAGGTATTCCGGCTCGTCTGACACGGATTCTTCTCCGACTGGCAACATGGTGGTACTGGGGAGGGTCAAGATACAACGGAAGCCGGGGAGAGGGGAGGCGGGTCAGGGTTCGCCGGGCGCCGGAGGGGGCGGGTACACCTCACACTGCGCGGCGCGATCGCTGTAGAGCACGCAGAAGGCGCCGGGACTCCCCCACCGGGCCACCCATTCGGACATGACCACCCGGTCGGAGGGGCTGAATCGCGGCGCGGGGCGTTCGTCATCGGTGGAACGGATATGGGTGTGAATGGTCCCGATCCAGTCCGGTGGCCCGCACCGCTCGATGGAGCCCAGCGCCTCGGCGGTGAGGCTGTCGGATTGCTCGAGTTCCAGCGGACGGAGCGCGAGCACCCGGACCGAATCCTCGCCTCTCGAACCCCCGAGACAGGCCACGAGCTCCCGGCGCTCCCGGTTGCTCGCCTCCCAGAGATCCGCGAAGCCGTTCTTCGCTACCTGGGAAAGCACCCAAACTGGCTGGGCCTGCGCCGACAGCGCCGCCGGGAGTCCGGCGGCCAGCCACAGGAGCCACTCGACCCGCCTCACGCCCTCGTCACCATCGCCCAGAGGCCGTAGAAGAGCAGCACCGTGGAGAGCCAGCCCACCACCGACCAGCGCAGGAAGGCCCGCCGGATCACCGACGGGTCGTCGCTCCGCTCCAGCCGCACCTGGTCCGGCAGCAGCACCGCCAGCCAGGACAGCGTGGACAGTGCCAGGGCGACGATGCCCTTGAGCAGCCACGGGGTATCGAGCACCGGGTAGTCCATGCGGAGGATCATGAGGATGCCGGTGACGGTGAGGATGGCCCCGCCGCCGGCGGTGAAGCAGAGGTCGGTCCAGAGGATTGCGCGCGCCACCGGGCGGAAGGGAACGGTGCCGGCGCGCCAGTGCCGGTAGAGATAGTAGGACCAGACACCCGTGACCGTGACGTTTCCCACCAGCAGCACCGCGCCGATCACGTGCAGCGCCTTGAGCCACAGGTAATCAACCATTGCGGGGATCGAAGGGGCCGCGGAGCAGACCGAGGGCATGACGCAACCGGTCAAGGCGCTTGTTGATGGACGGCGTGCCAGGCAGCAGGAGATCCATGGTGGTACGATCCTCGGTCGCGAGTCGGGCGTCCAGCGCGTCGACGGTGGCCTCGAGCGCCAGTTCGATCCGCGCCGCCAGTTCCCGGCGCGCCGCCCGGCGCTCGCCGCCTCTGACGCTCCGGCCTTCGTGGCCGCCCAGGGTCAGCGGCTTCCCCAGCCAGGCGAACGCCTCCGGCGACTGCTCCCCAAGGTACGCGTAGCGGAAGGCGACCGGCCAGAGGGTGAGCGGGGTGTCGTGCCACGCACTGAGCTGGGCCGCCCCGCGCTCCGTCCCGGCGATCCGCTCCGCGGGAGGCCGCCGCGCCCCCTGGGGAAAGACCCAGAGCGCGGCGGCCGGCCGCCGCAGGTGCGCCGCGGCGGCGGCCAGGTCGTCCCAGGCGCGGGTCGGCGAATCGCGATGCATCGGCAGGGCGCCCACCCGCCGGAACAGCGGATACCGGTCGAGATTCGCGGCATCCATGAGGATCTGGAAATCGAGCCCCAGGCGGGCCGTCACCAGACAGGCAAGGAACCCGTCCCACCAGTTCGTGTGGTTGGCGACGAAGAGAATCGGGCCCTGCGGCCGGCGAGCCCCCGGGTCAGCGCCAGCCCCGCCGTTCCAGTGCACGGCGGCAAAGTGCCGCCGCGCCAGGCGTCGCACGTAGCTGGCGAAGATCCGGGCCGCGACGGGGTGGGGCGGCGGTGGGGGGGCGGCCATCCGGCCTCAGGCCGGGGTGGCGTCCAGCAGCGGTGTCCGGCGGCGCCCCTCGCCGAGGATCGCGCGGCCGAGGATGACCAGTTTGCGGGTGAACGGGACGTAGGCCCGGGTTCGGAACACGTCGAACTCCAGTCGCTCGATCTGGTCCAGGATCCCGGCGTAGGTGCGCTGCATGAGGCGAACGGTAAGCCGGGATCCATCATCCGGAAAGCGTGCGAAGGCCGGCTCTGCCGCCACGAAGTACTCCCGCGCCCGGCCGGCCTGGAACTCGAAGAAGTCCCGGAGGCGTGGCGTGAGCGTCCGGCGTTCCAGGTCTGCGCGTGACAGCCCCCAGGCGGTCAGTTCGTCGGCGGGAAAGTACACCCGGCCCTGGTCGAGATCCTCCCGCACATCCCGCAGGATATTGGTGAGCTGCATCGCGATCCCCAGCTTGACCCCCGCCCCGTCGTCCAGCCCGGAGGGGGCGCCGAGGACCGGCGCCAGCATCAGGCCCACACCGCCAGCGACCTGGTCGCAGTACCGCTCGAGCGCGGGGAAGTCCGGCATCGCCACGGGCTCCAGGTCGGTGGCCACGCCGTCGAGCAGCGCCAGCAGCGGCGCCAGCGGCACCGGATACCGCGCCAGCGTGTCGTGGAGCGCGAGCCAGCGCTCCTCGCAGGGCGGCTCGCCGGCATGCAGCCGCCGCACCAGCGCCGCGAGGCGGGTCAGCTCCCCCCGCACCGCCGCGGCGGACCGGGCTCCCCGCTCGTCCACCAGGTTGTCGGCGTGCCGGCAGTAGTCATACAGCGCGAAGACCGCCTGCCGCTTGGGCTGCGGCAGGAACCGGCTCGCGAACGAGAAGCTCCGGGCCCAGTGCGCCGTGACCGCCTCGGCCCGCGCGTAGCTGCGGGCCAGGGCCGCCGCGCGCGCGCCGACGCCGGCCACGTCCCGCTGACCGGCGCTCATCCCCGATGCACCAGCCGGGCGGGCGGCGGGGACGGAGCGGCGGACATCGCCTCCGCTCCCACCTTGAGCCCGGCGCGGCGGAGCCGCGAGGCGTTCTCCTCCGAACCCTCACCCCCAAGCACCACCCGCGTGCCCGGCGGGAGCAGCCGGGGGAGCCGCCGCAACTCCGGCAGCAGGCGCAGCACGTTCTCGGGATCCGCACCGGAGAGCGCCACCACGGCGGGCACCATGGTCCAGGCCGCGTCGGCCAGGTCCTTGAGCGGCAGGTCCGCCCCCAGGTACTGCACCCGCCAGCCGCCGTGCCGCAGTTCGGTCAGGGTGACCAGGAAGCCCCACTCGTGACGTTCGCCGGGGAGGCAGGCCGCCAGCAGCACCGGGCCGGCCGCGTCCCCGGCCGTCAGCTCCAGCTTGAGCTGCTGCACCACCACCTCGCTGGCCAGGTGCTCCGCGGCGATGCTGAGCTTGCCCAGCGCCCAGAGATCCCCGATCACCTCGCCGAGCGGCAGGACGATTTCCCGCCCGAAGCGCGGCGTCCCGAGGCGGGCACGGTGCCCGGCCAGCAGCGCGGTGAGTCCGTCCCGGTCGAGGCGCCGCACCGCATCCAGGAGCTGCGAGAGCGGGGAGCCGTCGGTGACCCGGCCCTCCGCCCGCGAGATGACGGTTTCACGGGACTCGCGCACCAGGTCCCCGATCCGCTCGCCCGCGGCGCAGAGCCGTCCGAAGGCGCGGAGCAGCGCCACCTGTTCGCTGGTGTAGACCCGGTAGCGATTCGGCAGCCGGCGGGGACGCACGACTTCGTAGCGACGCTCCCAGGCGCGGAGCCGGGCGGTCTGCAGTCCGGTGAGCTCGGCGACTTCGTGGATTTCATACGTGCGATTGGGGGCGATGGTGGTCATGACCGGCCCTATCTTGTTCAATGTTTGTGCTAATAACCTTGAACAAGTATATCGCCCCTCACACGCCCCCGCCAGCACCCGCTATTTTTGGCGGTCCTCACTGGAGCCCTGCCCTGACCACACCCGCCATTCGGTCCCACGTGACGCCCGACGCCACGGGCAGCGCCGCCTCCTGGCAGGTGATCAACTCGCTTCGCGTCCTCGCCATGGATGCGGTGGAGCAGGCCCAGTCCGGGCACCCCGGGACCCCCATGGCGCTCGCCCCCGCGGCGTGGCTCCTCTGGGATCGCTTCCTCCGCTTCGACCCCGCCGCCCCCGACTGGCCCGATCGTGACCGCTTCGTGCTCTCCTGCGGCCACGCCTCCATGCTGCTCTACGGCCTGCTGCATCTCGGCGGCTACGCGCTCTCGCTCGAGGACCTGCGGCACTTCCGGCAGTGGGGCTCCAAGACGCCCGGGCATCCCGAGCGGGGCCACACGCCGGGCGTGGAGACCACGACCGGGCCGCTCGGCCAGGGGGTGGGGAACGCGGTCGGGATGGCCATCGCGGAGCGGGCGCTGCGGGAGCGGTTCAACCGTCCCGGGTTCGAGGTCGTGGACCACCGGGTCTGGGGCTTCGTCAGCGACGGCGACCTCATGGAAGGGGTGGCGAGCGAGGCCGCGTCCCTGGCCGGGCACCTGGGGCTCGGCCGGCTCACCCTCGTCTTTGACGACAACCACATCACCATCGACGGCGACACCGCGCTGAGCTTCACCGAGGACGTGGGACGCCGCTTCGAGGCCTACGGCTGGCAGGTGCTCCGCGTCGCCGACGGCAACGACCTCGACGCCATCGACGCCGCCCTCGCGTCCGCCCGGGCGGACGCGGCACGGCCCACCCTGGTGATGCTCCGGACCCGCATCGGCGATCCCGCCCCCACCAAGGGCAACACCGCCGCGGCCCACGGCGCGCCGCTCGGCAAGGACGAGGTGGCGAAGACCAAGGCGATCCTGGGATGGCCGGAGGCGCCGTTCCACGTGGCGCCCGAGGCGGCGGCGTGGACGGAGCACTGCCGGGCGCGCGGCGCGCAGGCGCGCCGGTCGTGGGAGATGCTGCTGGACCGCTATCGCGCGGCCCATCCTGAGCTCGCCGCCGAATTCACGGCCTGGCTCTCGGGTCAGCTGCCGGCGGGCTGGGACGCGGCGCTCCCCTCCTTTGCCGCCGCGGACGGCCCGCTCGCCACCCGGCAGGCCTCGGCAAAGGTGCTCAACGCCCTGGCCCAGGCCCTTCCCAACCTCGTGGGCGGCTCGGCCGACCTGGCCGAGAGCACCGGCACCGACATCAAGGGGGGCGGGAGCTTCACGGCGGCGAAAGGCGGGCGGAATTTCCACTGGGGGGTGCGGGAGCACGGCATGGCCGCGTGCCTGAACGGCATGGCGGCGCATGGCGGCCTGCGGCCGTTCGGCAGCACCTTCCTGATCTTCACCGACTACTGCAAGCCGTCGATCCGGCTCTCGGGGCTGATGCAGCTCCCGGTGATCTACATCGGCACCCACGACTCGATCGGACTGGGGGAGGATGGTCCCACTCACCAGCCGATCGAGCAGCTCGCGATGCTCCGCGCCACGCCGAACGTCACCGTGATCCGTCCCGCAGACGCCGGCGAGACCGTCGAGGCGTGGAAATCGGCGCTCACCCGGAGCGACGGGCCGACGGTCCTCGTCTTCTCCCGGCAGAAGCTCCCGGTGCTGGACCGCGCCCGGCTGGCGCCGGCGGCGGGCGCGGCGCGGGGCGGCTACGTGCTGCTGGACGCCCCGGGCGGGGCGCCGGCGGCGATCGTGATCGCCACCGGGGCGGAGGTGCACCAGGCGCTGGCGGCGGTGGAGCGGCTGCAGGCCGAGGGGATCGCGGCGCGGCTGGTGTCGCTGCCGTCGTGGGAGATCTTCCAGGCCCAGCCGGCGGCCTACCGGGAGTCGGTGCTCCCGGCCGCGGTGACGGCCCGGGTGGCCATCGAGGCCGCGACCAGCTTCGGCTGGCACCGGTTCGTCGGCGACCGGGGCGAGGTGATCGGCATCGACCATTTCGGCGCCTCCGCCCCGGCGGACCGCCTGTTCAAGGAATTCGGGTTCACCGCCGACGGCGTGATCGCCGCGGCCAAGCGAGTGCTCTCATGCTGAATCCCCTGATCCGCCTGGGCGCCCTGGGCCAGAGCCCCTGGTACGACTTCATCACCCGCGACCTCATCGCCTCGGGGGAGCTGGCGCGGCTGATCCGCGAGGACGGGCTCCGCGGCATGACCACCAACCCCACGATCTTCGAGAAGGCCATCGCCGGGAGCGACCTCTACGACGAGGAGATTCGCCGGCTGTCCGCCGGCGGCGCGCGGCCGGCCGACGTGTTCGAGGCGCTGGCGGTGGCCGACGTGCAGGCGGCCTGCGACCTGTTCCTGCCGGTGCACCGCCAGTCGGCGGGGGTGGACGGCCTGGTCTCGATCGAGGTCTCGCCGACCCTGGCCCATGACGCCGCCGGCACCATCCGGGAGGCGGAGCGGCTGTGGCAGCGGATCGCGCGGCCCAACGTGATGATCAAGATCCCCGGCACCGCGGAGGGCCTCGCGGCGATCACGCACTGCCTGGCGCAGGGGATCAACGTGAACGTCACCCTGCTCTTCGCGGTGCGCCGCTACCGCGAGGTGGTGGATGCCTTCTTCCGCGGCCTGGAGCAGCGGGCGGCGGCGGGGCAGCCGCTGGAGGGGATCGCCTCGGTGGCGAGCTTCTTCGTGAGCCGGCTGGACGGCAAGGTCGACCCGCTGGTGGGCCCCGACGGCCCGCGGGCCCGCGCGGCCATCGCGAACGCCGCGCTGGCGTACCAGGCGTTCGAGGAGCTGTTCAGCTCGGCGCGGTGGGAGGCGCTCGCCGCGCGGGGCGCCATGGACCAGCGCCCCCTCTGGGCCTCCACCAGCACCAAGGATCCCGCGCTGCCGGACGTCTATTATGTGGAAGCGCTGGTGGCGGAAGAGACGGTGAACACGCTGCCCCCCGCCACCTTCGCGGCGTATCGTGACCACGGCCAGCCGGAACTGCGTATCCGGGAGGCGCTGGCGGCGGCGCCGGCGCTGTTCGCCGACCTGGCCCGGCGCGGGGTGGACCTCGACGCCATCACCGCCGCCCTCGAGGCCGAGGGGGTGAGGTCGTTCGCCGCCTCGTTCGAGTCGCTGCTTGGCGTCATCGAAAAGAAGGCCGCGGTGCTGGTGTAGGCTGGCTCCCGCGTCCCCTCGCTCCCCTCACCCTCCGGTCCCATGATCGCCACCCTCAGGCGCCTGACGCTCACGCACTGGATCTTCATCGGGATGGGCGCCGGCGTCCTGGTCGGGTGGCTCGCGCCCGGCTTCGCCGCCGAACTGAAGCCGCTCTCCACGATCTTCCTCCGGATGATCAAGTCGATTGTCGTGCCGATCATCTTCGGCACCCTCGTGATCGGCATCGCCGGGCATGGCGACGACCTCAAGCGGATCGGCCGGCTCGCGATCAAATCGCTGGGCTACTTCTGGCTGATGACCTTCGTGGCGCTGGCGATCGGGCTCCTTGCGGGGAACCTCGTCCAGCCGGGCCGCGGAGTGGTGCTCCAGCCCCCGGATCCCAATGCGCCGGGGATCGCCGCGGCGCCCACGACCTGGGGCGGGTTCCTCGAGCACATCGTGCCCCAGAGCATCTTCGACGCCGCCGCCCGGGGCGAGGTGCTCCAGGTGGTGTTCTGGGCGGCGCTGTTCGGCGCCGCGCTCACGCAGGTGAAGGGCCGGCCCAAGGAGTTCATGCTGGGCCTCGCGGAGGGGATCGCGGAGGTGATGTTCAAGTTTGTCGGCATCATCATGAAGTACGCCCCCATCGGCATCGGCTGCGCCATGGCGGTCACCGTGAGTCACAGCGGGATTGGCGTCATCGTGAACCTGGGGAAGCTGGTGCTCACGCTGTACGGCGCGCTGATCGTCTTCGCGCTCGTGGCGCTGGTACCCGCGGCGCTGCTGGCCCGGATTCCGCTCCGCGCGTTCCTCCGGAAGGTGAAGGATCCGGCGGTCATCGCCTTCACCACCACCAGCTCCGATGCGGCGCTCCCGGTGGCGATCGAGCGGATGATCGAGTTCGGGGTGCCGCGACGCATCGTGGCCTTCGTGATTCCCACCGGGTACAGCTTCAACCTGGACGGCTCCACCCTCTACCTGGGCGTCGCCTCGCTGTTCGTGGCCCAGGCGGCGGGGGTAGAGATGACCCTCGGCACCCAGTTGCAGATGATGCTCACCCTGCTGATCACCAGCAAAGGGGTGGCCGGGGTCCCCCGCGCCTCGCTGGTGGTGCTGGCTGGCACGCTGCACACCTTCGGCCTGCCGGTCGAGGGGATCGCCGTGATCCTCGGCGTGGACGAGCTGATGGACATGGCGCGCACCACCGTGAACGTGGTCGGGAACTGCCTCGCGAGCGCCATCATGGCCCGGTGGGAGGGGGAATGGGGCAACGAGCCCCCACCGGGCATCGAAGCACCGCCGGCGGCGGCGAGCGCCTGACGTTCCTGCAACCAATTGGCGGCTTCGGTCGTCTATCTCCCGACTCTCACCCCGGAACCGAAGTTCATGCACGCCAGCCTGTGCCTGCTCGCCCTCGCCGCCGGAGCGCCTCCGGCCGTCAGCGCCCCCATCAGCAACATCACCTACGACGTGAGCTTCACCCGCGAGACTGCCGCCCGGCGGAGCCTCGAGGTCGGGATGCGGTTCGACGTGGGCGGCAAGGGCGACGTCCTGCTCTCCATTCCCACCTGGACCCCGGGCGCGTACGACGTCACCAACTTCGCCCGCTGGGTCTCGGCGTTCACCGCGGTCGGGGACGGCAAGCCGCTCCGCTGGGACAAGCTGGACTACGACACCTGGCGGCTGCGGCCGGCGGGCGCCAAGTCGGTCACGATCCGCTTCATGTTCTACGCCGACTCGCTGGATAACGCGATGGCCTGGAGCCGGGAGGACTTCGCGTTCTTCAACGGCACCAACATCTTCCCCTACGCCGAGGGGCGGAGCCTCGACTTCCCCGCCACCGTGCGGGTGAAGACGGAGGCCGACTGGCGGGTGGCCACCGGGATGCGCGCCACCGGCCCGGGGAGCTACGCCGAGCGGACCTACCACGACCTGGTGGACATGCCGTTCTTCGTGGGCCGGTTCGATTTCGACAGCGCCACCGTGGACGGGCTCAACGTCCGGCTCGCGACCTACCCCGCGGGCACCCTCGCGGGCGACGCGCGCGCCGCCTTCTGGGCCCAGTACCGGAAGCTGTTCGCGCCGCAGGTGCAGGTCTTCGGCGAGCGGCCGTACAGCAGTTACACGACCATGATGGTCTTCCCGCCCGAGTTCGGCGGCGGGTCCGCGCTGGAGCACCAGAACAGCCATGTCGGGATCTACACCCCGGAGGGGATCGGGCA
>JAEUJI010000213.1 GCA_016794805.1 Gemmatimonadota bacterium
CGTCGTCATCTCGTCCAAATCTCGGAACCCGCTCGGCACCCCGGTAATCTCTTTGCCCTGGGCATGGAGCTTTTCGATGCGCTCCATGGTGGGCCACAGCATCTCCTTGAGCCGGCTGAACCCCTCCGCCTTCTGGTACTGCGAGATCTGGAAGATCCGCGACTCGGCCTCGTCCAGCAGTTCGTTGGCGGGGAGCGCGCCCTCATAGGCCTGGGAGACGATGGCGGTCGAGGCCTCGATCAGGCGGCGGAGCACCGCCTTCTCCCGCACGATGCCGGCGTGGGCCTCGAGATTGGCCGCCGTGACGGCGGCGTCCAGCAGCTCCGCCAGGTAGGACTCGCCCCCCGCCGCCTCGAGTTCCCCCTTCCGCTCGAGCTCGTCCCGCAGGGTGATGTGGTCGATCACCACCCGCCGCTCGATCAGGCGCCGCATGGCGCGGAACAGCCGCCGGTGCCCTTCCCGATAGAAGAGGGAGTCATCCAGCAGCTCCACCGCGCGGAGCCCGGCGTCCTGGTCGAGGAGGATGGCGCCGAGCACCGCCTGCTCGGCCTCGTTGCTCCATGGCGCGGCCCGGAGCGGAGAGGCCGCCTCGGTGGTGCCGCCGGAGCCGGCGTGAGGTTGGAACGAGGGACTGGTCATCGCATCGGTTTCTGGAGGAGTGGGGCGGTACAACGCGGGGTGGCCCTATCGTAATGAATCGACCGCGTCCGGGCCACCGGCTTGACGATCCGGAAAAGCGCGCCGCGGCGTTGGCGCCCTTCCCACAGCCTCCACAGGCCTTCCACAAAGCTATCCACACCGTGCGACACTACAGCTCCAGCAACTGCCGCGCGATCCGCACATCGTCCCACGTCGGCTTCTTCCAGTTCGGGTTCCGGAGCAGCGCCGCGGGGTGGTAGGTGACGACGAGGGGAATGCTGCCGTACCGGTGCACCTGGTTGCGCAGGTGGCCCAGGCTCTGCTTCACGCCGAGCAGCCATTCGGCCGCGGTGCCGCCCATGGCGAGCAGCACCGTCGGCTGCACCAGCGCGATCTGCCGGTGCAGGAACGAGAGGCAGGCGGTGGCCTCGTCCGGCAGCGGCTTCCGGTTCTGCGGCGGGCGGCACTTCACGATGTTGGCGATGAAGACCGATTCCCGCGGGCAGTCGATGGCGCCGAGAATCTGGTCCAGCAGCTTCCCCGCCGCGCCCACGAACGGCCGGCCGGTCTCATCCTCGTTGGCGCCCGGTCCCTCGCCGATGCACATGAGGCGCGCCCGGGGATTTCCCTCCCCAGGCACGGTGTGCGTCCGGCCCTGGCACAGCCGGCACCGTTCGCAGCCCCGGATGAGCTCAGCCACTTCCGCGAGCGACTCGGCGCGGGTGATCTCGTCGCCCAGCAGCGTCATGATCGGTGGCGCCACGGTGAGCCCGGGACCGGGAATCGGCGGCGCATCCTTTCGCCATTTGTCCCTGGCCGGCTCGGCGGCCGAGGGCGCCGTCTCGGCGGCTCGGCGGCTCGGCGACTCGGGTGTGGGG
>JAEUJI010000220.1 GCA_016794805.1 Gemmatimonadota bacterium
GACGGCGCCAGGTGCACGTCGTCCTCCAGCCGGACCCCGCCCCAGCCGGGAAGATAGATCCCGGGTTCCACCGTGACCACGGCACCGGCCGGCAGCGCCGCCTCCGCCGTGGGCGAAAGCCGGGGGGCCTCGTGCACCTCGAGCCCCAGCCCATGGCCGAGCGAGTGCCCGAACGCCTCCCCGTGCCCCCGCTGGGTGATCACCTCGCGCGCGAGGGCGTCGGCATCCCGGCCGGTCATCCCGGCGCGCATGTGGTCGAGGGCCCGGCGCTGCGCGCGCTGGACGGTGTCATACACCGCGCGTTGCCGCTCGTCGGCCCGGGCGCCCACCACCACGGTGCGGGTCAGGTCGGCACAGTATCCGTCCACCTGCGCACCGAAGTCAAGCAACAGCCACTCGCCCCGGCCGAGCGTCCGCTCGCTGGTGCGGGCATGGGGCAGCGCCGCCCGCGGCCCCGAGGCGACGATCGTCGGGAATGGATGCCATTCGCTGCCGCGGCGCCGGAGCGCCGCCTCCAGCCGCGCGGCGATGGCGAACTCGGTCTCCCCCGGCCGGACCGCCGGCAGCGTCTCCGCCAGGGCCTCCTGGGCCAGGGCGGCGGCCTCTCGGATCGATTCGACCTCGCCGGCGTCCTTGGCGGCGCGCAGGCGCTCGACGAGCTCCGGGGCCGGCCGCCAGGCGAGGCCCGGGGCCAGCCCCTCGATCCGTTCCCGGTCCCGCACGGTCGCGATGTGGGCCTCGAACCCCGCCACCCCGGAGGCCCGCTCCCCCAGGACCCGCTTGAGGCGGTCCCAGACGCTGACCTGGTCCACTTCCACCCGCGCCACGTCCCCGACCTCGCGCGGGGCCTGCACCGCGTAGCGGAAGTCGGTGATCAGCACGACATCGTCGCGGCGGACCAGCAGGAGTCCCGCGGAACCGGTGAAGCCCGACAGGTAGCGGATGTTCGGGAGCGCCTGCACCAGCAGCAGGTCCAGCCCCTCGATGCCCACCTGGCTGCGAAGCGCGGCCTGCCGCGCCTCGCGCGGATCAGCCACGGAGTTTCGCGACCAGCGCCTGGAGGCCGAGCAGGTACCCCTGGGGCCCGAAGCCGGCAACGATCCCCACGGCGAGGTCGGCGAGCCGCGAATGCCGCCGCTCCGGCTCCCGCGCGAAGATGTTCGACAGGTGCACTTCCACGAACGGGACCCGGACCGCCAGCAGGGCGTCCCGGAGGGCGAGACTGGTGTGGGTGAAGGCGGCCGCGTTGACCAGGGCGCCGTCCGCCTGGCCCCGCAGCCCCTGGATCGCCTCGACGAAGGCGCCTTCGTGGTTGGTCTGGAACCAGCTCAGGGTGACATCCAGCCGGCCCGCTTCCGCCCGGACCAGCTGCTCCAACTCCGCCAGGGTGGTGCGGCCGTAGACCTCGGGTTCCCGGGTGCCGAGCAGGTTCAGGTTGGGACCATTGAGGACTGCGATCCGCATCACTTCTTGAGGCTCTTGAGCCAGTGCTGGAACTGGTCGAGATCCTCGTCCGTCGGCATGGCCGGCCGCGGACCGGTGGAGGCGGTCCCGCCGGGATTGCTCCCGAAGAACTGATCGAAGGAAAAGGCGTCGGGGGTCCCGCTGCGCGGGGGGGCCTCGGGCGCCCGCTGGGCCGCGGCGGGCTCCTCCCCGAAGATGGCGCTGAGCGAAAGCGGGTCCCGGGCCGGGCGGGTCGGCGCCCCGCTGCCGTCGTCCTCGAGGGGGGGCGCATCGGCCCCGGCGGGCCGGGCGCCGGCCAGGCTCTTGAAGAAGGACTCCACCGACTCGCCGCCGGTCTCCATCGCCACATACGAGAGCCGCCGGGAACCGGCCGCCCGCTGCTGTTCCAGCGCGCGCAACCGCTCCAGCAGGCGAGGGTCATTCGGCTGCTGGGCCAGGAGGGTCTGGTAGACATTGATGGCCTCGGCCACATGCCCCTGGCGGGCGTACAGCTCCGCCATGCTCTCGGTGACGACCGGTTCGGGCTCCGGCACCGACACCTCGGCCACCGGCTCGGGCGCCGGGGCCGGCTCCGGCTGGTAGCGTACCTGCTCGGAGATCCGGCGGACCCGGGGAGGCTCGGGCACCGAGGCCTCCTCCGGGAAGATCAGCTTGAGCGGCGCCGGGGGCTGGTCATCCTCGATGGTACCGGAGTCCGCGGCCGCGGCCGGGGCGGAGAGTTCCTCCTCCCAGGCGGGCTCAGACTCCTGGGGGTTCGCTTCCGGCTCGCGGGCTGCCGCCGCGGCCAGTTCTTCCTCGACCGTGATCGCCCCCGGGTCGGGGGCCTCGGCGATGAACGCCAGCTCGGTGGAGGCGGCGGGCGGCTCCGGCGGGATGTCGGTGGGGAGCTCGACGGTCGGCATCAGGGTAATCGCCGCGAATCCGGTCGTGACCATTCCCGGGGGGACCGCCGGCCGGGTGTCGGGAGGGGCCGTGGCGACGCTCGGCACCTCCGGTTCCGGTTCGTCGTCCAGCCCGGCGAGCAGTTCATCCGACCCGCTTGGCGATTGGTACTCCGAGGACCCGCTTCCGGTCAGGCGGCCCAGTTCCGTGGAGGCGTCCGGCACCTGGAACTCGGAATCCCCCACCGCCATGTTGAGCAGCTCAGCGCTATCGTCCGGCGCCTGGAACTCGCTGGCCCCCGCCGGCTGGATTTCGATGTCGGACGCCTCCTCCACCCCGAAGCCGAGGGCCTGCGGCGCCGGTGCCACCTGGGGGGGCGGGGTGAAGGGCTCGTCGATCTCGAGCCCCGGCATCTCCTCGGAGGGCAGATCGGCCGCCGCCTGGGCGGCGTCGAACTCCACCGGCTCCAGGTCCATGATCGGCGCCGGCTCCCGCGGGACCAGCGGGAGCACCGGCACCGTGTCGGCCTCGTCGGGGGTGGGGATCCGGCGGGTGGGGATGGTCCGTTCGAGGTCGGCGGGGGACGGCATGGCGCGGGAAGCCGGCGGCGTGGCGAAGCGGTCGATTGCGGCGTCCAGTGCGTCGTCCAGCGTCTCCTCCGGGCCCGCCTCGACGCTCCCGCTCGCGACTTCGACCGCGGCGGCCCCACGTTCCGGCGGGCGCGCGATGATCTCCACCGTCTCGGTCGCCTCGGCCCGGGGGGCCTCGGCGAGGGGCGCGGTCATGACGGCGGCCGCCGCCTCGCGCGCCGATTCCACCCGCTCCAACTGGTCCCGGGCCTCGTCGTTGCTGGGGTCCACCGACATCAGGCGCGCCAGCCAGTTCCGGGCCTCCATCAGGCGGCCCTGGCGCTCGGTGATATCCGCCAGCGCCTTGAGCGCGATCACGTTCTCCTGATCGAGATCCAGCACATGGGTGAACGCGGCTTCGGCGGGGCCATCCTCCCGCAGGTCCAGGCAGCAGCGGCCCAGGACGATGTTCCCGGGGATGTGATCGGGATGCAGTTCCAGACCCTGCCGCAGCACGTCCCGGGCAAGTTCGTGGTCACCGTGCTTGCGGAGCACCTCCGCATAGGGCGCGAACACGGTTCCCTTGGGATTCTCCTTCCAACGGCGCTCGAGCTTCTCGATTTCGCTGTTCGGTGGCATCCCGTCGCCTGTGCGTAAGTCGTTGTGGGAATTGGATAAAGATTAGGCCGGGTGGGGGAGGCTGTCAACCGGTCCCGCCCCGGCTCGGCTTGAGATTCAGCGTTGCCCGGCTTAGACTTAGCCCTCTTTTTCGCCCGGTCCCCCTCCTCACGCAGGGCAGTTCCCTATGATGCGAGCATTCCGAAGCATGGCGGGCAAGGTGGCCGCCGGCGTCTTCGCGGTCCTCATGCTGGTCTTCGTCATCACCAGCGTCGACTGGAGCCAGGTCACCGGCGGCGCCAGCAGCACGGTTGGCGAGATCGGCGGCGTCAAGATTCCGCTCCGCACCTACCAGCAACTGGTGCAGAACCAGATGGAGGGCTGGCAGCGGCAGAACAGCCGCTCGCCGAGCGCGGAGGAGGTCGAGGAGATCCGGAACTCGGTCTGGGAACAGCTGATCCAGCAGCAGAGCCTGGATGCCGAATACCGGCGCCGCGGCATCAGCGTCTCGACCGACGAGGTCGCGGCGGCGATCGAGAACAGCCCGCCCAATGAGCTGCTGTCCGCGGCCGAATTCCAGACCGACGGCCAGTTCGACATCCAGAAGTACCAGCGCTGGCTCCGCTCCAGCGCCGCCGAGCAGGTGGTTCCCCTGCTCGAGGCGCAGTACGCCGACCAGATCAAGCAGTCCAAGCTCCTCCGGGTAGTGACCGGGGACATCTACCTCTCCGACCCGGCGCTGTGGCAGGCGTGGCGCGACGCGAACGAGAAGGTCACGATCGAGCTCGCGGCCATCATCCCCCGGAACGCCGTCCCCGATTCCGCGGTGTCGGTCTCCGATGCCGAGATCCGGCAGTACTACGACGCCCACAAGGACGACTTCAAGCGCCCGGCGACCGCCTACCTGAGCTACGTGCAGGTGCTCCGGTTCCCCGACCAGAGCGATACGGCCGCCGCCCGCACCCGCGCCGAGAACCTGCGCAAGGAGATCCTGGCGGGCGCCCCATTCGCGGAAGTGGCCCAGCGTGAGTCCTCGGACTCCGTCTCCGCCGCCCAGGGCGGCGACCTCGGCGAATTCGGTCGCGGCGCGATGGATCCCGCCTTTGAGCGCGCGGCCTACTCCCTCCCGATCGGGGTGGTCTCGGAGCCGGTGCTCTCGGCCTTCGGCTACCACCTGATCAAGGTCGAGAAGCGCGCCGGCGCCAAGGTCACCGCCCGCCACATCCTCATTCCGGTGGAGATCACCGGCAGCCACCGGGATGCCCTCGACGCCCGCGCGGACACCCTCGAGGCCCTCGCCGCCGAGCGGCTCGAGCCCTCCGCCCTCGATTCCGCCGCCCGGTCGCTCGGCCTCTCCGTCGGCCAGGCCAACCCGCTGCAGAAGGGGAGCCGGGTGCAGGTCGGCTTCCAGGTGGTGCCGGACGCCGGCGTCTGGGCCTTCCAGGCGAAGGTGGGCGAGACCAGCCGGATCGTGGAGGTGTCGTACGCCTACTTCCTCTTCCGGCTGGACAGCCTCACCCCGGAGGGTGTGCCCCCGTTCGAGAAGGTGAAGGACGCCGCGGCGATCGCCGCCCGCAACGTCAAGAAGCGTGAGGGGGCCCTCGCGATCGCCACCAACCTGGTCAAGCGGGTGGGGGAAGGCAGCACCCTCGAGCAGGCCGCGACCGCGCTCGCGCTGCCGCACCAGCGGTTCGGCCCCTTCGCCCGGATCCAGCCCCCCTTCCCCAACACCCGGGTCATCGGCGCCGCGTTCGGGCTCGAGGTCGGCAAGACCAGCGGCGTGATCGACACCGAGGAGGGGATCTACGTCCTCCGGGTGATCAGTCGCACGCCGGCGGATTCGGCGGAATTCGTGAAGGGGGTGGACGAGTACCGGGCGCGCCAGATCCAGGCGGCCCGGCAGGACCGGGTGCGGAGCTACCTGGCCGCGCTGGTGAAGACCGTGAAGGTGGAGGACAACCGGGCGGCGCTCTTCCGGACCGAGGCCCAGGCCGAGGAGGCCGCGAGCCGCCAGCCCCGGAGCTGACGCCGGCCGCCGGACGCACGAAGCCCCCCGGAGCACTCCGGGGGGCTTCGAGGTTTCCAGGGCCGGCGGTTACTGCGACAGCCGCTTGGGCTCCCCGCCGGCCGGGGGGGTGGGGCCGTTCCGGCTGTCGATCTGCCGGGAGGCCGGGGTCGAGGCGTCGGTACCGCCGTTCACGGCGTCGCCCGCCTCGCTGATGCTGCGCTTGAACTCCCGGATCCCCTTGCCGAAGGAGGCGCCGATCTCCGGCAGCCGCTTGGCGCCGAACACCAGCAGGACCACCACCAGGATGAGCATGATCTCGGGAAATCCCAGATTGCCGAACATGGCCGACTCCTGCTACTAGAAGAGTGAGCGCGCGATCAGGTACGCGATGATGACACCGATGATCGCGAGCGGCGAGACGTTCACCGCGAACGGCCCCAGGGTGAAGCTCAGGACCAGCAGGTCGAGCGAGACGGGGCCCAGGCTCGGACTGGTCGTGTAGGTGAACACCTGCTTGGCCACGCTGTCGGGCATCACGGCCTTGACCAGGGCGTTGAGAAACCCGCCCAGCACGAAGCCAGCGACGAGGACGCCCAGGTGGAACATCGGCCGGCGGGGACCCGTCGCCATCAGCGCCGCCGGTCCAGCACGTAGGTGATGCTGTCCCGCAGGGTGTCGCGCGCCGCGCTCGCGGGCAGGGCATCCAGGGCCTGATCCGCCTGCTCCGCCAGCCCCTGGGCCCGGTTGCGGGCATAGTCCAGGCCCCCAGCCTCCCCGACCAGCGCCACCACCCGGGCGATCAGCTGGTCGCTCGGCTCGGCGGTGGCCATGAGCGCCTGGACCTCGCGTCGCGCCGCCGGTGTCAGCCGGTCCAGGGCGTAGATCAGCGGCAGGGTCACCTTGTGCTCCCGCAGGTCGTTCCCCGACGGCTTGCCGGTGACCGCCTCCTCCTCGGTGTAATCGAGCAGGTCATCGACGATCTGGAACGCCATGCCGAGGTACTCGCCGAAGTGCCGGAGCGCGTGGCGTTCGGCCGGGCCGGCCCGGAGCGCTCCCACCTCGCAGGCGCCGGACAGGAGCGACGCGGTCTTGGCCCGGATGAGCAGGTCGTACTCGGCCTCGGAGAAGGCCAGCGGCTCCAGCGCCATCAGCTGGCGCATCTCGCCCACGGTCATCTCGTTGGTGACCCGGGAGATGACCCGCAGCGGCTCGAGGTCGCCGAGCCGGGTGAGCTCCACCACGGCGCGGGAGTAGAGATAGTCGCCCATGATCACCGACACCTGGTGACTGAACAGGGCGTTGATGGTGGGCATCCCGCGGCGCAGCACCGAATGGTCCACCGAATCGTCGTGCACCAGGGTGGCCAGGTGGATCAGCTCGATCACTGCCGCCAGCGACTCGGCCCGCTCGTCCCGGGCGCCGGAGGCCTCCTCGGCCAGGAGCAGCAGCGTGGGGCGGAACATCTTGCCCTGCATCTGCAGCAGGTGGCCATTCACCTCGGCAATCAGGCCGAAGTCGCTCTCGATGACCCGGCGCAGCTCCCGGTGCACCGCCTCCAGGCGCGGCTTGAGCCCCGCCTGCAGCGCGGCCAGCGTGATCCCCGCGGCGCGGGAGGTCACCGGGTCCGCCCGCCGCTCAGCCGGGTCATCCGCTCGCTGGCATCCATGAAGCGGATCTCGACCGCCATGACCCGCTCGTAGGCGGTGACCGCGGGCTCCGCCTTGCCCTGCGCCTCCAGCGATCGGGCCAGCCAGTAGATCAGTCCGATCTGCTCGTCATCGGTGGCGCCCAGGCTCTCCACCGCGCGCTTGAGGATCGCCTCGGCGATGGCGAACTGGCCTTTCTCGTAGAAGGCCGTGCCGAGGGCCTCGGAGGTCTTCAGCCGGCCTTCGGGGGCACGAAGCGCCTTCTGGAACTCGGAGATGGCTTCGTCCAGCAGTCCCATCTCCTTGAAGGCCACGCCGAGGTCATAGTGCGCCTGGTAGTCTTCGGCCTCGATGTTCTCGTCGATGCCGCGCTTGAACGCCTGCAGCATCTCCTGGAAGTCCTTGGCCTCGTCCCCCGTCGGCTCCTCGTCCTCGACCCGCATCCGGGTGTCCTTCACCCGGTCGTCGTCCATCACCAGCGCGCCCAGGTCGATGAAATCGCCGCCCAGGTCGAGCGCCGCCGGCTCCGGCGCCCGCGGCTGGGGCACCGAGGTGCGCGACTTGCGGCCCGATGGGCGCGGCGGCGGCGCGTCAAAGGCCGCCTCCAGGGCCTGATCCACCTCCTCGGTGGGCGGCTCGGGAGCGGCCGCCGGGGCGGGCGGGATCGGGTACTCGTCCTCGGCGGGAGCGAGCGCGTCGAGTGCGGCCAGGGCGCGGCGGTTGCCGGGGTCATGCTCGGAGACCCGCCGGTAGACCGCCAGCGCCTTGTCCAGCGCGCCCACCCGGAGCAGGGCGTCGGCCAGTTCGAGGTACGCGTCGATGAGCTTGGCCCGGTCCCCGCTCCGGAAGGCGATCTCCACCAGCTTCTGGTGGTAGCGCACCCCGTTGGGGTCGAGCCGGATCAGTTCCTGGATCAGGTCCGCCGCGCGGCCCCAGTCCTCGCGTCCCTCGTAGCCCGCCAGCGCCAGCTCCAGCTCCTCCTGTCCGCGGAGCGTTTCCCCGGTGGCGAGCAGCGCCTCCCCGAGGGTCCGGTGCGCTTCCGGATCATCCGGATCCTCCAGCACCCGGTCCTCGAGCTCCACGATGGAGGGCGCCTCCGGCTCCGAGGGATCGAGGAAGGTGATGGCTTCCTCGTCCGCCGCCGGATCGATGTCGGCCTCGTCCATGCTGGCGCCCAGCAGGTCCATGCCGGACATGGTGAGGGCGGGCTCGGTGGGCGTCACCTCGTTCAGCCCCATCGACAGGTCATCCGACAGCTCGGACTGCATGTCGAGGGGGTCCGGGGTCAGGAAGCTGTCGGTGTGCACCGGGTGAATCGGCTCGGCGACCGGATCCGGCTCGCTGGTCCGCTCGAGGTCGAGGCCATCGAGGGAGACGTGGAGCTCCTCCGCCTCGGGGCCCGCCCGGTCCACCTCCAGCCCGTCAAGCGGCCGGACCTCGACCTGATCCAGGCCTTCCACCTCGGTCGGCTCGAACCCCAGGGCCTTGGCGATGTCGCCCGAGGCCGAGGCCTCGAGGACCGCCTCGTCGCTGATCTTCTGCACGCTCTCCAGCTCGATCGGCGATTCCACCAGGCTGGAGGTCTCGATGGCAAGCGGTTCCGGCGCCACCGGGGGCTTGGCGGCCGGGGCGGGCTCCTCCCCGACATCGATCAGCGGCAGCCCCGACGGCGCCCGGTTCTGCGTGGTCGCCCGGCCTCCGGGCGGCACCACAACCGCCCGGGTCTTCCGGGAGGGGGGGCCGGAGGGCTTGGCCGGGGCGGCGGAGACGGAGCTCGCGCCGATATCGAGGAAGACCAGGTCGGCGGAGCGGGGCCGGGGGCCGGGGGCGGGCTTGGGCGCTTCCGTGACCGGCGCCCCGTCCTCGGATTCGATGGCCTGGAGCCGCATGAGCGTCTTGCGGGCGCCGATGGTGTCGCCCCGCGCTTCCAGGTCGCTGGCCAGCTTCTCCAGCTGCTCCCGGGCCTCCGCATTACGCGAGGAGGCGCGGAGCAGCTCCGAGAGCATGAGCCGGATTTCCTTGTTCGCGGGGAACTGATCCGCGAAGTCCTTCACCGACTTGAAGGCCTCGTCGAGCTGGCTGAGCGCGTTCATCCGCTCGAGGTACTCGAGCAGGTTCTTCTTGGCTTCAATAACGACGTTCTTGCGGGCGTGGAGCTGGGCCAGCTTCAGATAGGTCTGGATCCGGCCGGGGTTTACCCGGAGGATCTTGCCGCAGAGCGCGATGGCGTTGTTGTAGAACCCCTGCTCCCCGTACAGGTCCGCGGCGCGCTCATAGGCCTGTACCGCGGCCCCCGGCTCGTTGGCCTTGAGGTAGAGGTCGCCAATGCGGTTGTACACCGAGAGGTCGGGGACCGGGTCATTGCCGGCCTCGAACTCGCGGATCGCCTGGAGGTAGACCTCGATGGCCCGCCGCCATTCTTCCTTCTGTTCGTACTTCCTGGCGGTTTCCTTCAGCTTCTCGAAGTTCATCCACCGGGGGGTGTGAAAGGGTGGAGCCCTATGCTATGTCGGAACTTAGAAGATACCGGCCCACGCGCGGGATTAGCAAGGTAAACCCGGGGCGGGGTCCAGGGCCCCGCAGGCCACGAGGGCGGCCAGCCGGGCCAGGTCGGGCGCGGGAGGACGGTCTGCCTCCAGCGGCGCCACGCCATCGACCGGGGCGCGGACCCGGCGATACAGGGCCTCCACCCCCCGGCCGGGCCGCAGGGGCTGCAGGAAATCGAGCCCCTGGGCTCCGCAGAGCAGTTCGGCCGCCACCACCTTCTGGGCGTTGCCCAGGATCCGCCGGGTCTTGAGCGCGGCGGCCATCCCCATGGGCACGAAATCCTCCTGGTTCGCATCGGTCGGGATGGACCCGATGCTGGCCGGCATCGCCAGCGAACGGGACTCCGCCACCAGGGACGCGGCGGTGATCTGCACCATCATGTACCCGGAGGAGAGCCCCGGGTCCCGGGTGAGAAATGCCGGCAGCCCCTGCGACAGGTCCGGATTCACCAGCCGCTCCACCCGCCGCTCGGCGATCGCCTGCAGCGTGGTGAGCGCCACCGCCAGAAAATCGAGCGCCTGCGCCACCGGCTGGCCGTGGAAGTTGCCCCCCGACAGCACCTCGCCGTTCTCGAACACCAGCGGATTGTCGGTGGAGGCGTTCAGCTCGATTACCGCCGTCTCCCGCGCGAAGCGGATCGCGTCCGCCACGGCTCCGAGCACCTGGGGGGTGCAGCGCAGGCTGTACGCATCCTGGACCCGGTCGTCATTCTCCCGGTGCGACTCGCGGATCTCGCTCTCGGCCAGCAGCGTGCGCATGAGGTCCGCGGTGCGCAACTGGCCGGGATGGGGCCGGGCCTCGTGGATTCGCGGGTCGAGGGGCGTGGGGGTGCCGCGGAGCGCCTCGAGACTCATCGCGGCCGCGCCCACCGCGGTGCGCCAGAGCGACTCGGCGTCCTGGACCATGAGGGCCAGCAGCGCGGTCTGCGCCTGGGTGCCGTTGATGAAGCTGATCCCCTCCTTGGGCGCGAAGCGGAACGGGGTCAGCCCGGCGCCGCGCAGCGCCGCCGCCGCGGGCCCGCCCCGGACCTCCCCTTCCCCGATCAGCGCCATCGCGATGTGGGAGAGCGGGGCCAGGTCGCCGCTCGCCCCGACGCTGCCCTGCTCCGGCACCAGCGGAATGATGCCGGCGTTGAACAGCGCCACCAGCGCCTCGACCAGCGCGGGACGCACCCCGCTGGTCGGCCGCAGCAGCACGTTGGCCCGGAGCAGCATCGCGGCGCGCACCACATCCGGCGGGAGCGGATCCCCCATGCCGGCGGCGTGGCTCCGGATCAGGTTGACCTGGAGCTGCTCCAGTTTGTCCGGCGCCACCCGCACGTTGGCCAGCTTGCCGAATCCGGTGTTGATGCCGTAGATGGCGCCGCCCCGCGCCACCGCCTGGTCCACCAGCCGGCGGCTCTCCCCCAGGCGACCGAGCGCCCCCGGGTCCAGGCGCAGGGTGGCGGTGGGATCGCGGGCGACGGCGACCACGTCGGCGAGGGACAGCGATTGGCCGGTCAGGGTAAGGGGTGGCATGGCGGGAACCTAATGCGCGGGTGAGGCGCGGAGAACGGGGTGGGGAAAAGACAAGCGGGAAACGGGACCAGCCCCGTTTCCCGCGTCCCGAGCCGCCCGGCGCAGGAAGAAGCCCCTGCCCCGCTACCGCGTTGCCACCTGCCCCGCCTTGATCAGCTCGGGATTGCCGAAATCAGTCTGGAACGCCCAGTCGAGAATCAGGAAGCTCTGCCCCACATGGGTCACCCGGACCGCACCGTAGCGGGCGAAGCCATCGCCCCCATCCGTCTCGAAGACATACCCCCAGCCCGGCAGCGCCTCGATCCCGCCCGTCCCGTACCCGCCAACGGGCGCGTAGTCGATGCTGGTCAGGTCCGTCACCGGGGCGTTGCCGTAGAGGGCCACGCCGGTACCGCTCCGGACCGGGGTGAGGAACAGCACCCCCGCCACGTCCCGCTCCACCGAGAAGTCATTCAGCGCCGACGAGCCGCTCTGCACCAGGCCGATCTCGTTGCCGTCGGCGATGCCGTCGGTGTCCAGGTCGCGCCAGAAGCGGAAACCGCTGCCGGCGTCCTGCGCCTGGCGGGCATAGATCACCACGTTCCTGGCGTCGGGCCGCGGGGTATCGGCCTTGAGTGGCGACCAGAGGCTCTCCCACCCCTCGATGCTCACCGCCGACACCGCGAAGCACCGGCTCACCCCGTTGGTCATCGCGCCGGCCACGAACTCGGGGGCGATGGTGCTGCCCTCGAGGCTCCAGGTCTGGCCGCAGAGATTCTGGTCCAGGTCGTAGGAGGCGCTGTAGACGCGGTAGGTCTTGAAGCCGGCCGGATCCGACAGGTACGGGTTGTCCGACCAGGTCAGCGCGATCGCGCCGTCCAGCGTGGTGCTGGCGAGGGTGGTGGGCTTCTCCAGGGCAAGCCGTTCGTCCACGGTGACGACGTTGCTGGGAGAGGTCTCCGCGCCGTCGAGATCCTCCGCGGTCACGTAGTACTGCAGGTGCGGAATGCCCTCGTCATGGAACGAGTTTGACGTGGTCGTGGCGCGGAGCCGGTAGGCCTCGTTGACGGCCCCGCGGGAGTACACATGCCAGTTGGCGAGATCGGGGTCGCTGTCGTAGTCCCACTGCAGCAGGACCCCGGTGGGCGCCCCGGGAGTGCCGCTGGGCTCCACCGTGTAGATCAGGTTGGTCGGGGGGGCGACGAGGCCGCCACCGCCACCCACGACGGTGGTCTCGGTGCATGCGGCGAGAAGGAGGATCGGGGCGGCCAGCCAGACGGAACGCATCGGGGACTCCGGTATGGGAACGCGGAGCCGATATGCAGGGTCGATGCCAACTCGAGAAATCTCTATAATCACTTGACGTGCAACGACTTACCGGTTTTCGCCCGGTTTTGACGCTGGTCGACTTGTTCGCCGGGAAGGGGGGCTGGCGGCGCCGGCGTGGACGGAACCGGGCCTCAGCGGTCGAACGAGGTCTGGTTGTAGTCGAACTTGATGTCCGGCAGATCGGAGAGGTAGACCGAGAAGAAGAAGGCGAAATTGCCGTTGGGGTTCCGCACGAAGTTGAACCCCGCCCGCCACTCGTGCAGCACCCGTTCCAGCCGCACCACCTGCGACTCGAACTTCCGGTCGGTGATGTTGTACTGGGAACTCCACGACACGGTCCAGAAGGCGGTCGGGGCGAAGCTGGTGCTGAATCCGAGGCTCTGCCGCGGATCACTCTGCACCGCGGTGGAGACCCCCGTGACGGGCCGGGTGCGGGACAGGCTGTAGTTGAAGTTGGCCGTGAAGCGCCGGTTGGTGCTGATGCCGAGCGTCTGGTCGGCGCCGTAGCCGAAGAACGACGGGGGCCGTCCGTCGCGGCTCTGGCCCGCGACGTAGTTGGGGGGCGGCGTGCCTTCCTTGGCGGTTGAGTCCTTCCGCGCCAGGCCGAACAGCCCCAGCACCGACCGGACGGTGTTCCCCGAGATGGCGAAGCTGGCGGTGACGGACTGGAGGAATGGATCGAACTTCGCGGAGTCGGTCCCGACGGCGCCGCGCCACAGGTCGTGGGCCAGGCTGAGGTTGAACCCGGGCACGAGGTCGCTCTGGAACTGGTTGGAGAGCGTCTGGGTGCGCCAGCCGGTCCGGCCGGGGCGCTTGGCCTGCTCGAAGTCGTACTGGATGGAACTGGTCTGGATGCCGAGGATGCGGTACCGGCGGACGTTGTCGGCGCTGGAGGTGTCGCCCGCCGCCCGCCGCGCCTTCCCCTCGATGTTCTGTGACAGCCCGACCGAGAGCAGCTGGGTCGGGTCGCTCCGCAGGCGCAGCGGCTGGCCCGGCAGCGCCACGGCGCGGGCATACTCGCGGTCGATATTGGCCGCGGGGCTGTAGCTGTACTGGACCTGGGGGGCGATGCTGTGCCGGATCCGCTCCACCGGCCCGAACCCCGGGTAGATATGAAAAAAGGTCGGGGAGGCGGAGACCCCGAAATTGAACCGCTTCCCCTGCCGGACCCAGTCCCCCCCGGTGTTCCGGTTCCGCACCATGAACGCCCCGGTCCCCGCGTTCACGATCCCCACGCTCGGCTGCACCTTCCAGGTGGAGCGGAACACGGTCGGCAGGTTGATGCCGGTCTGCCAGTCGAGATCGGTCTGGAAGGTGCCGACCGTCACCTGGCTCACGGTGATGGAGTCGGTCGGATCGGGGGTCGTCGGGTCGGGGACCTTCTGGGTCCCGATCACCCGCCGGCCCTCGTCCTTCCGGTCGTTGTAGCCGAAGCTGTTCTGCCAGGTGAACCCGCCGAACCGGATCGGGGTGGTGAAGTTGACGATCGTGGTGCGGCTGCTGCGGGTGCGGGAGAGGGTGTCGAGCCCGCCCCCCGGCAGGGCCACCACCGGCGCCGGCGTGACCGGGAAGTTCGACTCCATGGTGTTGGTCACCGAGAGCCCGGGGGACCAGGTGAGGTTGGTGCCGAAGTCGATCGGCTTGGGGCTCACCGAGAGGGACGGCAGCTGCATCGAGACGCTGTTGTCGGACAGGTTCTGCCGCCGGTTGCCGCCCAGCGCAATCGATCCCCAGGCGTACCGCTTGGTGAAGTTTGCCGCGCTCACGATCTGCTGGGTGGACGCGAGCGGATCGATGGCGTTGCGCCGCTGGACGAAACCGCTGCTGCTGTAGTTCAGGCTCAGGTTGAGTGACGTGCTCAGGTCGAAGTTCTGCCGGTGGTCCCAGCGGATGTTGGTGGACCGCCGGCCGCCGCTCTCCACCGTGCGCCGGTAGCCGATGGCCCCGCTCAGGAACCGGTTGAGCACCCGGTACTGGCCCGCGACGCCGTACTCGACGTAGCGGTTGGAGTACCAGTCCAGCTTGGCCGTCGCGTCGAAGTAGTCGTTCGGGGCCCAGTAGTATCCGATGTTGGTGATCTGCCGGTTGTACCCCGGATTCTGCCGGACGATGTCGTTGAGCCCGAACCGCGGGATCAGGATCCCGGACCGGCGCCCGGTGCGGGCGTCCTGGAACACGAACGGCAGCCAGAGCACCGGCACGTCGCGGATGTACAGGGTCGCGGGCCGCGCCACCATCACCGTCTTGGAGATCCACTTCACCTCACCGGCGGAGAAGTGGTAGTGCGGCGTGGGCAGGTCGCAGCTGGTGATCTCCCCGTGCGAGGCGTAGAGCCGGGAGCTGCTCGAGTCCTGCGCCAGGTCCCCGCGCAGGAACCAGTCGGTGGAGCCCTGCTTGAAGCTGGTCAGGGCGTCCGACACCACCCCCCGCCGGATGCAGGTGTTGTAGCGGATCCCGCCGAAGCCCGAGAGGACGGTCTCCCGGTCGAAGAGCGCCGGATTGCCGACCGCGCGGATCAGGCAGTCCGACTCCTGATAGGCGATGGAATCGGCCTCGAGCACCGTCTCGCCCCGCCGGGTCATCGCCTCCCCGCGAAGGATGAGCTGGCGCTCCTCGGCGAAGACGATGGCGGAGTCGGAGCGGAACCGGGTGGCGCTGTAGCCGTCCCGCTTGAGGAGGGCGGTCACCACAGAGTCGTCCGGGGCGAAGGCGTTCCGCGGCGCCGTCGGCAGGCCG
>JAEUJI010000238.1 GCA_016794805.1 Gemmatimonadota bacterium
CTCACTATTGCTTCGGATGATGTTCGGTAATAGATTCTTCTGCGTCTGCAGGTGACGCAAATACATCCACAAAAATACTACGGAGCACCCAAATGGCTGCCGAAGAGACCAAGCTCGACGCCGAGCGTCGCAAGGCCCTGAACCTGGCGATCTCCCAGATCGAGAAGCAGCTGGGGAAGGGCTCCATCATGCGGATGGGCTCGGAGAGCCCGCGGGTCAAGGTGGCCGCCATCTCCACCGGCGCGATCAACCTCGATGCCGCGATCGGGATCGGCGGGGTGCCGCGGGGCCGGATCACCGAGATCTACGGCCCGGAATCCTCCGGCAAGACCACGCTCTGCCTCCACCTGGTGGCCAACGTGCAGAAGCTGGGGGGCGTGGCGGCCTTCGTGGACGCGGAGCACGCCCTCGATGTCGAGTACGCCCGCCGGCTGGGCGTGGACATCGAGAACCTGCTGGTGTCCCAGCCGGACACCGGGGAGCAGGCGCTGGAGATCGTGGAGATCCTGGTGCGCTCGGGGGCGGTGGACCTGATCGTCATCGACTCCGTGGCGGCGCTGGTGCCCAAGGCGGAGATCGAGGGGGAGATGGGCGACAGTCACATGGGGCTGCAGGCCCGGCTCATGAGCCAGGCGCTGCGGAAGCTTGCCGGGGGGATCAACCGCTCCCACACCGCGGTGGTGTTCATCAACCAGCTGCGGGAGAAGATCGGCGTGATGTTCGGCAATCCGGAGACCACCACCGGCGGCAAGGCGCTCAAGTTCTACGCCTCCCTCCGGCTGGACATCCGCCGGGTGGGGCCGGTCAAGGAGCGCGAGGCGGTGATCGGCAACCATGTGCGGGTGAAGGTGGTGAAGAACAAGGTGGCGCCGCCGTTCAAGCAGGCGGAGTTCGACATCATGTTCGACGAGGGGATCAGCCACGTCTCGCTGGTGGTGGACATCGCCGCGGAGGCGAACATCATCCAGAAGTCGGGGGCCTGGTATTCCTACGGCGACCAGCGCATCGGCCAGGGGCGGGAGAACGCCAAGCTGTTCCTCAAGGACAACGTGGCGCTCCTCACCGAGATCGAGGCCAAGGTGAAGGACTTCCTCGGCATGAAGGCCGGCGTGGCGGTCGGCGCCGCCGCCGACGACGAGGAATAGGCCCGGCCCCGATGCCCCGGATCACGGCCCTCGAGCCGGACCCGCGCCGCCCCGGCGCGCTCCGGCTGGTGGTGGACGGCAAGGTGTTCTGTACCGTGCATGAGGACGCCCCGGTGCGCGGCCTGGCCGTGGGCGCGGAGTGGGACGGGCCGCGCCAGGCGGATGCGGGGCAGGCGGCGGACGAGGAAGGGGCCTGGCGGGCCGCCCTCCGCTCGCTGGAGCGGCGCAACTTCGCGGTGGCGGAGCTGCGCCGCCGCCTGCAGCAGAAGGGCCACCCGCCGGCGGCGGTGGACTACGCCATTGACCGGGCGCAGGCGGCCGGCCTGGTGGACGACGCCGCCTTCGCCCGCCGTTTCGTCGAGTCCCGCTCGGCCCGGGGGCGGGGGCCCGTCCGGCTCCGGCGGGACCTGCAGGCGCTGGGGGTGGACCGGCGTCACATCGAGGCGGCCCTCGCGGCCCAGTGGGAAACCCAGGATGACGCCCTCCCGATTGCCCGGGAGCTGGCGGTGCGGCGGCTGCGGCAACTGGCGGCGGTCCCGCCCGACGCCCGGCGCCGGCGGGTGCTGGCGTACCTGGCGCGGCGCGGGTTCAGCGGCGCCCGGGTGAGCGAGCTGGTCACCCAACTGATGCGTGCTAAGTCCTGACGCGCCTTGGCCCTCGGCGCGGTCGGCCGGTATATTCCCCGGTCTATGAAAGCCGCCCAGATCCGCCGCCTCTTCCTCGACTACTTCGTCCGCCAGGGGCACCGCGAGGTGCCTTCTTCATCCCTGCTTCCGGCCGACGACCCGACGCTGCTGTTCACCAACGCCGGCATGAACCAGTTCAAGGGCCTCTTCCTGGGGATGGAACGGCGGGACTACGCGCGCGCCACCACCTGCCAGAAGTGCGTCCGGGCCGGCGGCAAGCACAACGACCTCGAGCAGGTGGGCCACACCACCCGGCATCACACCTTCTTCGAGATGCTGGGAAATTTCTCCTTCGGCGACTACTTCAAGCGGGACGCCATCCAGTTCGCCTGGGAATTCGTCACCTCGAAGCAGTACCTCGGCATTGATCCGGTGCGGCTCCGGGTCACGGTGCACCACACCGACGACGAGGCGCGCGGGCTCTGGCGGGAGCTCGCGGCGCTGCCGGACCACCGCATCTACGGCCTGGGCGACAAGGACAACTTCTGGCAGATGGGGGACACGGGGCCGTGCGGACCGTGCTCGGAGATCTACGTGGACCTGCGGCGGCTCGACGACGCGGCGGCCCGGCGGCTCCAGGCGGAGGTCATCCCCCAGGCGGAGTTCGAGGAACTGGCCGAGTCGGGGCAGATGCTCGAGATCTGGAACCTGGTGTTCATGCAGTTCGACCGCTCCGCCGATGGAACGCTGACCCCCCTTCCCAAGCCGTCGGTGGATACCGGCGCGGGGCTGGAGCGGATCGCGAGCGTGCTGCAGGGAGAGGATTCCAATTTCCACACCGATCTCTTCATGCCGCTGCTCACGCGGGTGGCGGAACTGGTCGGGAAGGCCTACGACCGGGGGCCGGCGGGGGGCTCCTTCCGGGTGCTCGCGGACCATGCCCGCGCGGTCACCTTCCTGCTCACCGACGGGGTGTATCCCAGCAACGAGGGGCGGGGGTACGTGCTGCGCCGGATCCTGCGGCGCGCGGTGCGGCACGCGTGGCTGCTGGGGCGGAAGGAGCCGACGCTGGCGCCGCTCACCGAGGTGGTGGTGCGGGAAATGGGCGCAGCGTATCCCGAGATCCGCGCCAAGGCGGCCTACGTCGCCGACGTCACCCGGCAGGAGGAGGAGCGCTTCCTCGAGACCATCGAGGGTGGGCTCCGGCGGCTGGAGGAGATCTTCGCCACGGGGGCCACCGCCATCAGCGGGGCGGAGGCATTCAAGTTGTACGATACCTTCGGCTTTCCGATTGACCTGACCGAGATCATCGCTGGGGAGCGAGGGCTCCAGGTGGACCTGGCGGGGTTCGAGGTGGCGCTGGCGGAGCAGCGCGAGCGGTCGCGAGAGGTGCGACGGGTGCAAAAGGGTGGGAGTGACTCGGCACGCCTCGGGGAAACCGGGGAGGCGACGGAATGGACGGTTCTTGATAGCAGGCCTTCGCATTTTACCGGGTATACCGACACCGAAAGTGCAGACACGCGAGTGACGGCGTGGCGCGGCGACGGACCCCGCGCCGAACTGGTCCTCGCCGAGAACCCCTTTTACGCCGAGTCCGGCGGCCAGATCAGCGACACCGGCACCGTCCTCGGCGACGGCTGGGCCCTCCAGGTCGAGTCGGTCCGGAAGGGCCCGAATGGCCACATCCTCTCCGGCACGCTCCAGGGAGAGTTCGCCCCCGGCCCCGTCAAGGCGCTGGTGGACCGCGCCCGGCGGCGTGACATCGAGCGCAATCACAGCGCCACGCACCTGCTTCACTGGGCCCTGCGCAAGCACCTCGGTACCCACGTGCGGCAGCAGGGCTCGCTCGTGGAGCCGGGGCGGCTCCGTTTCGACTTCTCGCATCACGGCCCCATCGAACCCGCCCTCGCGGACACCATCGAGCGCGACGTCTACGACCAGGTCCTGGAGAACTTCGTCGTCACCACCGACGAAATGCCCTATCCCGACGCCCTCAAGCTCGGCGCCATGGCCTTCTTCTCCGAGAAGTACGGCGACCGGGTCCGGGTGGTGCGCATGGGGCCCTCGATCGAGCTCTGCGGCGGCACCCATGTCCGCAGCACCGGACAGCTCGGGCTCTTTCGCCTGGCGGGGCAGGGCGGGGTTGCCGCCGGGGTGCGCCGGGTGGAGGCCATCACCGGCCCGGAGGCCTACCGGAGCGTGACCCGTGAGGAGGCGCTGCTCGAGCAGGTGGCCGAGCAGCTCAAGGCCCACCCCGACCAGGTGCTGCGGAAGCTGGAGCAGGTGCGGCAGGAGCGGGAAAAGCTGGAGGCGCGCCTGGCGCAGCTGCTCAAGTCCGGGACCCAGCCCGCGGCTGAGGGGGAGAACTTCGACGTGAATGGCGTGCACGTCACCCTGGTGGAGACCGCCAGCGAAGACCGGGACGAGGTGGCCGGCATCGCGGACCGGTTCCGCGAGGGAAAGAAGGGTACGGTGCTGGTGCTCTTTTCCTCCACCGGGCGGGGCGCGGTGCATGTGGCGCTCACCGACGACCTGGTCAAGGCGGGCCGCAAGGCGGGAGACCTGGTCAACCGGATCGCGGCGGTGAGCGGCGGCAAGGGGGGCGGGCGTCCCGGCTTCGCCTCCGCCGGGGCCGGTGATCCCGCCCGCCTCGGCGCCGCGCGGGAGGCCACCCCGGCGCTGGTCGCCGCCTGGCTCGGCGCATGACCCCTCCCCTCACGGTCCAGGAGCGGCGGGCCTGGCTCGAGGCGCGCACCGATGGCGGGCCATCGGCGCTCCGTGACCGGGTGCTGGAACATGCCGCCATGATCGAGGAAGGGGACACCGCCGCGGAACAGGTGGCGCTGGCGGCGGAGCGGGTACTGGCGATCGTCGAGGAACACCCCGGGGACCGGGGCATCGCGCTGGACCTGCTTGCGGCCGATGCCCTCATCACGCTGGCGCTGCTGGCCCAGGCGGAGGCCGATCCGGACCAGCTCGGCGCCTTCACGGAGGGGCTGCTCGCGGCCGAGCGCATCGTCTGAGTGATTGACCTCCACAGTCACCTCCTCCCGGGAGTGGACGACGGCTCCAAGACGGTGGAGCAGTCGGTCACGGTGCTGCGCGGGATGGCGCAGCAGGGCATCCGGGCCGTCGCGCTCACCCCGCACCTGCTCGCCAGCCAGGCGCCGCAGGGGGCCCCGCCGCTCCACGACCGCGCGTTCGCCGCGCTCCGTGCCGCCGCGCCCCCGGAGGTGTCGCTCCACCGCGGGGCGGAGGTGATGCTGGACCGCCCGCTGGACCCGATCATCGCCGCCGAGCGGAAGGTCACCCTGAACGGCAGCCGCTACATCCTGGTGGAGTTTCCCCGGATGGTGGCGGCGCAGACGGTGGAGCACGCGCTGGCGCTGGTGGTCGCGATCGGCCTGGTGCCGGTGCTGGCGCACCCGGAACGGTACAAGTGCTGTCACGTCGAGCTGGCCCGGCGATGGAAGAAGCTCGGCACCCTGCTGCAGGTGGACGGCCCGACCCTGCTCTCCCCCCGGCCCCGCGGGGACCGGGCCCGGGAGCTGGTGGCCGAGGGGCTGGCGGACATCGTCGCCGCCGACAACCACGGCGACCAGCGCTCGCTCCGCGGCGCGTGGGATGAGCTGGTGGCGCACGAAGGACGGCTGCAGGCGGACCTGCTGCTGGTCAAGAACCCGCAGGCGATCCTCGCTGACCACCTGACGGAGATGGTCCCGCCGCTCACCTGGCGCTTCTCGATCGCCGACCGGCTGCGGGCGCTGCTGGGGCGGCCCCAGGGGGAGGACCGGCCATGATTTCGCTCGCCGGACGGACCGCGCTCGTCACCGGTGCTTCCCGGGGCATCGGCCGCGCCACGGCGCTGCTGCTGGCCGGGGCGGGGGCGGACGTGGCCCTTACCTGCCACAGCCGGCGGGCCGACGCCGAGGCGGTGGCGGCGGAGATCCGGCGGCTGGGGCGCCGGGCCTGGGTGGAGGCCGGCGATCACGGCGACCCGGCGGGGGTGGAGCGGATCTTCGGCGCGGTGGACGCGCAGCTCGGGCCGCTGGACATCTTCGTGGGCAACGCGGGGATCTGGCCGCCGGAGGATATCCCCGTGGAGGAGATGCCGGACGCTCGCTGGGTCGGCACCATGCGGGCCAACCTGGACGCCATCTTCTACACCACCCGCGCCGCGCTCAAGCGGATGCGCTCCCCCGGACGGGTGGTGCTGGTGGGGAGCACGGCCGGCCAGCGGGGCGAGGCGCATCACGCCGATTACGCCGCCACCAAGGGGGCGATGATCGCCTTCGTGAAGTCGCTCTGCGTCGAGTGCGCCCCCGGCGTCACCGTCAACTGCGTCGCGCCGGGATGGGTGGACACCGAGATGTGCCGCGAGGCGTTCGCGGCAGGCGGCCGGGAGCGGATCGAGGCCGGCATTCCGCTCCGCCGCGTCGCCGCGCCGGAGGATGTCGCCGGCCCTATCCTGTTCCTCTGCAGCGACCTTGCCTGCCACATCACGGGTGAGGTCCTGAACGTGAATGGCGGAAGCGTGTTGTGCGGGTGACGGGCGCCTGATGCTGCATCTCCTGTTCACCGGCGGCACCATCTCCATGCAGCGGGACGAGCGGGCTGGCGGAAACGTCCCCGCTCACGGCGGTGCCACGCTGGTGGGGTTCGCGCCCGGGCTGGAGCGGGTGGCCCCGTACCGTATCGAGGACTGGGGCCGGCTGCCGGCCTGCCACATGGGGCAGGAGACACTGTGGGCGCTCCGGAACCGGGTGGCGGAGGTGATCGCCACGGAACGGCCGGACGGGATCGTAGTTACCCACGGGACCGACACCATCGAGGAGACGGCCTACCTCCTCTCCCGGACGGTGGAGCCGGCGGTGCCGGTGGTGGTAACCGGGGCCATGCTTACCTCCGGCGACGCCGGCTGGGACGGGCCGCGCAACCTCACCGACGCGGCCCGGGTGGCGGCCGCGCCCGCGGCGCGGGGGCGGGGCACGCTGGTCGTCTTCGCCGGGGAGATCTTCGACGGCAGCCAGGTGGCCAAGATGCAGGCGACCGCGCTCCACGCCTTCGGGGCGCCACACGCGGCGGCGGTGGGGTCGGCCGGTGAGGGGGGCGTGCAGTTCTCGGCGCCGGTGCCCGCGCGGCGCCCGCTCGCGGTGCCGGACGGGCTCCGGGCCCGGGTGGCGCTGGTTCCAATGGTGATCGGCGACGATGGTGCGCTGCTCGACCTGGCGCGGCCGGCCCACGACGGCCTGGTGCTGGTGGCGTTCGGGAGCGGCAACCTGCCGCCCGGGGCGGTGCCGGCGATCCACCGCTGGCTGGAGGAGGGGAAGCCCGTGGTCCTGGCCACCCGCTGTCCGTTTGGCGCCGTGACACCCATCTACGCCTTCGAGGGCGGGGGCGCCACGCTGGTGCGCGCTGGGGTCATCCCCGCCGGGGCGCGGACCGTGGCCCAGGCCCGGATGGAGCTCGTGATCGCCCTCTCCGCCGGCGCCTCTTACGGGGCGGAGAGCTGACGGTGCCGTTCCCTGACCGGCTCGATATCCCCGAAGACGTGCTGGAGATCGCACGGGTGCTGGAGGACGCGGGCCACGCCGCCTGGTGCGTCGGCGGCGCCATCCGCGACACCCTGCTCGGCGAGCCCAACTCCGACTACGACATCGCCACCGCCGCGCGCCCCGATGAGGTACAGCGCCTGTTCCGGCACGTGGTGGCGGTGGGGGAACGCTTCGGCACCGTGGCGGTGCGCACCCGCCGCCGGCACCACGAGGTCACCACCTTCCGCCGCGACGTGCAGACCGACGGTCGCCATGCGGTGGTGGAATATGGCGCCACGCTGGAGGAGGACCTCGCCCGGCGCGACTTCACGATCAACGCCATCGCCTACCACCCGCTGCGGTACGAGTGGCGGGACCCGTTCCACGGCGCCGCGGACCTTGCCGGCCGGCTGGTGCGGGCGGTGGGGGAGCCGGAGCAGCGCTTCCGTGAGGACTACCTCCGGATCCTCCGCGCGCTCCGCTTCGCGGCGCGGTTCGAGTTCGGCATCGAGCCGGAGACCTGGGCGGCGATCCTCCGGGCGGTGCCGGGGCTGGCGCGGCTCTCGGCGGAGCGGGTGCGCGACGAGTGGTTCAAGGGACTGCGTACCGCGCGCTCGATTCCCCGGCTGCTGGAACTCTGGCTCACCAGCGGGGCGGCGCGCGTCTGGCTGCCGGAACTGCTCGCGGAGCAATCCACCACCCCGACCCCGTCCGTATCGCCCACCGGCTCCCCGCTGGTGCGGCGGCATGGCACGGTGGGGCGGCTGCCCGAACGGGCGGCGGCGCTGGAAGGCTTCACCGGCGCCCGGGCTGGCGAGGTGCCCCGGGATCCGGTGCTGCTGACGACGCTGCTCTGCCTGGACCCGATGGCGGTGCTGGTGCGGCTCAAGGCGTCGAACGCGGAGATCGCGCGGGCGGCGGCGATGGTGACCGGGCCGCCGGAGCCGGCGGGGAATGGTGTGGTGGAGGTGCGCCGCTGGATGGCGGCGGTGGGCGACGCGGCGGAGGACCTCACCGTCCTCTGGCGCCTCCGGCACGGGGCGCAGCCCGGGTGGGAGCCGGTGCTCAAGGGGATCCGGGAGCGGGGGGAACCCCTCACCCGGAGGCAGCTCGCGGTGACCGGGGAGGACCTGCGGGAAGCCGGGGTGCCGGCCGGCCCCGCCATGGGCCTCCTGCTCGACCGGCTGCTGGCGCTGGTGGTGGACGATCCCTCGCTCAACGACCGCGAGACCCTGCTGCACCACGCCCGGGGCGGCGGATGACGGCCCTGATCTTTGCCATGGTGGCGGCGGTGGGAAACCTGGCCGGTGGCTGGGCGGTGGTCCGGCACGAACGGCGGAGCCTCGCCGCGATCGAGATGTTCCTCGCCTTCGGGGCCGGCTTCATGCTCAGCGTGGCGCTGCTCGAGGTCGCCCCCGAGGCGATCGCGCGGGACCCGGTGGCGCCGCTCTACATCCTGCTGGGCTACCTGTCGGTGCACCTCGCCCAGCATGTGCTGGTGCCGCATTTCCATTTCGGCGAGGAGACCCACCGCATCAGCCCGCGCCAGGGGCTGAGCGCGCTGGCGGGGCTGCTGCTGCACACCTTTTTCGACGGCGTGGCGATCGCCAGCGGCTTCCTGGTCTCCGGCTCGCTCGGGGTGCTGCTCTTCCTGGCCGTGTTCCTGCACAAGCTACCGGAGGGGGTGGCCATGGCGAGCGTGATGCTGGCGGGGGGCCAGAGCGCCGGCCGGGCGCTGGGGGCCGCGGCGCTGCTGGGCGTCGCCACCGTGGCCGGCGTGCTGCTCACCGAGGTGAGCGCGCCGCTCGTCAGCCACGGACTGGCCATCAGCGCCGGGGTGACGCTCTACGTGGCGGCATCCAACCTGGTCCCCGAGTTCCAGGCCCGGCGCGGCTGGCGCACGCCGCTCGCATTCTTCGGCGGTGCCGCGGCGTTCCTCCTGACCCGCCTCCTGGTCGAGGCGGGGGGCCACTAGGACCGCCCTGCCGATGACCGCACCGTCGCTCTTCGCGCTGCCGGAGCCGCTCGCGGCCCGGATGCGTCCCGCCACCCTCGAGGAATGCCTGGGCCAGGAGGCGCTGCTCGGTCCGGGACGCGCGCTCGGGGATGCAATCCGCCGCGGCGATGTCGGGAGCTGCATCCTCTGGGGCCCCCCGGGGACCGGCAAGACTACCATCGCGCGGCTCATCGCCCAGCACACCGAGCGGGAGTTCGTGGAGCTCTCGGCGGTGCTGGACGGCGTGCCGCGGGTCAAGGAGATCATCCGCGAGGCGGAGCAGCGCCGGGTGCTGGGGCGGGGGACGGTGCTCTTCTGCGACGAGATTCACCGCTTCAACCGGGCGCAGCAGGACGCGTTCCTGCCGCACGTGGAGCGGGGGACGGTCACGCTGATCGGCGCCACCACCGAGAACCCGAGCTTTGCGCTCAACGGGGCGCTGCTTTCCCGCTGCCAGGTGTTCGTGCTGGCGGCGCTCACCCCGGCGGTGATCGCGTCGCTGCTGGCGCGGGCCCTCGCCGACCGGGAGCGGGGGCTCGGGGTGCTGGAACTCGGCGCCGAGCCGGGGGCGCTGGAGCTGCTGGCGGAGCAGTCGGACGGGGACGCCCGGCGGGCCCTCACCGTGCTGGAGAACTGCGCTCGGCTGGTCGGCCCCCGGGGCGCGGTCACGGCGGCGGGGATCGTGCAGGCGCTGGGCCGCCGGGTGCCGGCCTACGACAAGAGCGGCGAGGAGCACTTCAACCTGCTCTCCGCCTATCACAAGTCCCTCCGGGGGAGCGACCCCCAGGGCGCGCTCTACTGGATGGCGCGGATGCTCGAGGGGGGCGAGGACCCGATGACGCTCTTCCGTCGCGCCATCGCGATGGCGGCGGAGGACATCGGGCTGGCCGATCCGGAGGCGCTCAAGCTGGCGGTGGCGGCACGGGATGCCTATCACATGCTGGGGCCCCCGGAGGGCTACCTCCCGCTGGCGGAGATGACGATCTACCTCGCCACAGCGCCCAAGTCCAACCGGAGCATGCTGGCCCTCCGGGCCGCGCTGGACGCCGCGCGGCGCACGCCGGCGGAGCCGGTCCCGCTCCACATCCGGAACGCCCCGACCGGCCTCATGAAGGACCTCGGCTACGGCGCCGGCTATCAGTATGCCCACGACAGTCCCACCGGCTACCTGGTCCAGGACTACCTGCCGGAGCAGCTCAGGGGGGCGGCCTTCTACCAGCCGGGCGAGATGGGGTTCGAGAAGCGGATCCGGGAGCGGCTGGAATGGTGGGAGAAGCAGCGGGAAAGCGGGGCGTAGGGGGAGGCGGGGAAGCGGACTACCCGCTGTCCCGTTCTCCCATTCCCCCGTTTCTCCGCTTCTCCGAGCCCCCAGCCTATATTGCACCCATGCGCACCCTTCCCCTGGCCCTCGTGGCCCTGACGCTTGCCTGCGGGCCCGGAGCCGTCAACCCGGCCAGCATCCTCCAGCCCGATGTCAAACTGCACCACCTCGCGGTCCGCAACCTGGGGCTGAGCGGGGGGACGCTGGACGTGGGGCTCGCCTTCCACAATCCCAACAAGCTGGTCCTCAAGGGCGTGGGGCTGAGCGCCGGGCTCGACATCGAGGGGACCCGGTTCGGGGATGTGCTGCTGGACAACCCGTTCACCCTCGCCGCGAACGACACCACGGTGCTCACGGTCCCGCTCACCTTCCGCTGGTCCGGGGTGGGGAGTGCGGCGCGGGCGCTGCTCGACTACGGCGCTGTCAACTACACCATCGCGGGGAAGTTCACGGTGAACACGCCGGTGGGGGCCAGCTTCGAGGTGCCGTTCACGGGGCAGGGGAACGTGCCCCTGCTCAAGCCGTAGCGGGAGGGCGGACCGCATTCGCGACCTGATCACGATCGAGCCGCCGGCGGAGCGCGCCGTCCTGGTGGGCGCGCCGCGCAAGGGCTCCGAGGACGCCGACCACCTTACCGAGCACCTGGATGAACTGGCCCGGCTCACCGACACCGCGGGCGCGGTGGTGGTGGGCCGGCTGTCGCAGCAGGTGGCCTCGCCCAACCCGGCGACGCTGATCGGGGAAGGGAAGGTCGAGGAACTGCGGGCCCTGATGAGCGAGACCCGCGCCACCCTCGTGATCTTCGACGAGGAGCTCACCCCCAACCAGGGCGCCAACCTCGAGAAGGAGCTCAAGAGCCGGGTCATGGACCGGGCCGAGTTGATCCTCGACATCTTCTCCACCCGGGCCCGCACCCACGAGGCCAAGCTGCAGGTGGAGCTGGCCCAGCTGGCCTACCTGCTGCCGCGGCTGGCGCGGATGTGGACCCACCTGTCCCGTATCCGCGGCGGCATCGGGCTCCGGGGCCCCGGCGAAACCCAGCTCGAGACCGACCGCCGGATGATCCGGCGCAAGATCCAGCTGCTCCGGGACAAGCTGCAGGAGTGGGAGAAGCACCGCGAGGTGCTGCGGGCCAACCGCACCCCGCTGCTCTCGGTGGCGCTCGTGGGGTACACCAACGCCGGCAAGTCGAGCGTGCTGCGCATGCTCTCCGGCGAGCACGACATCTTCGTCGAGGACCGGCTCTTCGCCACTCTCGACACCCTCACCCGCGAGGTGGACCTGGGCGAGGGGTGCCGGGCGCGGGTGTCGGACACCGTGGGCTTCATCCGCAAGCTGCCGCACCACCTGGTCGCCAGCTTCCGCGCCACCCTGGAAGAGGTGCGGGGCGCGGACCTGCTGCTGCACGTGGTGGACGCGAGCCACCCCGGCTGGGAAGAGCAGATGCGGGTGGTGGACGAGGTGCTGGCCGAGCTCGGCGTGGGCGAGTTGCCCCTGGTGCCGGTGTTCAACAAGATGGACCAGGTGGCCGATCCCTCCGCCTTCGCGGCGCGAGCCCGGGCGCTTTATCCCGACGCGCTGCTCGCCACCACCCAGCGGCTCGACGGCCTGGAGTCGGTGAAGGCCGAACTGCGGCAGCGGGAACGCGAGCTCCGGCCGCCGGTGGTCGTCCTGGTGCCGCTCGCCGACGGGGCGCGGCTCGCCTCGCTCTACCGCCTGGGCGAAGTCGTGGACCAGTCGGTGACGGGGGAGTTCCACCGGGTGCGGGTGCGGCTGGCGCCGTGGCAGGCGGAGCAGCTCCGGCGGGACGGGGTGGAGGTGGTGGACGAGCGCCGGGTGGAGCGGCGGGCGGCGGGGTAGGCGGTAGCGACGGTAACGACGGTAACGACGGTAAACACAACGACCCTCCGGGAATCGCTCCGGAGGGTCGCTTGGCGTTTAGGGTACCGTCGGTACCGTCCGTACCGTCGTTACCGTCGCTACCGCTACGCCTTCCCCGACAGCACCGACTCGAGGATCAGCCACCGGTTCATGCCGGCCAGCTTCTGGTGCATCTTGGTCATCGGCGGGCCGCCGGCCGCTTCATCTTCCTCGATCTGCAGGTCGGCGAGGGCCTCGAGGCCCTTGCTGGCGAACTTCCGCAGCCCCTTGTCCAGCGCCAGGCCGGCGGTGCGGAAGTTGAACAGGGTCGAGAACTGCAGGGTGTAGCCCAGGTCGGCGAGCTGCTGGTTGGTGATCAGGGTCCCCGCCTTCTTGGCCTTGCCCCAGTAGAGCGACGGAGAAAGGTTGAAGCCCAGCATCTGCCGGGGGTAGTACTTCCGCACCCCCTCCGCGAAGGCCAGCGGCTGCTCCAGGTCCACGTTGTTGAACTCGGCCCAGATCACGTCGCAGCCGAGCTCCGCCGCCTCCCAGGCATCCTCCACCGCCATCTTCACCCCGCCGGACGATTCCCCGGGCAGGGCGCCGTCAATCGAGTCGGTCCGGGCGATGATCACCAGGTCCTCTCCGGCCGCCTCGGCGGCGGCACGGATGGCCTTGAGCTTGGCCAGCCACGTGGCGCGGGGGACCAGCACCTTGTCCCGCTTGGCCTTGCCCACGTTCACGATGTGGCCGCAGGTGCGGTCCGCGGGGTCCTGGTTCTCGAGGTGGACGCCGCCCACGCGGGCGCGCACCAGCTCGGTGGCCAGCGCGAAGGTCTGGGTGGGGCCGCCGAAACCGGCCTCCATGTCCATGAACATCGGGGGGACGCCGAGCAGCTCCTTGCCCTCGGTGTCGTAGTAGTGGGTATGGCGGGCGCCCTCGATCCCCTTCCACAGCTCCAGCGCCAGCTCCACCATCTGGTGCGACTGGTAGATGCCGATGTCGGGGTACATGTTCTTCACGGCAGCGAGCTGCCAGCCGCTGCCATAGAGCGCCTTGAAGCCGAGCCGGGTCATGATGGACGCGGTGTAGGCGTCATAGGCGCCGGCGGTGTGGACGAAGGACCCCTTGTCCCGCGCCTCGTGCAGCAGCCGGCGCAGCTTGGTGCCCGGACGCTCCTGCTCCGGTGGGGCCAGCAGCTTCGCGATCTGATCCGTGGGATAGACGGCGTGCTTGCTGACGGGCGCGGAGGTGGCCATGGTCGGACTCCTTGGGGGTGACTTCAAGCGGCGCGGGCGACCCGGTATAATTATCAAATGTGAAATGTTTCACAAGGCCGGGAGTTCCTGGCCGGGGGACGGGATTCCGCGCACGGCGCTTGCAAGGTGGTGGGGGTGACGGCGGCGGAGGGGACCCGCTAGGTTCCCATTCCGACGGCACAACTCCTTGCGGCACTTCACTTTCACGACAGGGTACGGCGGTCATGGCGGACGGTCTGGAGCAGTTGCAGGAGCGGATTGCGCGGGGGAATGCCACAGTCGGGGTCGTCGGCCTCGGGTACGTCGGCCTGCCCCTGGCCGTGGAAGTCGCCCGGAGCGGATTCAAGGTCATCGGCTGCGATATCAGCGAGCCGGTCTGCGCGGGGATCAACGCCGGGAAGAGTCACGTCGAGGATGTCCCGGCGGAGACCCTCGCGGGCTACGTCAAGCAGGGGCTGATCACCGCGACCACCGACTTTGCCCGGCTCAAGGACTGCGACGTCATCTCGATCTGCGTCCCCACCCCGCTCAACAAGACCAAGGATCCGGACCTGTCGTACGTGGTCTCCGCGGCGGAGTCGTGCCGGGCGGGACTCCGGGTGGGCCAGGTGATCATTCTCGAGAGCACCACCTATCCGGGCACCACCCGTGAGGTGCTGCTCCCGATCTTCGAGTCCACCGGGCTCAAGGTGGGGGTGGACTTCGGGCTGTGCTTCAGCCCGGAGCGGGTGGACCCGGGGAACCCGGTGTGGCAGACCCGGAACACCCCCAAGGTCATCGGCGGGATCACCAAGCGCTGCAACGCGGCGGCGATGGCGCTCTACAGCAAGGTGTTCGACACCCTGGTGCCGGTGGAGAGCCCGGAGGCGGCGGAGCTGGTGAAGGTGTACGAGAACACCTTCCGGATGATCAACATCGCGCTGGCCAACGAGCTGGCGCAGGCCTGCGACAAGCTGGGGCTCGACGTCTGGGGCGTCATCGAGGCGGCCGCGACCAAGCCGTTCGGCTTCATGAAGTTCACCCCCGGTCCGGGGCTGGGGGGCCACTGCATCCCGCTGGATCCGCACTACCTCTCCTGGAAGATGCGGACCCTGCACTTCAAGACCCGGATGATCGAGCTCGCCAGCGAGATCAACGCCGAGATGCCGGCCTACGTGGTGCAGAAGGCGAGCGACGCCCTCAACGAACGCACCAAGCCGCTCAAGGGGAGCAAGGTCCTGGTGCTCGGCGTCGCCTACAAGAAGAACATTGGCGACCTGCGGGAGAGCCCGGCCCTCGACATCATCAACCTGCTGCAGGTGAAGGGCGCGGTGGTGTCCTACCACGACCCGCACTGCCCCGAGATCAAGGATGACGGCCACACCCCCATCAAGGGGCTGCCGATGAAGAGTGTGCCGCTCACCGATGCCACGCTCCGCGCCGCTGATCTGGTGGTGATCGTCACCGACCACGCCGAGATTGACTACAAGCGCGTGCTGCGGGAGGCGCCGCTGGTGCTGGACAGCCGCGGTGTGCTGCGGGGGAGCGGGAACGGAAAACTGGTGGGGCTGTCGGGGGTCACGAAGGACTGATCCCCTTCTGTAACGGGCGGGGCTTGTCCCCGCCCGGCGAGTCTGCCGAGTTGTCGCGCCGGAGGGTGGCCGCACAGGATTGGCGGGACCGCCGGGCGGCGCACCCTCCGGCGCTCCCTCTCGGCAGCCTCGCCGGGAGGCGGCAACGGTTCCAGCTATCGTTCCGTCCTGCCGTCCTGCCGTCCTGCCGTCCTGGCGCCCTGCCGCCCGTTCCCCGTTCCCCCACCACGGGCTATACTCTACCCCATGCCTCTCACAACCATCCCTATCTCCAATCGCCGCATCCGGTTTGCCCTGGTGGGGTGTGGCCGGATTGCGGAAAAGCACATCGAGGCGCTGGAGCGCCACCGGGAACGTGCCGAGCTGGTCGCGGTCTGCGACAGCGACAGTGGCGCGCTGGAGCGGGCGGTGGCCCGGACGGGGGTGGCGGGGTTCCCGAGCCTGGAACAGCTGCTCGCGCAGTCGAGCGCCGACGTGATCGTGCTGGCGACGCCGAGCGGGATGCACGCCGCCCAGACCATCCAGGCGGCCGAGGCGGGACGCCACGTCGTGACGGAGAAGCCGATGGCCACCCGGTGGCACGACGGTCAGGCCATGGTGGCGGCCTGCGACAAGGCCGGGGTGGAGCTGTTCGTGGTGAAGCAGAACCGGCGGAACGCGACCATCCAGTTGCTCAAGCGGGCCATCGACAAGCGCCGCTTCGGCCGGATCTTCATGGTGAGCGTCAACGTCTTCTGGAGCCGGCCGCAGTCCTACTACGACAGCGCCCCGTGGCGCGGCACCTGGGAGTTTGACGGCGGCGCGTTCATGAACCAGGCCAGCCATTACGTGGACCTGCTCGACTGGCTGATCGGGCCGGTGGAGAGCGTCCACAGCTTTGTGGGGACCCTCGCGCGGCACATCGAGGTGGAGGACACCGGGGTGGCCAATATCCGGTGGCGGAACGGCGCGCTGGGCTCGGTGAGCGTCACCATGCTGGCGCATGCGAAGAACTTCGAGGGCTCGATCACGGTGCTGGGCGAGAGGGGCACCGTGCGACTGGGCGGGGTGGCGGTGAACGAAGTCCAGCACTGGCACTTCGAGACCCCTGATCCGGATGACGAGCTGGTCAAGAACGCGAGCTACGAGACCACCTCGGTGTACGGCTACGGCCATCCGCTGTACTACGACAACGTGATCAAGGCGCTCCGGGGCGAAGCCCCGCCCGAGACCGACGGCCGCGAGGGGCTCCGCTCCCTGGAGCTGCTGATCGGGATCTACCTCTCGGCCCGGGACGGAAAGACCATCGGGCTGCCGCTCGACTACTGACGCGGCGGCTCGACCCGCCGCACCAGCTCCAGGAGGCGTTCCCGTCCCGCCGCCAGCGCCTGGCGCCGCTGAAATTCCTCCCCACGCAGTGAGCCGTCGCGCCAACCGCGCAGGTAGGCGGGGAGCTTGGTGCGGAGGTCGCTCGACATCCGCCCCGCCGCCCCGCGCAGCACCTCGAGCGGTCTCCGGCGGATCCCGGGGGGGCCCTCCCAGTACCACCTGGTGAGCCGGTGCAGCAGCCAGCGGCCCCGGCCGCCGGCGGTCGGGGTCGTGGCCAGCTTGGCGAGGGTGGGGGGCAGGGTGCGCTCGGCGCCGAATACCTGAGCCAGCGCCAGCTCCTGCAGCTCCGCGAACTCGGGCGGCAGCCCCGCCGGCTCCAGGAATCCTGGGGGAACCGGCGCCGCGAGCAGCTCCCGCGCCAGCGCCAGGGTGAGCGAGCCCCACGTCAGGCAGCCCTCACGCCGCCACCGGTCCCCCAGTGCCGGCCAGTCGCAGCTCCCACCCTCCCGTTCCAGCCAGAGCGCGATATCGAGCAGCGGGCGGAAGCCCATCGCGAACTGGTGCTGCACGCTGGCGTGAACCGCCAGGTGGGTCAGCATGTCCTCGGCGTGGGGCACCAGGGCCGTGACGCCACCGAGGTCCCTCGGGGTGGCCCGGGCCCACGCCAGCTCGAGCCACGCCGGCGCCGTGGCGGCCATCGAGCGGACCGTGCCGTGCAGCTCCAGCACCACCTGTGTCCCCGGTGCCTCGAAGACCCGGACGGTGGCGGTCTCCAGTGGGTTGGCGGCGGCGCGGCGCAGCTCCATCCGGCTCGAATAGGGAATCCCGGCGGCAATGAGTGCTGCAGACGCCTGATCCATCGATTCGGGCCGGGTCCAGATGTCGATGTCGCCCATGGGGCGAAGGGTTGGATCGGGCCAGGCGAGGTGGGCCAGCGCCGCCCCCTTGAGCACCACGAACGGGACCCCCGCGCCATCCAGCGCCCCGGCGATCCGGCGCAGCAGCGCCTGCCGCGGCAGGTGGCCCACGACGGCGCCGCGGCGGGCGAGGTCCAGGGACTCCACCACGCCGGCGGGGATCCCGGCCGCGTCCACGAGGTGGGGGAGCCGCCAGGCCAGGTAGGGGTGGAGGTCGCGCGGGGCGACAGTGGGCAGCTCGCTCCACGTGTCCGGAGGGAACGCGGGCATCGAGTCGCGCCGGGTGTCGCGGCGGAGAAGGGCGAGGAGCAGCCGGTGGGGGCCGGTCACGGGACCGGGGCGGCGGGAGCAAGCCGGCGGGCCACGGCGGCAAGCAGCACCGCGATCCGGGCCGCCAGTCGGGCGTCCACGGCCAGAGCCGCCCGGACCATGAAGAGCGTCCCGGCAGCGGCGCCCCGTGCGAGGAGTCCACGGGGCGGCGCGGCGGGGAGCGGGCGCCAGGTCTCGCCATCGCGCCATTCGATCACTTCCCCCAGGACGCGCTCGGGCTCGATCGGGGGATCGCAGACCAGGGTGCCGTCCCCGCGGGTGAAGAGCCGCGCGCCGCTCGCGCGATGGCGCCCGTAGCCCACCACCCGGTGGCCCACCAGGCCCCGCCCGCCGACGAACGCGATGACGGTACCCGCAGGGTAACTGGTGGCGGTGCCGCAGCGGATGCGGATCCGGGTGCCCGGCGCGACGGTGCCGCCCATGCTCCAGCCACGGATCTCGGATTCGATGATGGTGCCGGCCCGCTTGAGGAGCGGCGCCAGTTCGAGGGCCTGGTCGGAGGTGGGCGGATCGCTCAACGGAGGGGGCCCCGGCTGGCGGGAACGGCGGCGCGCGGGGCTGCCGCTCAGGTCAGGGGGGCGGGGGTCTCGGGGCCGGCCGCCCGCGCCGCGGCGGGGGCCGGCTGGTAGCCCCGGCGCCACCGCCACAGGAGGCGGAAGGGATGGACCAGATGATCGGTCACCCCTTCACGCATGTCGAGCCCGGCGACGCCATACCTGGCCGGCGGCTCGGGCTCCGAGACCGCGGTTCCGAAGAGATAGTCCCAGAAGCTGAAGACGAAGGCGTAGTTGGCGTTGGCGTGCCGCGCCTCGACGGAATGGTGATAGGCGTGGAAGCTCGGGCTCACGAAGAGCCGGTGCAGCGGGCCGAAGCGCCAGCTGACCTGGGCGTGCTGCATGGCGGAGAGACAGGTGATGAACACGCCAAGCGGGACCCAGCCGCGGGTGGGGATGCCGAGCACCAGGTGAAAGATCCCGAAGTAGAGCAGCACATCCATGCTCAGGTGCTCGATCGGGTGGCGTCGCTGGGCAGTCAGCGCCGTCATCTGCTCCTGCGAATGATGGACGCTATGGAAGGCCCAGAGGAACCGGTTGGCGTGCTGCAGCCGGTGCCACCAATAGGTGACGAAATCCCCAGCCACCCAGAAGATGGCCAGTCCCAGCCACCAGGGGAGGCCCTGAAGCAGGTTGAGCTGGAGGAAGTCCAGTTCGGACCGGAGCGCGCTGGTGATCGCCGCCAGCACCAGGATGGTGTAGAAGCCGCCCTTGTAGAAGAGGGTGTAGAGCACGTCGAGGGCAAAGCTCCGGGTGCGGAAACGGGCGTCGGCCGCGCCGGCGCGGCGTTCGAAGAGATAGAGCGCCAGGACAAACGCACCGTACACCAGGGACGCCTTGATGGCGGACTTGGCCAGCGGGCCCAGGTCCAGGAGCACCGCCAGCTCGGCGAGCCGCTGCCGGAGCGCCTCCACGGCCGTTACCGCTCCGCCGTGGTCATGTCAGGCCCAGCCGCGCGCGCACCGCGGCGCGGCGCTCGTTCGACTGCCGCACCGCCACCTCCACTTCTTCCGGGGAGAACCCCGCCTCGAGCCGCGCCTCCACCGCCACCCCGTACTTCTCCACGTCCTCGCCGCCGCCGGCGAAGACCTGGGCAAAGGCCTCGGCGCAGAGGTTCAGCGCCCGGGCGATCTGCAGCCCAACGCGGGGGCTCTGCTGCAGCTGTGCCTTGATGTAGTCGTTGGCGAAGCGGATATGGCAGACCTCGTCCGCCTGCTGGGCGTCATAGGTCTCGGCGAGCACCTCGTCGCCCTTGGCGCGCGCCTCCGCGAGGGCGTGGGTCGCGGCGTCGAGGCCATCGGCCTCGAAGCTCCGGTTCTGCACCGCGAGCCGGCCGAGCAGGTTGTCGATCCGCCCGAGGATGCGGTACTGGAAGTTGGTGACGGGGTACTGGCCCACGTGGCCGCCCCGCGCCAGCAGCAGCCGGTGATAGTTCATGGTGTGCCGGGCCTCGTCGGCGCACTGCCGCGCCAGCCCCTTGCGCACGCTCCAGTCGGCGTCGGGAAAGTCCGCCAGGCTGCGGGCGGCGTTCTCCATGACGCACATCTCCTCGTTCATCTGCCGGTGCAGGAACTCGTGGTCCCGCTCCGGGGTGCCGTCGGGGTAGTTCTCCAGCTCGGCCCAGACCTCGCGCACCGTGAAGCGGGGGTCGCGGGCGGGGCCGTCGCCGAAGAGCCGCGGGTCGAGCGGGGGGCGGGCGGTGTCGCTCGGGGCCATGGCGTCAGTTCCCCGCGGCAAGAGAGGGGAGGATGGAGCGGAAGCCGGCCTGGCGCAGCACCTCCGCCACCTCCTCCTCGGTGAACTCCGCGGCACGCCGGTCCTCGATGTTCACCGCCGGCGGCAGGCGGCGCTCCTCGGTCCAGGTGGAGCCGGCGGCGTTGGTCTCGCCCACCTTGGGCTCGAGCCGCGCCAGCACCTGGCCGAGGTAGCGCACCGCCATGGCCACCTTGAGGAGGTTCCGGGGATCCTCTTCGGTGATCCGCTTGATCCAGCGGTTGGCGAAGCGGACGTGGGTGACCTCGTCGGCGAGGATCCCCTCGAGGAGGTCGGCGGTCTCGTGATCGCCCACCTCGCGCCAGCGGTTGCGCATGGTGCCCAGGATGTCGATCAGCCCCGCCTCGAAGGTGCGGTTCTGCACCGCGAGCCGGCCGGGGAGGTTGTCGAGCATCAGGGTGACGCCCCACTCGAAGTTGGCGACGGGGAACTGCCCCTTCTCCCCGTCCAGCTCCTTGAGCCGGCGGAGCAGCAGGCTGGCGTGACGGGACTCGTCGGCCACCTGGCGGGCCAGGGACATGCGCAGGTCCCACGAGGCGTCGGGAAAGTCAACGAGGCAACGGGCGGCGATTTCGATGGCGCCGGTCTCGTTGTTCATGTGCCGGTGCAGCCGCTCGCGGCGCGAGATCTCCGACATGTCGGGCCAGTCCTGCAGCTCGGCATCCGTCTGGACCACGGTGAAGCAGGGTTCGCGGGCCGGATCGGCCACCAGCACGACGCCGTTCACCGTCTTGGTGCGATCCGCGGGCGCGCTCATGAGGCGGTGGCCGCAGCGCGGGCGGCGGCGCGGCTGGAGACGTAGTCGGTTTCGGCGCGGGCCATGGCGGCGATCCTGGCCGGCCAGCCGGCGTCGGCGAGCGTGAGGTCGGGCCGGATGGCGGGGAAGGCGGCGCGGTCGGCGCGCAGCCGTTCGAAGTCGAAGAGGATCCGCTCCAGGATGCGGACCGTCGGCTCGTCGTTCAGCCGGTCGGTCCGGGCGATGTAGTCGCGGTAGCGGGCTTCAAGGTCGGGCATGAGCCCGTCGTGCAGGCCGGCGAGCCGCTCCATGGTGCCGGTGGCGCCGGCCATGGTCTGGAGCACCCGCAGGTAGCCATCCGCCGGCTGCAGCGACCACTGCATCGGGGAGCGCAGCTCACCGGTGCGGCGGCCCAGCCAGTCGGCGTGCTGGGCGAAGTCCCAGACCTGCCGGCCGAAGAAGACCTTGGCCTCGAGCTCCGGGGTGGTCGGAATCCACCGGGCCAGGGTCTCCATCAGGAAGACCGAGATGTACCGGAAGGTGCCGACGCGATCGGCCTTCTGTCTGATCGTCTCGCCCATCAATCCTCCAGGGAGGTGGCCAGCAACTCCGCGGTCGCCTCGGGTGGTCCCAGTTCAAGCCGCACGGCGGGCACCTCGCTTACCAGCCGGAGCAGGTCCCGCATCAGGTGAATCGGTGAGCGGCCCCAGGCCGTGGCCCCGAGCGGGGTCAGCAGGCCGAGCAGCTCACGGCCGGCGGGCGCCGGCGCCAGCCGGGCCGCCGGTCCCTTGCCGCCGAGGAAGACCAGCCGCCGGAGCGGCAGGGCTTCGGCGGGCTCGGGGAAGAGCTGCCCGGCGAAGGCCCGCCGCCGCCTGGATCCATCGGGGAACGGCTCGTACGGCGCCTGTGCCCCATCCAGTGCCGCCCCGACGGCCGCTGCCCGGGGACCGTCCCGCACGGCCAGCGAGCGGCGCACCGGCACCAGCTCCAGGGTGGCGATCCGCACCGCCGCGATCTCGTCCCCGAGCAGCGCATGGCCCCGGGCCGCGAGGGCCAGGGAGAGCGTCGTCTTCCCGGCCCCCTTGGGCCCGACGAGGAGGACGCCGCTCCCCCCGATCCCGACCGAGCCGGCGTGGAGGAAGACCAGGCCCCGCTGCAACCGGAACAGCCGGCTCATCGCGAGGCTGCCGACCAGCGCCTGCCACGGGGTGGCATGGTGGACCAGCAACCGGTCGCCGGAGCTGGCAAGGGTTCCCGTCCCGCCGGGGGTGGGCAGGGTGAGGACGCGCCAGTCGGCTACGGGTGAGGGAGCTTCGGAATAGCCTCGGTCCGGGAAGAGCTCGAGGGCGAACCGGATCTGGTCCAGGGGCTCGGGGTCTTCAAAGGTCACCAGGGCGACGTCGCTACCGGCTGGTGCCCGGACGGTGCAGCGGACCTGGGGGAGCCCATCCGCCCCCGGCCCCGGGACGGCACACTCGCGGAAGAGCAGCTCCAGCCGCTCCCGGAAGGGGCCATCGTCCGAGCGGATCTCCAGGTAGCCATCCCCGAGCCGGTACCACTCCGAAACGGCGGGGACGGGGGCCGCGTCCAGTTGCCGCGCCAGGGCGGGGGCAGCCTGCCACCACGCCGGCACGACCTCAGTCACGACTCACCCCGTCCCTGTGTCCAGCGGGTCCCACCCTGCGGTCGAGCGTCAGCGCCTGATGCTCAGCCCCACCACGACACGCCGGCGCTGGTGACCTGGAACACCTTGAGCACTTCCTTCTCATCCATCACCATCACTTCGGGGGCCTCGTACGGGCGCCGGACGGTTTCGCCGGCCGGGGTGTTCGATTGGGCCTTGTTTTCCATGTGCCTGCTCCTGGGTGGTGGGGACGACTGTCTCTAGAGTACGGCTTCCCGGGTGACCAGCGCAAGGTCCGCGAACTTCTGGAGGGCGGCGCGGACCTCCTGTTCGACCCGGGCGGGCTCCGGCGCCTCGAAGTGGCGGGAGACCTCCGCCGCGAGATGCTCGGCGGTGGCGGGCTCCCGCAGCCGGTCCCAGACGAACGCGGCGGTGCCGTTCAGCAGGCAGAACCGGTTGGTGGCCGGGTCGAACAGGAGGGACTCCCCCTGCATGGGCGAGGCTTCAATGGCCGGGTTGCGGCGGTAGAGGGTGCTCATGCCACGGTCCTTGCGGTGGCGGCCCGGGGCGGTGGTTCCGCAGCGCCAGACGCCGGTTCCGCCCCACGCCGGAAGAGGATCCTGAGGGGAGAAATCAACTGGGCCCACAGGCTCCGGGGCACCGGGAGTCCCTCAACTCCGATACGGGCGGGGCGCTCGGCCACCACTCCGGTCCCAAAGAGAAAGTCCCAGAGGCTCAGGATCTTGCCGTAGTTGCCGTTGTAGTGTCGCGGATCGGTCGAGTGATGCAGGGCATGGAAGCGCGGGCTCACCAGCACGTAGTATGCCCGCCCATAGGTCCAGTCCAGGGCGGAGTGCTGGGCGCCGTCAAAGATCTGGAGTCCGATCACTAGCAGGAACCACGACTGGGTCGGGACCCCGATGATGAGCAGGGGGACCACCATGACGAGGTTGTTGAGCAGCTGCTCCAGCGGGTGCATCCGGAAGGTGCTGACGAAGGTCATCTCCTCCTGGACGTGGTGCACGCTGTGGATGGCCCAGAGCGGCTCCCACTTGTGTTCCAGCCGGTGGACCCAGTAGTGGATGAAATCACCCAGCAGCCAGTAGAGGGCGACGTGTGCCACCACCGGCAATCCGGCGAGCGCATTGATCTGGAGGAACGCGAGGCGCGGCTCCAGTGCGTTGGCGATGCCGGCCCAGATTAGAATGGTGTAGAAGCCGCCGTGATAGAAGACGGCGTAGGCCACGTCCTGACGGAACACCTTCGAGCGATACCGCGACTGATCCGACCGGGCGAGATGCTCCAGCAGGAAGAAGATCGCGAAGAGGAGTGACACCAGGTAGCCGGCCTTGATGACACCGGCGATGAGTTCCGGGAGCCGCACCGCGTCGGCGAATCCGGAGGCCGTGCCGGCGGGGAGCACGTGGCCCAGGAGACGGACCAGCCCTTCACTCAGCTCGAAGCCGAGATGGCTGGGCCGAATCGGGTCGAACAGTCGGGCAGTGCTTTCGGCCTGGAGCAGCAGCATGACGCGCCGGGAAGGTGTGGTGGAAGCGTAGCAGCTCGAACACCTTAGTTACAACCCTCCGGCCGGGTCGTCAATGACGCCCTCTCCACGGCCTTGTATTGTTTCGGAACAGGGACAGCATGCGAATTGTCTTCCTTGGCGTCGACGGCGCCCTCTCGCTGGCCGCCCTCGGCGCCATCGGCGCGGAACACCAGCTGGTGGGCGTCGTCCGACCGCGGCCCCAAGAGCCCCCGGCGTCCGCCGGACCCTCCGTGCGCCGGCTGCTGGGGGCCGCGGCCCGGGCACTCGGCCTCCGACGCGCCGGGACGCTGGCGGAGGCCGCCAGCCGATCACGCGCGCCCCTCTGGGAGGCCCACAGCGGAGACGACCCCGTCATCGCGGACGAGGTCCGGAGGGCGCGGCCGGATGTCATCTGTATCGCGGGCTATCCGTGGCTGCTGCGCGGCGAGCTCCTCACCAAACCGCCGGCACTGACCCTCAACGTCCATGCCGCGCTGCTGCCCCGGCATCGCGGCCCGCTTCCCCTCTTCTGGATCTACTATCACGACGACCGCGAGACCGGGGTGACCGTTCATGAAGTCACGGACCGGGCGGACGCCGGCGCGATCCTGGGCCAGGAATCGTTCCCGCTGCCACGGGGATTCCCGGTGGAGCGGCTCAACCGCCTGAACGCGGAGCGGGGCGCGGCGCTGCTCGGGCGGGTGCTGGCAGACGTCGCGGCGGGGCGGACCACGCGGCGCCCGCAGGATGAGGCGCTGGCGACGCCTGCGCCACGGGTCCGGCCGGGCGCCCGGATGATCGACTTCGAGCGCTGGGGAGTGGAGCGGGTCTGGCACTTCATGGCCGGGCTCTTTCCGCGGTTCGTGGAGCCGCTCAACGCATTGGATGGCGCGGCGGTGCGCTACGGCGGGGTGCTGGGCTTCGAGGCGCGCGACACGCCGCACCCGCCAGGGGGCGTCACCCCGGCGCCACACGGCTACGACCTCCACAGCCTTGGTGGCATCGTGCGGCTGGCGCGATGAGACGGGGCCGGTAGCGATGTGCGGCATCGCGGGATTCGTCACGCGGGCGGCCCAGCCAGCGCAGGGGGCGGCGCTCGGCCGGGCGCTTGACCGCCTCCGGCACCGCGGCCCCGACGACGCGGGGCAGGTGACGGTTCCCGCCACGCCCACCCCCGGCGCGCCCTGCGCCGGGCTGGGCAACCGCCGGCTCGCGATCCTCGACCTCTCCGCGGCGGGCCACCAGCCCATGCGGAGCGCCGACGGCCGGTGGACGCTGGTCTACAACGGGGAGCTGTACAACTACCGCGAGCTGCGCGTGGAGCTGGAGCGACTTGGCCGTACCTTTCACTCGCAGAGTGATACCGAGGTACTGCTCGCCGCGTTCGCCGAATGGGGAACGGCAGGGCTCTCGCGGCTGGTGGGGATGTTCGCCTTCGCGATCCACGACGGGCTGGCGCGGCGGGTCACCCTGGTGCGGGACCCCTTCGGGATCAAGCCGCTCTATTACGCGATCTCCGGCGACAGCCTGGTCTTCGGCTCCGAGATCCAGGCCGTCCTCGAATTCCCCGGCGTGAGCCGCCGGGTGGATCCGCGCCGGTACCACGACTTCCTGACGGCCGCCACCACCGATTCCGGCGGGGCGACCCTGTTCGCCGATATCCGGCAGCTTCCGGCGGCGCACTTCATGGAGGTGGACCTGGACCGGCCGGGGAACGCGGTGCCGGTGCGCTGGTGGCAGCTCGACCTGGACCGGGAGCTGGAGGTCTCGTTCGAGGCGGCGGCCGAGCTGGTGCGGGAGGCCTTTCTCGACAGCATGCGGCTGCATCTCCGGAGCGATGTGCCGCTCGGCTTTGCGCTCTCGGGGGGGCTGGACTCCTCGGCCGTGGTGAGTGCGGCCCGGCAGCTGCTGGGTCCGGCGGCGGCGCTGCACACGTTCAGTTACCTGCCGGCGGATCCCCGGATTGACGAGCGGAAGTTCAGCGACGCGGTCAACCAGCAGATGGGGGCGGTGGCGCACACGATCACGCTCGCCCCGACGGAGCTCCGCCGGGACATCGACGCCTTCTCCGCGATCCAGGGTGAGCCCGTCGCCAACCCGGCGATCTACGCCCAGTACCGGGTGCTCGGGCTGGCGCGGGAGGCGGGGATCAAGGTGGTACTCGGCGGGCAGGGGGCGGACGAGATCCTCGCGGGGTACGATCGGTATGTGCCGGCCCGGCTGGCGTCGCTGCTGCGCCAGGGGCAGTGGCTCCGGGCGGTGCGGGGCGCCCGGCGCTCGGTAACCCCATACAGCGGTGGCGCGCTGGGGGCGCTCCGGGTCGCGGCGGGCGCGGCGCTTCCGGGTTCGCTGGTGCTGCCGGCGCGCCAGCTCTGGCGCCGGGCCCGCGGCCGGGCGGGGTGGCTCGATGGGGCGTGGTTCGCGGAGCGCGGGGTGGGGCAGGCGCCTCTCTGGAGCGCCCGCGGGCCGCGGGTGATGCGCGCCATGCTGGACCACAACCTGCGCGAGTCCCAGGTGCAGGCGCTGATGCGCTACGAGGACCGGAACGCCATGGCCTTCTCGCTGGAGAACCGGGTGCCGTTCCTCACCCCGGGGCTGGTGCAACTGCTCTTTTCCCTTCCCGAGGAGTACCTTCTCGCGGCGGACGGCACCCGGAAGGCGGTCTTCCGGCGGGCGATGCGCGGCATCGTCCCGGACCTGGTGCTGGACCGCCGGGACAAGATCGGATTCTCGGTGCCGATGCGGGCCTGGTTCGAGGCGCTGGCGCCGTGGATTGCGGAGCGGCTGGACCATGTGGGTGGGCTGCCGGGGGTGCGCGGCGGGGAGGTGCGGCGCCGGTGGCAGGGGGGTGGACGTCGGGCCGACCCCTACATGGTGTGGCGCTGCGTGAGCCTGGGCAGCTGGGCGGAGCGGTTCGAGGCGCGGTTCGACTAGGGCGGGGACCGGGGGACTGACCACCTGAGGGGAGAGGGATGACGACGCCACTGCTGCCCCCGGATGGACGGGGGGCCGACTGGATTGACGAGCTCACCGACAGCCAGTGCATGGAGATCTTCTGGCTGTATGTGGACCCGCCGGAGGAGTTCCTGGAGGCCTATCCGGCGCCGCTGCTCGGGGCGGCGATGCGGCATGCCCTGCGCGAGGTCACGGCGCTCGGCCAGCCTCGCCGGTGAGGGGTGCGAACCCTACCCAAGTCGATGTGGCTCAAATAGTTTCCGGCATTGTCGGCGGCCGTTAAGGCGAACCACAGGGCGGGTCATGGAGTCCATCCGGGAGCTCGAGGCCACCAGGCTGCGGCAGATGCCCGCGGCGGAGAAGCTTGCGGTCATGCACTCGCTCTGGCGGCAGGCCTGGTCCCTCAAGGCGGCGGGAGTGCGGGGGCAGCACCCGGAATGGTCCGAGGCGGAGGTCGCCGCGGCCGTCCGGGAGATCTTCCGCCATGCCCGACCCTAGCCTCATCACCCTCTTTGTCCGTCCGCTGGCTCGGCTCGGGATTCCCTACCTGATCACGGGCGGTGTCGCGTCGGTGATCTATGGGGAGCCGCGGTTCACGCATGACATTGACCTCGTCGTCCGGCTGGAACCGCGGGACGCCCGGCGCTTCGTCGCCGAGTGGCCCCCCACGGAGTTCTACGTCCCGCCGGTGGAGGTGGTCGCGGAGGAGTGCCGGCGCCCGGCCTACGGTCATTTCAACGTGAGCCATCACGAAACGACGATGCGGGCCGACGTCTATCTCCCCGGGCGCGATCCGCTCGCGGCGTGGGCGCTGGAGCACCCGGTGTTTCGGCGGGTCGAGGAGGACGACATCCGGGTCGCGCCGATCGAGGCGGTGATCGTGAGCAAGCTGCGGTACTACCAGATGGGCGGCTCGGACCGGCACCTGCGGGACATCCGGCAGATGCTCCGCATCAGCGGCGACCTGGTGAACCGGCCGGAGCTGGAGCGGTGGGTGGCGAAGCTGGGTGTCGAGCGCGAGTGGGCCACGGCGCAGGCCGCCCTGATGGATGACTGACTGATGTGCGGCATCGCGGGGTTCTGGGGGCACGGATTCGGCCGCGAGGAGGGCGCCGCCACGCTGCGGCGGATGACGGACGCGATCCAGCATCGCGGACCGGATGATGAAGGGCAGTGGCTCGACCCCGCCGCCGGCCTGGCCCTGGGCCACCGCCGGCTCTCGATCATCGATCTCTCCCCCGAGGGGCACCAGCCGATGGTGTCCGCCTCCGGCCGCTACGTCATCATCTACAATGGCGAGATCTACAACTTCCAGGAGCTGCGCCGGGTGGAGGAGCGTCACGGCGCGCGCTGGCGGGGGCACTCGGACACGGAAGTCCTGCTGGCGGTAATCGAGCGGCGGGGGCTGGTCGAGGCGCTGCGCGCGTCGGTGGGGATGTTCGCGCTGGCGCTGTGGGACCGGGAGGAGCGGGTGCTGTCGCTGGCCCGGGACCGGCTGGGGGAGAAGCCGCTCTACTACGGCCGGGCGGGCGGGGTGCTGCTGTTCGGGTCGGAACTCAAGGCGCTCCGGGCCTATCCGGGGGGCCCGACGGAGATTGATCCCGAGGCGCTCGGCCTGTACCTGCGATATAACTACGTGCCCTCGCCGTACTGCATCCACAAGGGCCTGCTCAAGGTGGAGCCCGCCACGCTGTGTCAGTTCCGGGGGGACGGAGGCGTCATCCTCACCCGCTACTGGGAGCTGGAACAGGCCGTGGCGGAGGGGGTGCGCGCCCCGCTGCAGGGGAGCGAGGACGAAGTGCTCGACACCGTTGCATCGGCGCTCGAGCGCACGGTGGGGCCGGTGATGCGGTCCGATGTGCCGCTGGGCGCCTTTCTGTCCGGCGGGATCGATTCCACCACCGTGGTCGCGCTGATGCAGCGGCAGAGCGTGCGCCCGGTGCGGACGTTCACCATCGGCTTTCATGAGCCGGGGTACAACGAGGCGGAGCATGCGGTGGCGGTGGCCCGGCACCTTGGCACCGACCACACGGAGTTGTACGTCACGCCAGAGGAGGCGCGCGCGGTCATCCCTCGCCTCCCGGCGATGTTTGACGAGCCCTTCGGCGATTCCTCCCAGATCCCGACCTTCCTCGTCTCCTCGCTCGCCCGCCAGCACGTGACGGTGGCACTGTCGGGCGACGGGGGGGACGAGATGTTCGCCGGCTACAATCGCTACGTACTCGGGGCCCGGATCTGGCGCCGGCTCAGCACCGTGCCGGGCTGGGTGCGCCGCTCGGCGGCGCGGGGGATCCGCTCGGTGGGGCCGGACCGCTGGGAGCGCTGGCTTGGCACCGCACAGCGACTGCTGCCGGCGGGGGCGCGGGTGGCGCAGGTCGGCGACCGGATGCACAAGCTGGCGGAGGTGATCCCGGCGTCTTCCGCGACCGAGATGTACCGCCGCATGGTGTCGAACTGGGTGCATCCCAATGAGCTCTTGCGACGCGGCGCGGAGCCGCTGTCGCTGCTGATGCAGCCCCAGGCCCTTCCCGACAGCCTCACGTTCGTCGAGCGGATGATGTACCTCGACGCCCGCACCTACCTGCCTGACGACATCATGGTGAAGGTGGATCGCGCGGCGATGGCGGTGAGCCTCGAGGCCCGGGCGCCCTTCCTGGACCATCGCATCGTCGAACTGGCGTGGCGGGTGCCGCTGGCGCTCAAGCTGCGGGGCGGATCGGGCAAGTGGATCCTGCGCCGCCTGCTCGACCGGCATGTGCCGCGGCAGCTGATGGAGCGGCCCAAGATGGGGTTCGGGGTGCCGATCGACGCCTGGCTGCGCGGGCCGCTGCGCGACTGGGCCGAGGCACTACTGGACCCGGTGCGGCTCGAGCAGCAGGGCCTGCTGGATCCGCGGCTGATCCGGCGGCGCTGGGATGAGCACCAGGGCGGGCGGCAGAACCGGCAGTACCCGCTGTGGAACCTGCTGATGTTTCAGGCGTGGCTCGCGGGCTGAGATGCTAGTTTCGAACACGCTGCGATATGCACTCGCCCGGGGGATTTCAGGACTACTCAACTTCGCCGCGCTGGTCGTGTTCACCCGGCTCCTCGGCAAGGAAGGCTACGGGGCGTACGCGCTCGTCCTGGCGTCGGTCGGGCTGGCCTACGCGACCCTGTACCAGTGGCTCAGCCTCGCCACCTTGCGGCTGCTGCATGGCAACCTCGCCCCCCGAGACGCCTTTCTCGCCGCAGTCCGCCGCGCCTTCCTGAAGGTCACGGTGGCGGTCGCCGGCGTGGCAGGGGTGATGCTCGCCTTCGGGGGGCCCGCCCTCCCGGCGCAGACGATCCTCCTCGGGTGCGTCCTGCTCGTGGTGCAGTCGTGGTTCGAGCTCAACCTCATGATCCAGAGCGCGGACGGGCGGCCCCTCACCTATGGTGTGCTGGCTGCCTCGCGATCGCTCGTCTGCCTCGTGGCCGGAGGGGGCCTCGCGCTCGCAGGATATGGGGCAACCGGGGTGCTGGCGGGCGCCGCCCTCGGTTTCCTGCTGCCCGGCCTGGTGCAGGCGGGGCGCGCGTGGCCTGCCGCCCGGGCGACGCGAGAGGCGCCCGCCATCGAGCGGGCGCTGGTCCGCTACGGTGCTCCCCTCGTGGCCACCTACATGCTCGATTTCGTGGTGAGTTCCTCGGATCGCCTCCTGATCGGCGGCATCCTCGGGACCGCCGCG
>JAEUJI010000248.1 GCA_016794805.1 Gemmatimonadota bacterium
GGGCGGCGAGGAGCGGACGCCAGCCACCCCGCAGGTCGGTCAGGCCGAAGATCCGGATCTCGCGCCGCCCGCCGAGCGCGGTGGCGGTCGCACCGGGATCGTCGCGCACCGCCTGGGCAATATCCGCCAGTGTGTCCCGTCCGTCCCGCCGGCCTTCGCCCGCCAGGGCCTCGAGATAGGCGGCGTAGCAGTCCATCAGGTCCCCGTCGCGTCGCCCCTCGAACTCCTCGTGGACCCCCGCCGCGGTGAGCGCCGCCCGGTACCCCTCCGCCGTCACCCCCTCGGCGACCAGTTCGCCGAAGTGGTGATCCACGGCGGCGACGAAGTCTCCCAGGCGCCGCGCTCGCGCAAAGACCCGGGACCCCTTCCGCCGCAGCACCGAGGTCAGCAGGACGGTCCGCTCGGTCTCGCTCAGCGGCTTCCGGCGCGTGGCGCCAAGCCAGCGGGGCAGTTCATGGAAGACCGCCAGCGGCGGGTCGAACCATCCCGGCACCCCCCGGGCCGCGGCCAGGGCCAGGAGGTCGTCGCGCACGCCGCCCTGGCGGAGTGCCAGGAGGTAGCCGGGTGAGGGGAAGGGCTGGGCCGGGGAACCGGGAACAGGACTGAGGAAGCCATCTGCCGCCGCCTCGAGGAGGGCGCGGGGAGCGGGCAGCTGCAGCAGACGGATGATCGGCATGCTGCCAGCATAGCCGAATCCTGCGACAGCGGAAGGGTGGGCGGCGGCGCTAGCGACTTGGCTGGAGCTTGCGGTACACCTCCCAGGCCCGGTGATACACGCTGGCGCGGGCGGCTCCCTGCCGGATGGCGACAGCATCCTTGAAGTTGTCGTAGTCCACGCCGCGGATCAGCGCCGCCACCGCCTCCGCCACGGCTTCCCGGGGCGCCTGGGCGCGGAAGCGGTAGTCCGACCGTGGATCTTCAGACGTGGGACCCAGGGAGGGGAGGTAGCGGTCGCGCAGCGCGTCGAGGTCTTCCCGGACCCGGGCGCGCACCGTCAGCAGCCCCTCGTCCCGGTCCCAGACCTTCTCGACGATGCTGTAGAACCCGATGGGTGTGGTTAGCCACATGGCCTGCTCCGCGGGTGAGTCGTGAACCGGGGAATCGCGAGAATATCGCCACCCGCCGTCAACCTGGCGTCAAACCGGCCGTCACGGGTGCGGGCCGCGCGGCGAGTGACGCCGGGCCCGATCCGGCAAGGGTGTCCCGGGGGTGTGACACGGCGGCTGGCACCAACCGGGCTGGTGGCGCGTAGAGTTGCCCTGCCGAGCGCTCGCCATCAGCTTCCAGACACCCCCCGGATCCCGCCTTTCCGATTTCGGAGACCCCGCATGCGGTCCCTGCTGCTTCTCGCCGGCCTGGTGCTCGCGGCGTCCGCCCCCGCCAGTGCACAGGAGGACGCGGCCACCCTCCGGGCCGACAGCCTGCGCGGCTCCATCACGCCGGAACGGGCCTGGTGGGACGTGGCGTTCTACGACCTGAATGTCCGCATCCAGCCCACCGACAGCTCCATCCGCGGGGTGAACCACATCACCTACCGGGTGCTCGAGCCCGGCCGCACCATGCAGGTGGACCTGCAGGTGCCGCTCGTCATCGACAGCGTGCTGCAGGAGGGGCGGGCCCTCGAGAGCCGGCGCGACGGCAATGCCTGGTTCGTGACCCTGACGGAGCCGCAGGCGGCGGGGGAGCAGCGCACCGTCAGCGTGTACTACAGCGGCCGGCCCCATGTGGCCAAGTCGGCGCCGTGGGACGGCGGCTTCGTGTGGGCGGTGGACAGCCTGGGACGTGGATTCATCGCCACCGCCTGCCAGGGGACCGGCGCCAGTATCTGGTGGCCCAACAAGGACATCCAGTCGGACGAGCCCGACAGCCAGCGGGTGGCGATCACCCTGCCCGATCCGCTCAAGAACGTCTCCAACGGCCGGCTCCGCTCCGCCACGCCGAACGGCGATGGCACCACCACCTGGGAGTGGTTCATCTCCCAGCCGATCAACAACTACGACGTGGCGGTGAACGCCGCGCACTACGCCCACTTCGAGGACCGGTACGCCGGTGAGGAGGGCACCCTCACGCTCAACTTCTGGCCGCTCGATGTCCACGCCGACACCGCCCGGCGCCAGTTCCAGCAGGTGCAGCCGATGCTGGCGTGCTTCGAGCACTGGTTCGGCCCCTACCCATGGTACGCCGACGGGTTCCAGCTGGTCGAGACGCCGCACCTCGGCATGGAGCACCAGAGCGGGATCGCCTACGGCAACCGCTACAAGAACGGATACCTCGGCCGTGACCTGAGCAGCACGGGACGCGGGCTGAGCTGGGACTTCATCATCGTGCACGAGTCGGCCCATGAGTGGTGGGGCAACAACCTCACCACCGCGGACCTGGCGGACATGTGGGTCCATGAGAGCTTCGCCAACTACGCCGAAGGGCTGTACGTGGAGTGCCGGGAGGGGAAGGAGGCGGGGGCCGAGTACATCCGGGGCAACCGGAAGTCCATCCGGAACGTCGCCCCCATCATTCCCGCCGCCTACGGCCGCAATCTGGAGGGGTCGGGCGACATGTATCCCAAGGGCGGGAACATGCTCCATACCATCCGGCAGGTCGTGGGCGACGACGACACCTGGCGCCGGATCCTGCGCGGCCTCAACAGCGTCTATCGTCATTCGGTGGTGACCGGGCGCCAGGTCGAGGAGTACATCAGCTGGCAGGCGGGGAAGGACCTGAGCCGGATCTTTGCCCAGTACCTCACCCAGACGACGATCCCCACGCTCGAATACCGGATCGACGGGCGGGAGTTCGCCTATCGCTGGGTGGGGACGGTTCCGGGGTTCGACCTGCCGCTGCCGGTGCGGCTGTCGGGGGAAGGCTACACCACGCTGCACCCCACCGACGCGTGGCAGGTGACGCGCCACGCCCTGCCGAATCCGGAGGCGTTCGCGGTGCACCCCGACTACTACGTCACCGCGCAGGCGCTCGCTCCCGCGGTCAGCGCCGGCGGCTCCTCGCCGTAGGCGCCCGGCCCGGCGCGGCCCCGTTCCCCTCCCGCCCCGGGCCGACTTTCTTTCGCCTCAATGTCCGCCCCCCTCCCGGCACCGACCGCCCCGCCACCGCTCCCGCCGCTCCCGCCGCGGAAGGACGAGGCGACGCGCCGCGCCGAGCTGGCGTCGATGAAGCGGGCGGCCACCGGGCTGCTCTTCCTGGCGCTGGGCATCTTCCTCCTCGCCCGCTGGTTCGAACCCAGTATCCCCTGGCTCGGCTTCGTGCGGGCCACCGCGGAAGCCGCCCTGGTCGGCGGCCTGGCCGACTGGTTTGCCGTGACCGCGCTCTTCCGCCGGCCGCTCGGCCTCCCGATTCCGCACACTGCCATCATCCAGACCCAGAAGGAACGGATCGGCCGGGTGCTCGGCGCCTTCGTGCAGAATCACTTCCTGACCCGGGAGATCCTCGCCCACCGGCTGCACACCATGAACGTCGCGGAGCGGGCGGCCCGCTGGCTGAGTGAGCCCGACAACAGCCGCCGCCTGGCCCGGCACCTCGCGGTCGGGGTGGCCCAGGCCATGAAGTCGGTCGAGGACGCGCAGGTGCGGGCGCTGATCCACGAGGCGGCGGTCAGCCGGCTCCAGGCGATGCAGCTGGCGCCGCTGCTCGGCAACCTGCTCTCCGTCGTGGCCACCGACCAGCGGCACCAGGTGCTGCTGGACGAGGCGCTCCGGATCGCCGGCGAGGCGCTGCAGAAGAACCGGGACGAACTGGGCCGCCGGATCAAGGAAGAGAGCCCCTGGTGGGTGCCGAGCGCGGTGGACACCGCGTTCCAGAAGAAGATCGAGGGCGCGAGCCAGCGGCTGATCGAGGAAGTGAAGTCCGATCCCTACCACCCGCTGCGGCTCAAGTTTGACATCGCCTTCCGGCAGTTCATCGAGCGGCTGCGTTCCTCCCAGGAGGTCCAGGCCAGGGCCGAGGCGCTGAAGACCGACCTGCTGGCGCACCCGGCGGTGCACGAGTTCGCCGGGTCGCTCTGGGACCGGGCCCGGGACGCCGCGGAGCGGTTCACGGCCGATGCGGACGACCAGGCGCTCGAGCCGCTGGCCCGCGGGATCGGCGCGGTGGGCAGTTCCCTCCTGGCCAACCCGGCGCGCCTCGCCGAACTGGACGAGGCGCTCTCCACCTTTGCCGCCGGGGTGCTGGAGCGGCACCGGCACGAGGTGGGGCTGCTGATCGAGGATACCGTCCGCCGCTGGGATCCGGAGGTGGCCGCCGACCGGCTGGAACTGGCGGTGGGGCGGGACCTGCAGTTCATCCGGCTCAATGGGACCCTGGTAGGGGGCCTCGCCGGACTCATCATCTATTCGCTCTCCCTGCTGATGCAGTAGGGCGCCGCCGCCGGCGCCGGTTGTCACACCCCCGCCCCATGCTGGCGGCATGGGATCCCCGCTCGCCGAACGCCTCACCGGCCCCTGCCTCCCCGCGGGTGATGGGCTCCGGTGCGGGGCCCCCGCGGACCGGTGCCCGCCCCGGCCCCGAGCTCCCGGACGGTCCCGGCGTGACGCCGCGGTGACCGACTCGGGTTATCCCTAGTGTACCCCTGACGGCCGGTCCATAGCTTGGGTGTACGTGGTCCGGTCGACCCCGCCCCCATGGAGCCGTCATGCGCCAGATAGAGACCGGCCCGGTCCTCAAGGTCCGGGCGGTCGCCGGCCTGCATGTCGTCGTGCTGGCCTGGGATTTCGTCTCGGCGCCCCACCTTGGCCCCGGCGTACTGCCCGCCCCCCTGCACTCCCTGCTCGGCTTCGCCATCGAGCGGGAGGAGTTGGGCGCCGACGGCGAAGTCCTCGAGCGGTACATGCTGCGCGGGACCCGCCGCTTCGAGTCCAAGGACCCGGGACTGCCGGCGGGTACCCCGGTGCCCCTCGACGAGCACCCCATCCAGTCCTTCGTCTGGGCCGATCATACCGTGCGGCCCGCCACCCGGTACGCTTACCGGGTCATCCCGGTGCACGGCACGCCCAAGAACCTCACGGTGCGTACCTCGGACAGCACCCGGGTGCCCATCGAGACCGAGCCGGAGGCGGATCCAACCGTCATCCCCGGCGTGCCCCGACACGACCTCTATATCAACCGCGGGGCGATCGCCTCCCAGGCGTATGCCCGCCGCTTCGGGACCCGGGAGCCCAACCCCGGTGTGCCCGCCTCCACTCCCATGCGCTGGCTGTCACGCGGATTGTTCGAGGCGCTGCTCGGCTTCATCGGCGGGGCCCGGGACCAGCGGTTCGGGCTGCGCGCGGCATTCCACGAGTTCCGCTATCAGCCGGTCGCCAACGCCTTCCGGCGGGCGGCGGAGGGAGGCGCGCAGGTGCGGATCGTGTACGACGCGGAGGGTGAATTCACCATCGAGAACATCCAGACGCTCAAGAATGCGGGGCTCTACCGCCCGGGGATCCACATCCCCCGCCACTCCGGCGAGGGGGCGCAGCACAACAACTTCATCGTGCTGCTGAGCGACGGCGCGCCCATCGCCGTCTGGACCGGGTCCGTGACGATCTCCGCCTCGAGCCTCTTCGGGCAGGCGAGCATCGGACATGTGGTGTGGGATCCGGCGGTGGCGCGCGCCTACCTGGAGTACTGGGAACGGCTCGCCGCGAACCTCCCTCCGGAACGGCTCCGGGCGGACAACCGGGCGGCGACCCCCCTGCCGGACGGGGGACCGCCGGAGACCAGCGTCCTCCCGATCTTCAGCCCCCGGGACGAGGCCGAGGGCACCCCGACTCTCGCCTGGTACGCCGCCCGGATGGCAGAGGCGGACCACCTGGCCTGCCTGTCGGTGGGCGCCCGGCTCGATGATGCCTTCCGGCCGGCCCTCGCGGCGGAACGGGAGGCGCTGTGTTACCTCCTCCGGGACGAAGAACTGGAACACGGGGAGTCGATCCGCCGGGAGGGCGCGGTGCTCTGGGCCGGTGGTGGCCGCCTGGACGATGGCCCGCTGGCCACCTTCCTCGAGGAGACGGGGAATCCGATCAACAGCAACGAGTACCGCCACGCGCGGTTCCTGCTGGTGGACCCGCTGGGTGACGACCCCCTGGTCATCGCCGGCTCGGCCGGTTTCTGCCGTCCCAGCCAGTGGCACAACGATGGGAATATGCTCGTGATCCGTGGGGACACCCGGGTCGCGGACATCTACTTCAGCGAGTGCCTGCGCATCGTGGACCACCACCAGACCCGGCACCTGGTCCGGCAGCTCGACCCCGGCGACCGCTGGAACCCCGATGCGGGCTACCTGCGCGAATCGGCCGAGGAATGGGTCCGGCCGCACTTTGACGGCCACAGCTATCAGTCGCGGCGGCGGGCGCACTTCACCCGGGAGGGGGCGCCGGCGTGAGCGGTAACGACGGTACCGTCCCCCGCCCTATTCGTAGCGCAGCGCCTCCATCGGATCCACCCGCATCGCCCGGCGGGCCGGCACGAAGGTGGCCAGCAGGCAGGTAGCCGCCAGGACCAGCGTCACCCCAGCATACATCAGCGGATTGGCCGTATTCACCTGGAACAGTACCAGCGACAGTCCCCGCGCCAGCCCGAACGCCAGCAGGATACCGAGCGAGAGGCCGATCAGCACCTGGCGGCCTCCCTGCTTGAGAAACATCGTCGTGACGTCCCGGGCGCTCGCGCCCAGCGCCATCCGCACCCCCACCTCACGAGTGCGCTGCGACACCGCGAAGCTCATGACGCCGTACACCCCCACCGTCGCCAGGAACAGCGCCGCCCCGCCAAAGATCATGAACAGGGTGCCGAAGACGCCGTAGAACCAGGTGTTCCGGGCAATCCCCTCCTCCAGCGTGCGCACCCAGTAGATCGGCTGGTCGGGGTTCAAGCCGCTCACCACCGCTTCCACCTGCGGCGTGAGCGCGAGCGGGTCTCCGTTGGTTCGGACGGCCAGGCTCAGGAAGTGGTAATCCCCCTGAGCCACCGCGGTGAACACCGCCGTGCCCAGGGAGTCGTCGTTGTCGGTTCCGTCGAACGGGATGTCGGGCACGACGCCCGCCACGGTGAGCCACGGTTCGGTGGACTCCCCGTTCCCGATCCGGAACCGCCGCCCCAGCGGCGACTCCGTGCCGAAGTGGGTGCGGGCAAACCCCTGCGTCACCACCGCCACCGGGAGGGCGCCCTGAATGTCTCCCGGCTGGAGCAGCCGGCCCTCCACCGGGGCAACACCGAAGGCGCGGAACCAGCCGGGGGAGACGACCACCTGCCGGGTGGACGGGTAATCCCGTTCGGTCGGATAGGAGGCGCCTTCCACCGCGAACTGCTGCTGCCACCCCTCGAATCCGGGCAGCACCGCGGTGAGCGCGGCGCCCTGCTGGCCCGGCAGCTCCTGCAGCCGCCGCTCCAGTTCGGCCCAGAAGCGCAACCGGCTGGCGGAGTCCGGGTATGACGCCTCGAACAGCCCTACCCGGGCGGTGAACACGTTCGCGGTGGGCACGCCGAAGTCGAAGCGGGCGAGCTGCACCACGCTCTGGATCATGAAGCCGGCGGCCACCAGTAACCCGCCGGCGAGCGCCAGCTCGACAATCACGAGGCCGCGGCTGAACCGCCCCATCCGGAGTGAGCTGGTGCCGCGCCCCTCGTCCTTGAGCACGTCGTGCAGGTTGGCGCGGGTGGCCTGGAGGGCGGGAATGAGCCCGCTCACCAGCGCCGCGAGCAGGGAGATCCCCGCCGTGAAGAGCAGCACCACGCCGTCCAGCCGGATATCGATCCAGAACGGCGGGTCGGTATCGCGGATGGCGTCCATGAAGAGCCGGGTGCCGAGCCACGCGATCCCGGTCCCCAGCACCATCCCCGCCAGCGAGAGCACAAGCGACTCGCCGAGGTGCTGGATCACGATCCGCCAGCGGCTGGCCCCAAGGGCGGTGCGGACCGCGACTTCCTTGGTGCGGGTGGCGGCGCGCGCCAGCAGCAGGTTCGCCACGTTGGAACAGGCGATCAGGAACACCCCGAACACCGCCGCCATCATGGTCCACAGCATGATGATCGGCTCCTGCCCGACGTACTCCTCGGTGAAGGGCTGGAGGATCGGGCCGACCCCCTCATTCTCCTTGGGATGATCCTGCGCCAGCCGCGCCGCGATCGCCTCGAACTCGCGCCGCGCCTGCGGCATCGTCACGCCATCCCGCAGCCGGCCCATGACCTCGAGCAGGTCCCCCTGCCCCCAGGGGAGGGCCAGCGGATCCACGATCCGCGGCAGCCAGAGCGAGGCATTGGTGGGAAACAGGAACCCGCGGGGCATCACCCCGACAATCTCCCGGCTCACCCCGTTGGCGCGAATGGTCTTGCCGATGATCGCCGGATCGGCGCCGAACCGGTTCTGCCAGACATCCCAGCCGAGGATGATCACCGCCGCGCCCCCCGGCCGGACCTCCTCCTCGGTGAAGTTCCGGCCCAGCAGCGGCGTCACCCGGAGCAGCGGGAAGGTGGCCGCCGTGACAAAGCCCCCTTCGTACCGCTCCGGCCGCCCCTCGCTCCCGCTCAGGTTGACCGTGCCCTCCGAGAAAGCCGCCAGGTCCTCAAAGCTCTTCTGCTGTTCCCGCCACGCCGCGTAGTCGCTGACCGGCACCCCGTAACTGTCGATATCGTGGCTCGGCCTGGTGCGCTCGAGATGAATGATCCGGTCGGCCTGGTCGAAGGGGAGACCCCGGAGGATGCCGCCCCAGGTGATGCTCCACATCGTCGCCGTGAGCCCGATACCCAGGGCCAGGGCCACGATGGCGATGGTGGCGAGGCCGGGATGCTTGACCAGCATCCGGAACCCGAACCGAAGGTCGGAGAGGAAGGCGCCCAGGACCGGCTCCTGTATGGGGATGGCCTCCCGCTACGGGCCGTGAACGCCGGGGGTTTCAGGGCGAAACGATTGAAACGTCCTCGACTCAGGCGGGGGAGCGGAACCCGACCTTGGTGTGGGTCCCGTCACAGAAGGGGGTGCTCCGGGTCTGGCCGCAGCGGCAGAGCGCGACGCTCCCCCGTCGCTGTTCCTGCTTTCCTTCAGGATGCTGCAGCGTCACCCCGCCCTTCACCACGATCGGGCCATCCCGGGTGGCGTGCACCAGGACGCCGGCCATCGGGAGCCCCAGCGGCTTCTCCGGCGCCACGCCGGCACGTACCGCCTGCAGCGCCCCACTGGGGCAGCGCGCCACGACCGCCACGATTTCCTCGGGCCAGGTCCCTTCCAGGCGGATCCAGTCCGGTCGACTGGTATCAAAGACCTGGGGCAGCCCGCGCACGCACTCCCCGGCGTGGCGGCAGATGTTGGGGTCGAACGAGACAATCAGCTCCTCGGTATGCACGACCTGCAGCGGCTTGGGCACGTCACCTCGGTGCAGTGAGTGGATGGCCTAGACTACCCTGCGCGGGAGGATCGGGCCAGATGGTGATGGCAGCCACAGCCGGCCCGGGCGGTGCATCGCCCCGGCACCGGAGGATCGGGCCCGTAACCTCCGGCGGGGCCGCACCCGTTGGGGCAACCTGCCGGATCAGCGGGACCCGGCCGGGCCGGCTGGAATCGGCCAACAACCTGTCTCCCAACCGCTTAGCCCTCCGGGTCCGAGAGTTGCAAACTCCTCGGGCGACTCCGAACCCCGAGGGTTTTGTCGTGGCCGAGATCAAGATTCGTAACCCGGTCGGCAGCGAGTTCAGCCTGACCAGCGCCGAAGAACTGGCCGAGGTGATTCAGGGTGGCGGCATCACGGCGGCGTGGGAAGTGTGGCACGCCACCGCGAAGCGCTGGCTCCCGATCAGCAATCACCCGGTCTTCCTCAGCCACGGAACCGACGACGCGTAACGTCGGCCCGGTGTAACCGGGGTCCTTCCCGGCTCGTACATTGATGGCAACTCCCTCGATTGCCATCACCATGAGACCAGTCGCAGCAGCTGCCGGCGTCACCCTCGCGTCGCTGATCCTCGGCATTCCCGCCACGGCCCAGGGGCCGTCCCTGATGTTCCGCGGGGATCCGGCGCACACCGGCGTCTCCGAAGCCCCGCTCTTTGCTGGGCAGGGCGGCGTCATCTGGCGCGCCGCTACCGGCGGCGCCATCCGCAGCACGCCCGCCGTGACCGCAACCACGATCTACGTGGGCAGCGGGGACGGCGGCCTGTACGCATTCGATCGGGCCACCGGGCGCCGGGCCTGGCGCTTCGAGGCCGGCAACCCGGTCACGGCCTCTCCCGCCGTGGCGGGAGGGGTGGTCGTCGCCGCCACCCACGCGGGGCGGCTGTTCGCGGTGGATCAGCGCACCGGCCGCCTCCGCTGGTCCCGCCACACCGGGGCCGAACTCCCCTTCAACACCTATCCCGCCGGCCGCTGGGACCTCTGGGCCTCCTCACCGGTCGTCTCGGGCGCCACGGTGGTGATCGGCGGCGGCGACGGACTGGTCTACGCACTCGACCTGGGCACCGGCCGCACCCGCTGGACCGCGCGCACCGGCGGGCGGGTGCGCGCCACCCCCGCGATCGCCGACGGAACGGTCATCGTCGGCAGCTGGGACGGGCGGGTCTACGCGCTCGACCTCGCGAGCGGCGCCGAGCGGTGGGTGCACCGCACCATCGGTGACACCCTCGACTCGCGGGCCTTCGGATTCGATCGCCGCGCCATCCAGAGCTCGGTGACCGTCGCCGATGGCGGCGTGTACGTCGGCTCGCGCGACGGCGGGCTCTACGCCCTCGACCTGCGCACCGGCGACCGGCGCTGGCGGGCCACCCACCGGGGCAGCTGGGTGGTGGCGAGCCCGGTGGTCCGGAACGGCACGGTGTATGTCGGCAGCTCGGACGGGCAGTTCGTGCAGGCGGTGGATGCCGCCACCGGCGCCGAGCGCTGGCGCTTCGAGACGCGGGCCAATGCCCTCTCCTCCCCGCTCCTGGTGGGTGAACTGCTGGTCGTCGGGACCGAGGCCAACGACGCCCCCTGGGGCGACCTCCTTGCCCTCGAAGCCGGCACCGGCCGGCTCCGCTGGCGGCTCCGGCTCGAGGAGGCGATCTACAGCTCGCCCGTCGCCGCCGACAGCCTGCTCTACGTCGGCACCGACGCCGGGGAACTGCTTGCCATCGGGCAGACGGTCGCCACGGCGGCCCGCCTTGCCGTCTACCACGACTCGGCGCTGGCCGCACGGGGGATGATGCCCGGCGCCCGCCTGGCCCGGGAGTACTTTGCCGGCCTGGGCTACGAAGTGCTGGACGGCGCGGCGCTCCGCCCCTTCCTCGAGGACCGGAGCGCCGATCGGGTGCCCAGTGTCGTGGTCTTCGCGCTCGACGCGCTGCCGCCGAACCTGCTGGCCGACACCGGCAGCGGCGGCGCGTGGCAGCGGTATCTCCGCGCCGGCGGCAAGATCGTCTGGCTGGGCCCGCTGCCCGGCTCCCTCGTGTGGGACACGGCCGGCCGGCCCCTCGGCCACGACCTGCCCGTGGGCACTCCGCTGACGGGACTCCTCGCGGACAGCACCGACTGGGACGAAAACCCCTCCACCCCCACCGCCGAGGGGCGGCGCTGGGGGCTCTCAGGCCAGTGGCGGGGGGACATGCCCACCGCCCCCGCGGTGGTGAGCCGGGTGCTCGCGCTCGACAGCGACGGCCGGGCGACGGTCTGGCAGAAGCAGTACGATCCCTCCCGCCCCTGGGCCGGGTATCTCCAGGTCTGGGGCCTGGGGGCCACGGTGGAGCGGCTGCCCATGGTGCGGCGGGTGGCAGAGTACGGGCTCTTGTGGCGGTAGCGGCGCCGGGCGGCAGCTAGCCGCCGGCCGTTCCCGACTGGACAGGGCGGCTATAATGCTCCTGATCCTCCAACCGAGGGATGCATGGCGGAGAACGACCTGGGCTTCGGCCGGGTGGTCAGTGAGCGGGTGCGGGGCCGCTTCCTCAACAAGGATGGCACACCCAACAGCCGGAAGTACGGCATGGGTGGCCGGGGCTGGTCCCGGCTCTACCTGCGGGCCCTCGCCGCATCGTGGCCGCAATTCCTGGTCTGGGTCATCGGCCTCACCCTGCTGGTGGCCGGGGTGTTCGCCATCGGGTACCGCTCCCTCGGGCCGGCGGCGCTGGCCGGGACGGAGCAGCTGGGGCTGTCGGATCCTTTCTTCATCGCCTTCACCTACAGCGTCGGCATCCTCACCGGGGTCGGCGCCGGCCCGGTGGTGGCGGTCGGCTCGACCGCGCAGTGGCTCACCATCTTCGAGTCCATCGGCGGCCTGATGGGGCTCGCGCTCGGTGGGGGCCTCACCCTGGCCCGCCTGTTACGTCCCCGCCCCTGCATCCGGTTCTCCGTCCGGGCCGTGATGGCGCCCTACGAAGGCGGACGCGGGCTCATGTTCCGGCTGGTGAACAACGAAGTGAGCGAGGTGAGCGACGTCAGCGTGCACGTGAGCCTGGCGTGGTATGCGCTCATCGGGGGAAAACGGGTGCGCGAGTTCCACGAGCTCGCCCTCGAGCGGGACCGGGTGGAGTTCTTCACCCTGCACTGGACGGTAGTGCATCCGATCGACCGCAACAGCCCGCTCGCCGGCATCACGCCGGAGGAGCTGCGGGAGGCGAAGGCGGAGATCCTGGTGATGGCGGCGGGGCACGAAGAGACCTTTTCCACGCGCGTCACCGCCCGCACTTCCTACGTGCCGGAGGAGGTGGCGTGGGATGCCCGCTTCGCCGACATGTTTGTGGAGTCACCCGACGGGGTCATTACCGTGGACCTCGCGCGCCTCGACCGGCTGGAGCGGCTGCCGGAGGGGAGCACCTCCCTGCCCTCCCCGGCAGAAGCGGGCCGGCCCCAGGGCGACTGACCCGCTCAGCCCTCGCGCTCGCTCCCGGCCCCCAGCTGGAGCGCCTCGAAATCCAGTTCCTGCTCCAGCTCCAGCAGCACCTCGTCCGAGATGGCCCCTTCGTCGCGCAGCCGGATCAGGGCGCGGCGCCGGGCGGCGAGGGTGGAGAGGCGCAGGCGCCGCAGCGTCACCGCCCTGGCCATCG
>JAEUJI010000074.1 GCA_016794805.1 Gemmatimonadota bacterium
TGGTGCACCCGCCAGAGGTAGTCACGGGCCAGTTCGTACTCGGTGGGCCGCTTGAAGTTGCTGACCACGCACCCCTGGGAGTTGAGGGGACCGAAGACCTTGCGGGTCAGGCCGTCCTTCCCCGAGGCGTCCCGCCCCTGGAAGACGATCAGCAGCGCCTGCTTCCCTTCGGCGTAGAGCGCCACCTGCTGCTCGGTCAGCCGCTCGATGAGCGGGGCGATCAGCGCCTCGGCCGCTTCCCCCTTCGGTTCGCGGTCGTCCGCGGCGAGGTCGTCGGTCAGGGCAATCCGCTTGCCCGGCTTGAGCGGCTTGAGCGCCATCGGGTCCTCGGGTGTAGGGGTCAGCGGACCGACGGACCGACGGACCGACGGACCGACGGACCGACGGCAGGATGGTAGCGCCGAATCGTCCAATCGTCCAATCGCCCAATCGCCTATGCGCCTACTCCCGAATGAACGTCCCCGCGCGGAGTTCGGTGATCGCCTGCTGGATCTCCTGCTGGGTGTTCATGACGATCGGGCCGTACCAGGCCACCGGCTCCTCCAGCGGCTGGCCCGAGACGAGCAGGAAGCGCACCCCCGTAGGCCCCGCCTCGACGGTCACCTCATCGCCACGATCGAACAGCACCAGCGACCGGTCGCCGAGATCGCCGCTCCGGACGGTGGTCTCGGTTCCATCCGGTTCGGTGGACTCGGTGAGCACGCCGAAGGGCGCCGACGCCGAGCGGAAGCGTGCGCTGCCCTCGAAGATGTAGGCGAAGGCGTGGCGGGTGGTCTCGACCGGGAGGGTCTTGCGCCGCTCAGGCGGCACCCAGACATCGAGATACCGGGGGTCGGCGGCAACGCCATCCACCGGACCGCGCTTCCCCCAGAACTCCCCGCAGACCACCCGCACCCGGGTCCCGTCGTCTTCCACGATCTCGGGGATGTCCTTGCTGGTAACGTCTTGATAACGCGGAGCGGTCATCTTGAGCGAGGACGGCAGGTTGGACCAGAGCTGGAAGCCGTGCATCCGCCCCTGCCGGTCGCCGCGGGGCATCTCCTGGTGGAGAATGCCGCGGCCGGCAGTCATCCACTGCACGTCCCCGGCGCCGAGGGTGCCGCGATTGCCCAGGCTGTCGCCGTGGGCGACTTCGCCGGTGAGGACGTAGGTGATGGTCTCGATGCCCCGGTGCGGATGCCAGGGGAAGCCGGCGAGGTAGTCGTTCGGCCGGTCGTTGCGGAAGTCGTCGAACAGCAGGAAGGGGTCGAACTCACTGGTGTCACCGAAGCCGAAGCCGCGGCGCAGCTTCACCCCGGCCCCCTCGACGGTGGGCGTGGGGGTGATCACCCGGCGGATGGGACGGACCGACATGGCAGACTCCTGCAGGACGCCGTCCCCCGCGCGGGGCCAGCGCCCGGCTCAGAACAGGTTGAGCACCCGCATCACCGCGCCGTGGGCGAGCATCGCGTCCGGCGAGTCCTGCAGGGTGCCGTCGTAGCGGCGCTGGAAGGGCGCGCCCTCGGGATCGGGATCGAGCAACCGCCGCACCCGGGCTTCCAGGGCCTGCGGCTCGGGGAGCTCCGCCCCGGGCTCGAGGATGTCGTCCAGCTCCAGCAGCAACTGGGACAGCGGCCGGAGCCAGGCGAACTGCGGGTCGTTGATCACCACCTGCAGGAAGGCGCCGTTCCCCTCTACGCGGCCGTGGAGCTTCTCGTAGACCCGGCGCTCGGATTCGAGGATGTGGCGGTGGAGCGCCAGCAGCACCGGCCGGAGCGCCTTGGCCCGGGAGACGGTGATCGCGCGCTCGAGCTCGTCGGGTGAGGTGGGACCGGTGGGCGTTGAATCGGACATACGAACTCCCCTTTCTCATGGGGAGATTATCAGAGTGGGGGTGGAGAAGGAAGGGCGGCTCCCGCCGTGGGGGACCCCGGGCGGGCGGTCCGGATCGGTGGCGACGAGCGGTGCCCCGCGGCATGTTCCTTCACGCCCCCTGGCCGGTCCGATCGTGCGTTGCAGCCGCGCGCACCTCCGGAACCCCGGCCAGCGCACACGGAGAGGAGGGTGTCATGTCCACCGGAACGGCGGGTACCACTTTCGAAGTCTCGCCGGTCGGCGTCAATCAGTTCCCGCTTCCCGAGGCACCCTACCCCGCCGCCCTGCAGCAGCAGCTGGAGCCGGAGGCGCGTCGGACGGCAATCGAGTCCTGCTGCAGCTACCGGGGCACCCTGGTCGCGGATGTGACGAGCCACCCCTTTGTCGCCGCCGTGCACCTCGCGTTTGCGCGGCATCATCCGCTGGTGTTCTCTCCCGACATGATCTGGCTGCTGGTGCTCCAGGGCCTCGCCAGCCATGTCAACGCCCACCCGGAGCGGGTACGGAACCAATTGGTGTCTCACCGGGGGAAGGCCTCGATCGGCATCCGTCGGGACGACTTCATCAAGGGGTCGCCGGAGAATCCCTGGGAGGAAGCCTTCGCGGCATTCTCGGCGGAGGTCCGAACGCATCTCGGCGCCGAGACCCACGACCTGCTGCTGCCACGGTTCACGACGACGGGGGAGCGGGAACGGGCCGCGGCGGAAGTGGTGCTGCTCGGCGCCATGCGGAAGTACTTCGACTACGGCCTAGCCACCCTGTGCGGGATTCCGCGCGTCACGCTGGAAGGGGAGCCGGAGGACTGGGCGCAACTCGTGGCGCGCACCCGCGCGCTCCGCAGGTTTGAGCTCGGGTGGTGGCTGGACACCCTGGTGCCGGTACTGGAGGAGTTCTCCGCCGCGGCACGGGGAGACGTGCACCTGGAGTTCTGGCGATCGCTGTACAAAGAGACGGGGGAAAGCGGCGGGCCCTACCTCACCGGCTGGGTGACGGCCTTCTTCCCCTACACCGTCGAGCGGGACTCCGGCGTCGCCAGCTACCGGAACTCGTGGCGCGCCGCGCCGTGGTGGGGGCTGCGTGGGGAGCCGGCGCCTCGGGGGCGCCCGTCAGCGGACGCGGGCCCCACGCTCGAGGACCTGCCGAGCGGACTCACCCGGACGCCGTTCCACTGGGAGGTGACGGGCCGCAGGTACCGAATGGAGATGCTGGCGGGGTTCACCGGCGTGCGGCAGGCGCCGGAGACCCTGGCGCTCCGGCCGGAGATTGGATGGGGAGTGCGGGAGGGGCGTTGGTAGGCGGGGTGTTGAACCTGCCCCCGGGAGGGGTGGCCGCCTCGTTGCGGCCGGAGAGCGTCGTGCAGGAAGTGCTCGGGGTGGGGATCGAACCCACATGAGGATTGCTCCTCAAGGGATTTTAAGTCCCTTGCGTCTGCCAGTTTCGCCACCCGAGCGGCGGCTGGGAAGGTACGGCGTGAGGGTGGGAGGGCGGTAGGGCTGGACAGCAGGACGGCAGGACGGCAGGACGGACGGTGTCTGCCTGTTCTCGTTGCCGCTACGGGCTCCCCGCCGCGCTGAGCCGCGACCCCGCCGCCGCGATCATCGCCGCGAGCTCCGCCCCCGCGAACCACCGACCGCCCACCGCCACCCCGGCGATCCGGGTGGTGTTCCGGATGTCGGCGAGCGGGTCGGCGTCGAGCAGCACCAGGTCGGCGCGCTTGCCGAGCGTAATCGTCCCCCACTCCTTCCCCGCGCCGAGGTACTCGGCGGGCACGGTGGTGGCGGCGGCGAGCGCCTGGCGCGGGGTGAGCCCGGCGTCCACCAGCTGCTCCAGCTCCCGGTGCAGGGTCCAGCCGTAGCCCATGAGTCCGCCGGGGCCGTCGCTCCCGGCCATGATCTTCCCACCGGCCGCGACGATTCCCCGCACCAGGCGGTTCCGCACGGCGATGTAGCGCGCCCGCCGAGCCTCGCTGGGCGGGTTCTGCCAGTAGCGCTGCCGCGCATTCCAGTAGAGCTCCAGCATCTTCGGCGGGATGTGGGAAAAGTCGGGCCGGGCACGCACCTCGTCGTCGCTCCGGTACTCGGCGAACCAGAGCCGGAAGAAGGCCAGGGTCGGGGTGACGTACACCCCGGCGGCGGCGGTGGCGCGGGCCAGCGCGTCCACCTTGGCATCGTCCACATGGTCCAGCGTGGCCCAGTTGGCGGCCCGGTAGGCCCCTACGTCGGACACAGATTGCCGGCTGGGCGCCGAGTCCGCCAGCACCGATTCCATGTAGTTGTCGAGGTGCTCGATCTGCTGTCCCGCAGCGAGGGCGCGCGCGACAGTCACCCGCGGGTCCACGTGGCCCACGACCGGTAGACGCCGCGCCTGCGCCTCGGAGACAATGGCGTCGTACACCTCCGGGGTGATGAGCACCGTGAGCTTGATGAAGTCATAGCCGGAATCGGCCACCGCGCGCACCGCCGCCCGCGCCTCTTCCGGCGTGCGGACCACCATGCTGTGGGGATCGTTCCGGCCGGCGAACTGCGGGCTCGCGATCCAGAGCTGCGGGCCGGCCAGGGCCCCGGCCTCGATCTGGCGCCGGAGCTGATGGTGCAGCGGGGTCCCGATCATCATCCGGGCCGTGGTGACGCCGTTGGCCAGCATGACCCCCAGCTCGTACGGCGCCACCGAGTCCGGCACCCATTCATCGGCGTAGAGATGGGCGTGCATGTCCGCCAGCCCCGGGATCAGGTACTTGCCTCGACCATCCACCCGCCGGGCTCCATTGGGGATCCGCACCGCTCCCGCTGGGCCCACGGCGCTGATGCGACCGTCCCGCACGACCACGGTGGCATCGCGGAGCACCGTGTCCCGGTCCATGGGGATGACGGTGGCGCCCACCACGGCCCAGGTGCCGCGGGTGAGGGCGGTGCGGGAGTGCTGGGCGGTGGTGGCGGTAGGGAGCGCGAGCAGGAGGAGCAGCGGGACCGCACGGATCATCGTTGCGCTCTGGAGCATGGGCGGCAGTGAGGGGAACGGCGGACCCTTACGGCGGGAAACGGGGCGGAGTGTCAGGGCGCTGCTGCTACTTCTCGCTCCGCACCCCCGCCGCGGCGCGAGTGGCCCAGATGACCGCCGGCCGATCGAAGCTGGCGCGCCACTTCCGCGCCACCTCGTCCACGATGCGCCCCTCCTCCTGGGGCGGTAGCAATGCGATCACCGCCCCGCCCCACCCCGCTCCCGTCAGCCGCGCACCATAGGCCCCCGCGCTTGCCAGCGCCGCCGCCAGGAAGTCGGCCTCGGGGCAGCTCGACTGATAGTCCTGCTGCAGCGAGGCCATCCCCGCCGCCAGGTACCCGCCGACCGCCACCAGATCCCGCTCGGCGAGCGCCGCCGCGGCGCGGCGGGTACGCGCCGTCTCGGTAACGACGTGCCGGAGCCGGAGGCTCCAGGGTGGCGGCAGCTCACGCAGCAGCCCCGGCAGGTCGGCCTCGGCAATCTCCGCCAG
>JAEUJI010000270.1 GCA_016794805.1 Gemmatimonadota bacterium
GGGTACGACACCGTGGTCGGGGAACGGGGGATCAAGCTCTCCGGCGGCCAGCGGCAGCGAATCGCGATTGCCCGGGCGATCCTCAAGGACCCGCGGGTGCTGGTCCTGGACGAGGCCACCAGCAGCCTCGACACCGAGAGCGAGCGGCTGATCGAGGATGCCCTGGAACGGCTCCTGGTGGGCCGCTCCACGCTGATTATCGCCCACCGGCTCTCGACCGTGCGCCGGGCGGACCGGCTGGTGGTGCTGGACCATGGGCGCATCGTGGAACAGGGGCGGCATGCGGACCTCGTGGCCCAGGGGGGGCTCTACGCCCGGCTCTACCAGCAGCAGTTTCGGGAGGGGGATGACGGGGTGCTGCGGCCCTGAGCTCTTGCCCCCGGCCATCGCTCCGACAATGGAGGGCAAGTGAAACGGCCCCCGGCATTGCCGGGGGCCGTTCAGCCTGCCACCTCAGCCACTATTGGCCGGTGATCGTGATGCGCAGGTTCCCCGTGTTCTGGGGTGTGGCGGTAAAGTCACCCACGACAAAGTACGTCGTGCCCGCTGGGAGCGTCTGGGTGCACGCTTCCGGCTGGCCACCGGCGCCCGAGCCGAAGTTGTCGCAGGCAAAGTCGCCGAAGATATCGTTGCCAGCGGCATCGGTGAAGTAGCCACCCAGGTCCGCCGTGTTCCCCCACGCAAGGCTCACGGTGAAGGTTCGCGGCGCCGCCAAATCAATGCGATAGAACCGGCAATGCACTCCGACGTGACAGTCGGCAGAGGCGACGAAGCCACCCTGATCCACGAACATCGAGGTCTGCCCGTTCGGTGGCACCACCAACTGAGCGGCGCCGGCGATGCTGCCGCCGCCAATGGAGCCAGGCAGTTTCAGGTTCACGCCCGCCGGGAGCAGCAGCGGCAGCGTCGTAGCCGTGCTAAAGACGATCCCATTGGTGATCACTGGCCCGGCGAGCCCGCCGAAGGGCAGCGGGATGAAAGTGATTGCGGAACTGTCCGCGGCGCGTGACAGGATGAAGACGGGGTTGCCATTGACGGTGAGCGTCGCGGTCGGAAGGAACTTGAATCCGGCCCCGGCAGTGATCACGACGGTATCGTGGGCCGCAGGCAGGGCGTCCGACAGCGTGGCCGGGAAGGTCGGGGCCAGCGGCGACTGCAGCTTGGTCGTCGTGCTCAGGGCGTAGCGCCCGAGGGTCGGCACGCCGGAGACCACGGTGCTGTCGACCGTGATCGTGGTATCGGCGTTGGGGCCGATCCGGAAGGTTACCGTGCTGCTGTCGACCGAAACGCCGGTCACCACGATCGCAGAGGCGCCCGGAATGAGGATATGGCTCCGCGCGGTCCACTTGAATGGGGCGGGGATGTTAATCGTGATCGTGTCGCCGACCTGAGCAGTTGTTGGGGTGCTGGTGATGTTGGGGAGCAGCGCGACCTGGAAGCTGGAAGCCGTCGGCACGCTGAAGGCCCCGGCCGCGGGTGCATAATCAAGCAACACGTTCGAGACAGTGGCGGGCCCTGACCCGCCCGGCGGCGGTACGAAGCTGATTGTCGAGTCGGTCCGGGTGATCACGACCGCGGCAAACGGGCCAAACGTCACCCCGGAAGCAAGCGGGTCAAAGGAGAGCCCGGCCGGCGCACTGATGGTGACGGTGTCGCCATTGCCCGGCGTGAGATTGCTGATGGCCGAAACGAGAGTGCCCGGGGAGGTGCGGACCGGAATGGTGATCTGCTCCCCGCCCGCGGAAACCACGAACTGGCTCTCCGAATAGACGTTCGTGGTCACCTTGAACCGGGCCCGGGTCCAAGGCGAGGGCAGCACCTGCTCGCCCTTCGAATTGGTGATCAGGTTGAAGGAGTCGTCCGGAACGACGGTGATGCCGGCCCCGACGGAGACAATCTGGAAGTTGCCAGCCTGACGGTTGCCCTGCTCGTCGACGGCCTCCACGATAACGGTCTTGGTAGTGTTGTTATCGACGTAAAGGGCGCTCGGGGTGGCGACCAGGTGATCCACGCCGTTGCGGAGCGAATCGGTCGGATCGCCTTTGCAGGAGAGTGCGGTAAGCGCGGCAGCGAACACGACCATACCACGTGTCACACGGTTCATGACGGTCTACCTCATTCAGAAGTCGGAAACTTGTGCTCCGCTCGCCCTGGAAAGGGGTCGGCTTTCAACGTGCATCCATCGGTCAGGAGTCCGGTGATACTCCGCGTCCAGACTCGTCACGGAACAGGTCGATGCCCAGCCAGCGACTGATGTCCTGGAGGGCTTCCCGCCCGAGGATCTCCCGGTACCCGGGCCGCTGGGTTTCCTTGAGATCGTTGGTGGCCATCAGCTTGTAGCCACCGAAGCCGGTCCGGTCCGCAAAGATGAAGTACAGCTCCTTGCCGCGCTGGTAGCGCCACACCTCGTAGGGCGGGGCATTTCCGGTCGCACTCCGCCGGTCCAGCCTCTCGATCGGTTCCCCGTACTTCACGTACACCCGCCCCCGATCGGTCTTCCAGCCAGGCGTCTTGCTGCCGCCCCGTTCCTGATACTGCCGGTTGGCGGTGGCGATCAGGTCGTAAAACTGCATCCGGCTCTCGTTCCGCGCCGTGCCCGGCGAGGGATCCCGCGCCTGCCAGAACCGGATCAGGAATTGCCGCTTGGCGTTCAGCGACAGGTCCTTGTTGAACACGCCGAGGGAGTCACTGGTGGTCAGGTAGACGAGCGGATCGGCGGCCTCGTCCAGCTGCTCGGCGTTCATGGTCCCGAAGTAGCCCTCGTCCGTCTCCTTCTCGGCGGCGAGGCGTGCTTCCTCGCGCCGCATGGTCTCTTCGAAATCCGCCATCACCAGCTCGTCGGTCCGCTCTTCCCGCTGGCCGGCCACCTCAATGGCCACCGAGAAGCGGTACCGTCCGGCGGGCAGTCCGGCCAAGTCGAGCTGGCCCTTGAGCACCGAGCCGCCGGCGGCAATCTGCACCCGGGTCGGGCGGCTGCTCACCAGGCTGTTCCCCGCCGTGTCCAGCACCCGGACCACCATGGAACCCGAATCCGCGGTCGCGGCGTACGCCTCCAGCAGGTAGTACGCCTTGGACCGGACCGGCGTCAGCCGCAGGCGGGTGGCGGGGGTGACCATCGTGTTCCCGCGCCGAATCTCTCCCAGCCGGGGCATCGTGTCCTCGCCGGTCGCGAGCCGCATGCTGGGAGACAGCATGAGATCCGACGCATGCGGCGCGCTGCTCCAGGCCTCCACGTCCGTGCTGCTCCTGAAGCTGCGTCCCGAGACCGAATCGGTCACGATCACGGCGACGCGGTACTTGCCGGGCGGCACGGCGAAGTCGAGGATCTCGAGCTTCGATGCCCCCTTGCTGCGCAGGTCTGCCCTGGCCCGGCCTGGCCAGGCGGCCTGATTGATCTGCTGCCCGGCCTGGTCCGTCAGTTCCACCACCACCCCGTACCTGAGCTGCGCGTCGGGACCGGTGGCCGAAGCCTCGAGGAGTTCGTACGGCACATCGACGAACGCCTGGACCAGCGTCTGCCTGCTCTCCGCCCGGTAGAACCGGTAGGCCCGCACGTCCACCGCCGGGGCGGATTGGGCCCCCATGGCTGCTGGGCCCGCGGCCATGAGGGCAAGGAGCCCCATGGCGATGTTGCAACGTCGCATTCGTATCCTTGTTTCGTGGGGTGGGCCCTGCGGCCCACCCCGGGACGGAGCCGAGGCTCCGTCCCACCGACAATTACCAGCCGAGCCCGAAGCTGACGAAGTGGGTCGGGCCGAGAATACCCATGTACTTGAACGAGTAGTCCACCGCGAGGTTGAAGTTCCCGGTGCCGTAGCTGATCCCGCCGCCTGCGGCGAGACCCTGCAGGTTTTCCTCGTCATCCAGGTTGGTGCCCAGGGTGGAGGGGCCCAGGTTGTTGGCGGCCGCGTGGGTGTAGCTGCCGCGCAGCGCCGCCGAGAAGCCCGAACCACCGAGGTTGCGGCTGGCCCATTCCGCGCCGGCGGAGAAGCCGGCCCGGTTGTTGTTGGGCTGGTTGAAGTCGCTGAGGAACGTCAGCCGGTTATTGCTGCCGGTGATCAGGTCGTACGCCAGACCGACGCGGAAGGTCGTCGGCAGCGGGAACGCCTTGGTCCGGAAGCGGGACGGCTGGGGCAGGCTCGGCACTTCGTCCTCACCCGGAAGCGGATCCCGGGGGGTGTCGCTGTTGAGCCCGTTGCCCTCGTACGAGATGTTGGTGCCGAGGTTGGCGAGCACGAACGAGAACTTCACCGGGTGCCCGTTGAGCGCCGCGTGGAAGTTGGTGCCGAAGTCCACGGCGAACGCCTTGCCGCTGGCGTCGCCGAGGTTGTCGCTGATGAACTTCGCGGTGAGGCCGGCCGAGAACCGGTCGGAGAAGTTCTGGGCATAGGTGGCGCCCAGGAACGTCTGGCTCACGTCGTAGGTGGAGCCGTCGCCTTCCGGGTCCTCGACCGTGTACACCGGCTGGTCCTTGAATCCGAAGGTGCCGAGCTGGAACCCGACTGTCTTGGAGCCGCCGTCGAAGGGGAAGGCGATGCCGCCCCAGCTGTAGCGGGTATCCGCGATGTAGTCGTAGGTGCCGACCACCATGCCCGGACGGGTCATGAGGGCCGCGCCAGCGGGGTTGTAGTACAGCGCGCTGGCGTCGTTGGCGATGGCGGCATAGGCGCCGCCAAGCGCGGTGCCACGAGCCCCCGCCCCGAGGAGCAGGAATTCCGCGGCGGTGGTGCCGTAGGCGGTGTTGTCCTGCTTGGTCCCGGCCTGGGCGACGAGCCCCGAACCGGTCCCGCCCAGCAGGGCCGCCAGCAACACCAGCCGCGAGGGAAGAGTGTGCTTCATCTGTTCCATTCTCCTGGCTGTGGGGCGGGCCCGTGTGGGCCCGCCCCCTGGGGAACTACTGGGCAAAGTTGACGATGGTCATCCGGCCGACCCGCTTGGCCGAACTCCCGCCGTCGTTGGACTCGATGTGATAGAAGTACACACCGCTGGCGACCACCTGGTTGTTCCGGTTGCGGACATTCCAGGTCATCTCGCCGCCGAAGGTGTTGCTGTTGTGCTCGAGGACGTTGACCAGCACCCCGCTCGAGGAGTAGATCCGGACGATCGCGGACCGCGGCAGGTTCACGAACTTGATGACCTTGTTGTCCGTGCTCTGCTCGTAGCCGTTGGTGACGTAGTACGGATCCGGCACCGTGTGCACCTGCTTGAGGTTCGACGCGGTCACGCCCTGGATCGCGTTGGTCACGTCGAACGCCACCTGCACCTCGGCCCCCACCGCCGTGAACGGACGGACCGCCTCACGGTAGGCGTAGTTGCCGTAGTTCCCCGCCACGCCCTGTCCGCCGTAGATCACGCCGGAGTAGTTGCGCATGGTCCAGACGGTCCCGGCGGCCGGCAGCGCCGTCATCTCGAAGAAGCTGATGGTGCCGGCGATGTACATCGAGAAGCCGCCGTTGGGCTGCTGGTTGGTCGCCACCCGCACCGACTTGGGATTGGTTGCCGCGCTGGTGGTCTGGTTGCTCCCTGCGCCGAGGGCGATCGTGCCCAGCTCGGCGGTGTTGCTCATCGGGAAGGCCGCCGGCGCCGCGCAGGGGAAGAAGGTCGACTGCGACTGGGTCAGGCCGCTGGCCACGCCGTAGTACGGCTCCACGCACACCCAGTCCAGGGGGGTGAGCACGGTGGGCCGGCCGTCGAAGCTGCCGGCGCCCTGGTCGCTGGTGTTGAGAATGCCCCAGCCCACGTTGGCGAAGTTGCCATCGAACGGCAGCGAGATGTTGTGCGTCACGTCGATGACCGAGTCCACCACGCCGCCGGCGCCCCAGTACACGTTGAAGTCACCCGCGCGGCGAATCGTGCCCGACGGGAACTCGATGTTGCGCCACTCACGGTCGAACATGTGGCCGGAGAGCGGCTGGTACACGGTGGTGACGCCAGTCAGCGTGCCCGCGTTCTGGAAGTTAGTCGCGGCCGCGTTGGCGCTGGAGCAGGCCGCGGTGCCCGAGGCCGGTCCGCAGTTCCCCGCGGTCGGGTGGGCGGCGGTCTCGTTGTTCTGCGGCGACGGCCCATCGAACCACCGGAGCCCGTTGTACCGGATGCCAGTGGTGCCGGTGGCGGTGAAGTCACCCGCGCCGCAGCCGATCACGCCCAGGATGCCGCACTGACCCCAGTTGCCGTTCTTGGTGGTTTCCGGGATGGTGTTGGTCAGCTGGGCCTGGAGGCGGTAGCTGCTGTTGCCGCCGTACCGCGACGCCAGGCTGCTGTCGATGCTGAGCGCCGCGAACAGCGCGCCCGAGCTGGCCTCGTGGTCAAACTCGCTCTGGACCGGCAGGCTCAACTGGAAGCTGTCGGTGCCGGCGTACGCGGTCCAATAGGTCGCGCCGGGGATCCCCGGGACGCCGCCGCCGCAGCAGGCGCTGGTGTTGGGCTGGCCCATCCGGACGCTGTCCAGCCGCGCCCGCAGGGCTCCCGGACCACCCACGACTTCCTTGGCGAACTGACCCACGAAGCCCAGCACCGCGCCGTTGGCCGGCTGCGCCGGGCCGCTGAAGGTGCCGGTCGCGGAGTTGATGGTCTGCGGGTTCGGGAAGGCACTGTCCATGTTCATGCCGCCACGCCCCACCACCTTCGAGACCAGGGTCGCGGTGCTCACGTTGTTCGACGCCGGCCGCACCGGAGTGACCGGCTTGGTGTTCCGGGGCGACTCGAGGCTGGTGGGCCCCGACTCGATCGAATTCACGTCGAACGCGGTGAC
>JAEUJI010000292.1 GCA_016794805.1 Gemmatimonadota bacterium
CGGTACCGGCGGGACGGCTTGTCCCCCGCCCCCCCCCTTGGTTAGTCTCCCGCAACCCGGAGGATGCATGGCCCAGCCCCAACAGCCGCCGCCGGGTCCGCTTCCCGACGCTCCCACCGCCCGGCACCTGGGCGATCTCGCCCGCAGCCAGACCCGCTGGGGCGTCTACCTTGAGACCCGTCCGTACGGCAGCCTGGCCCAGGGACGCTTGCACTTCGTAGAGGGCTCCCGGCACAAGAGCACGGGGTGGATCTTCCGCGAGTGGACCGAGCAGGAGATCGTGGACCGGTTCAGCGAATTCAGCCCGATCGAACTGTGGAAGATCCTCGAAAGCCTGGGATGACCCCACCCCGCCCTTCCGTCGCCGAATTTCCCCGCCAGTTGCGCGGCGTCTCCAAAGCCGACGTCCTCACGCTCGCCACCGACTTCCAGGTGGACTTCCTCCGCCTCCAGTTCACGGACATCCAGGGGGTCAACAAGAACGTCGAGGTGCCGCGCAGCCAGTTCGCCAAGGCGCTGGACGGCGAGCTGATGTTCGACGGCTCCTCGATCGAGGGGTTTGCGCGGATCGAGGAGAGCGACATGCTCCTGGTCCCCGACCTCGACACCTTCCGGGTGCTGCCGATGGACGACGAGGGGGGCCGGGTGGGCCGCCTCCTGTGCGACATCTATTCTCCGGACCATCAGCCCTTCGCCGGCTGCCCGCGGCTGACCCTGAAGCGCCAGATCACCCGGGCCAGGGAGCTGGGCTACAGCATGATGGCGGGGTGCGAGGTCGAGTTCTTCCTGTTCGAGAAGGACCCGCAGGGGAACCCGACCACGACCACCCACGACGCCGGCAGCTACTTCGATCTCACCCCGGTGGACCGTGGCGAGGAGCTGCGGCGCCTGATCGTGCGGGACCTGGAACTGATGGGGTTCGAGGTGGAGGCGGCGCACCACGAGGTGGCGCCGGGGCAGCACGAGGTGGACTTCCGCTACGCCGACGCGCTCACCACCGCCGACAACATCGCGACCTTCAAGTTCGTGGTCCGGAGCCTCGCCAACCGGCACGGGTTCATCGCGTCCTTCATGCCCAAGCCCATCATGGGGCAGGCGGGCAGCGGGATGCACACCCACCAGAGCCTCTTCAAGGGCAAGACCAACGCCTTCTACGACCCGAAGACCGAGCACCAGCTCTCGGCGGTGGCGCTGAGCTACGTCGAGGGGCTGCTGCAGCACGCGCGCGGCTTCTGCGCCATCACCAACCCGCTGATCAACAGCTACAAGCGGCTGGTGCCGGGCTACGAGGCGCCGATCAACGTGGCGTGGAGCATGCGGAACCGCTCGCCGCTGGTGCGGATCCCCGAGCGGCGGGAGGACGGGACCCGCTGCGAGCTGCGGATGCCGGATCCGTCCGCCAATCCGTACCTGTCGCTCACCGTGCAGCTGGCGGCCGGGCTGGATGGGGTGGAGCATAAGCTCGAGTGCCGGGAGCCGGTCAACCGCAACATCTTCCGGATGAGCTACCGGGACCGGCGGAAGTACCAGATCGACGACCTGCCGCGGGACCTGCACGAGGCGCTGGACCGCTTCGAGAAGGACGACGTGGTCAAGGCCGCCCTGGGGGAGCACCTCACGGAGCGCTTCCTCGAGGCCAAGCGGGAGGAGGTGGCGCTGTTCAACCGCGAGGTCACGGAGTGGGAGGTGCGGAACTACCTGGGGAGGTACTAGGACCCGGACCGGTCGCCCCCGCCGCTACCCCCGCCCCAGGCGCTTGAGCAGCTGGATCTGCCCCACGTGATAGGCGTCGTGCGCCAGGATGCCCGCAATCAGCTCGCCGTAGGTCCAGGTCTGCTTCCGCGGAGGGCGGCGGGTGAGCCACGCCGGATCCAGCGCCGCCGCCGCAGCGACGAACCGCCGGTGTTCCTCCGCGACCAGCGCCCGGTCCGCCTGCCACAGCGCCTCGTCGGCGCGGCGCGGCACCGCGGGCCAGTTGGCGGGGCTCCGCGGGAAGCGGGGGATCGGCTCCCGGACCAGGTGCCGCCGCACCGCGTACTTCCAGTAGGCCAGGTGCAGGGCCAGCGACCAGATGCTGTGCCGCCCGCCGCGCGGCACCCGGTGCGCTTCCCGCGCGTCCACGTTCCGGAGCGCGCCCACCACCGTCACCCCACCGTGCCAGGCCCGCCCATGGGGCGGCTCGATGTTCCGGAGCAGCAGGTCCAGTGTGTCCCGGGTCATGGTCGTGGTTCCTGCACCTCGTGCAGCAACGCCCGGACCAGCGCCTCGGGCTGCTCTTCCTGGATGTGCAGCCCGGCTCCCGGGATGGTGTCCACCAGCAGTTGGGGCATCCCCTCCCGCAGCTGACGAATCCGGCCCCGGCCGGCGCTCCGCCCCCCGCCCAGCCGCGTCCCGCCCCCGACGATCAGCCGCACCGGGACCCGCACTTCCGCGAGCCGGGGCACCAGGCTGTCCGGCTCCACCGACTGGTCCATCCGCTTGAGGGCACGCAGCACGCCGCCGAGGTCTCCCGCCGCGCCCGCCGTGTACCCCTCGATGACACTGTCGGTCACCCAGCTGCTGTCCACCGAATTGGCGATGAGTCCCTTCCGCAGCTCCTTCCTGACCCGGCCGCGCCCCGCGAAGAGCCGGATCAGGAAGGAGAACCTGATCGCCTGCTTGACGCCGGGCACCGCCGCGGAAGTCAGGGAGCCGACCTCGAGCAGGACCAGGCGGCTGGTCAGGTCGGGGCGGAGCACCGCGAGCCGCAGCGCGATCGTGGCCCCGACCGCGTGGCCGGCGACCACCGCATTCGCGATCCGGAGGGTATCGAGCACGGCCCCGGTCCGCGCCGCCTGGGCCGCGATCGAATAATCCGACTTGCCCCCGGGCCGGGCCGAGGCCCCCACCCCGAGCGGCTCGATCACGATCACCCGGACCCCGGCCGCCGCGAGCGGCGGGAGCACGCGCCGGTAGGCGAACGCGGGGCTCACCAGCCCGGGAATCACCACCAGCGGCGGACCCGACGCCGGCCCCACCACGGTGACGCGAAGCGATTCGGCCGGGGCGGTGACGACGTACCGGACCAGGTCATCGGCCGCGCGGGGCGGGGTGTCCGGAAGCAGGAGGAGGGCGGCCGCGGTGAGCCAGAAGGGCGACATGGGCGGAATGTGACCGGGCGCCGGAGCGGGGGCAATCACCCCGGGGAGTTTGACTGACACGTGGCCGAATGACACGAGGGGCGGGGGCGGCGCGGACGCCGCCGGTCCGCCGGGGGCGGGGCGGGTCGCGGGAATCATTTCTAACGCATTACTCGACAACAGCTTACAGAGTCACTGGCTGGTCGCTGTTGGGTGCGCCTGTCGGCAGCGGCACCGGCACCCTTGTTGCCCCTGAGAGGTCCGATCCGGCTTCGGACCCGAACTCAGGAAGGCAGTGCGGTGAGCGAACTTCTCGGTACCAGGCAGACGGTGATCCTCGCGGCGGGCAACGGCTCCCGGCTCTCCGCGGCTCGGGGCAATCTGCCCAAGCCGCTGGTGCGGGTGGCCGGCCGCGCGCTGATCGAGCACGCGCTCGACCAGGCCGCCGCCGCGGGGGTGGAGGAGGCCGTCATCGTTACCGGCAACGCCGCCGACCAGATGCGGGCCCACCTCGAGACCGTCGAGTCCCCGCTCAGGCTTACGGTGGTCTACAACGCCCGGTACCACGAGCCCAACGGCGTCTCGCTGCTCGCCGCGGCGCCGTTCATCTCCGGGCCGTTCTTCCTGCAGATGGCCGACCACGTCTTCGCCCAGCCGGTGCTGCGCTTCCTCGACCGCGCCGACGCGGCGCCGGCCGACGCGGTGCGGCTGCTGGTGGACTACCACCCGGTGAACCTGGACGAGGAGGACGCCACCAAGGTCTGCACCAGCGGCAGCCTGATCACCGCGATCGGCAAGGATGTCTACCCGTATGACGCGGTGGACACCGGCTGCTTCCGCCTCGATCCGCGCATCTTCACCGCGCTGGAGGAGGTCGCGCGGCAGGAGCCGCCTTCGGTCACTCTGGGCATGCGCCGGATGCTGGCGCAGGGGCTGTTCGCCGCGGTGCCGCTCACGGGCGTGCGCTGGACCGACGTGGACACCCCGGAGGACTACGCCAAGGCCGAGCTGCTGCTCGGCGCGGCGCGGCGCCGGTCCCAGGAACGAGGCGCCACCGTCGCCGCCTGAGCGGATGCCGGCGAACGAGTGCGGACGGGCGGCCAGGGCGGCCGCCCGTTCTTGCGTCTCAGGAGGTCCGCACCGCCGGCTCGGGGCCGCCCCGCAGCAGCCACTGCAGCCCGGTGGTCAACCCGGACACGCTGAAGATGATGGCGCACCACGCCAGCGCGATCTCGGTCATCCCGACCAGGGCGGCGGGGAGGTAGAGGAAGGTGAAGAAGTCCCGCCGCCCGGCCAGCTCCACCGTCTCCTTGACCAGCCGCAGGGTTCCGCCGCTCCCGGCCGGCGCGGCGACGTGGTCCGTCTGGCCCCACCACCGGATGCTGGTGATGCTCCCGCTCCCGCCGCCGCGGAACACCAGCGCCGCGTAGAGCGCCAGCTGGTAGACCAGGTGCAGCGCGGTTCCCACCAGCCCGAGCCAGCCGGCGAGGGTCGAGCCGTCCCGCCACAGCACCCAGCTTGCCGCCGCGAAGAAGCCGACGTTCACCACGTCGTCCCCGACCTGGTCCAGCCATTCGCCCAGGCGGGACCGGATGTACTTGAGCCGGGAGATCTCGCCGTCGCAGCCGTCGAGGATGGACTGCGCCTGCAGCAGCAGCGCCCCCGGGACCAGCCACCCGGCGCCCCACCAGAGCACTCCGCCGATGCCCGCCAGCCCGATCGCCAGTGCGATCACCGTCATCTGGTTAGGCGTGAGGCTGGTGTCGATCAGCTGGCGGGTGACTCGCAGCGAGATCTTGCGGTTGATGCGCCGGCTGATGATGCCGTCGGTGGCCTTGAGCAGCGCCGCGAAGAGCAGGTCGGTGGCCGCGCGCGCGCCCGCCGCATCGGTCACCGCCACCACGAACTCGTGGGACTCGAGCGCCGCCGCCCGGATGTCTCCCCGATAGCCCGCCTGCACCAGCCGCCGGGGGAGCATCCGGTGCCAGACCAGGCCCACGGGGGCGGTGAGAACTGGCGGCTCGGCGGCTCGGCGGCTCGGCGGCTCGGCGTCGGAGATGAGGCGCAGCTGCAGCCGGGGGTCGGCGGGCAGGGAGGAGTGCAGCGCCTCGGGCAGTTCCACCTCCTCGATGCCGGCGTCCTGCAGCGAGAGCAGCTGCCGGAGCAGCACGCTCAGCCCGGCCACGCGGATGTCCGGATCGCCGGCGGCGGGGGTGGTGAGCCGCGCCGTGAGCGTCACCCGGCCACCGCCCGCGACTCGAGCCGCATCAGCACCAGAAAGTAGAGGTTGTAGGCCGTGGTGCAGAGGATGAAATAGGCGGCGATCGCCTCCGGCCACCAGTACGCCGCAATCGTGCACAGGTACGCGAGGGCGAAGTGGGTCCCGATGCCGAGCGCGGTCCAGGCCCGCATGCGGCCGGCATTGGCGGCGCGCCAGGCGGCGGGATCCGCGGCGGGAGGAATGGCGAGCGCCGCATGCTGGGCGGTGGAGTAGTGGTGATAGGTCCAGAGCAGCAGGGCGTCGCGATAGCGCCGTTCCCGCCAGGCGCGGTCCCGCTCCGCGGCAACCACGCCCAGGTCCTCGTCCCGTTCGGAGTAGCCGCCGCCCGCGCGGGCGATGTACCGGGTCTTGGTGTGGTCGAAGAGCGCCGAGTGGGCCGCGGCGCTCGCGATCCCGGCGAGCGCGAGGAGCCAGTACCAGGGACTGCCGTGGAAGGTGGCCATGAAGTAGCCGGCGCCGATGCCGAGGGCGAGGCCCACGGCGTAGTCGGAGATGCCGTCGAGGATGGCGCCGTAGGTGGAGGAAATCCCCTTGGCCCGCGCCAGCTGGCCGTCACAGCAGTCGAGCACCACGGCGGCGAAGAGCAGCAGGCCGCCGACGAGCCGCCATTCGGGGCGGTGCACGCTGAGCGCCACCGCCACGCCGGCGGCCACCCCCACGGCAGCGGCAATGACCGTCACCTGGTTGGGGGTGATCGGGGTGTGCACCAGGAGGGCTACGATTGGGCGGGCGAGCGGGCGGTGGATCCGCTCATCCACCCACTCTTCCACCTCGGCGGGCTTGGCGGGCTTCGATCCGCCGCCGCTAGCGCCCAAAGCGTGCCCTGGCGTCCTCGAGGTCGGCGAGGTCATCGATCTCGGTCCATTCGTGGTGGCCGATCGGAACGGTGCGGAAGCTGACGCCGGCCTGCATCATCCGCTGGAAGGCATCCTCGTAATAACCCTGGGTATCGCCGGCGTCCCGCATCGCCTCGAGGGTGGCCCAGAAGATCGGGAGCGCCAGGCCGCCCACCTTCTGCACCCCGATGGATTCGCCGAGGCAGGCGGCGGGATCGAGCTGCTTGGAGAGCCGCCGCACATTGCCCTGGGGGTCGACGAGCACCTTCATCTCCTCCTGCCCGAGCGGGGTGTCGCTGTCCACGAGGAGCGCGGCGGGCGCCGGGTCCGCCGCGAGCCGGGCCAGCGCGTCGCCGGTGAGCACCACGTCCCCGTCGAAGATCACGATCCCGCGGCCGCCGCTCGCCTCCCGGGCGGCGAGGACGCTCATGCAGTTGCCGGTGGTGGCGTAGCGCGGGTTCGGGGCAAGGGCCACCTCGACGGGCGGCGGGTGCCGGTGGAGATGCGCCTCCACCTGGTCGGCGAGGTAGCCGGTGACCACCACCGCGTGGCGGAGTCCGGCCGCGGCGATCCGCTCCAGCTGCCGGGTCAGGATGGCCTGGCCACCGACATCGAGCAGGGGCTTGGGGGTCGTGTCCGTGAGGGGCCGCAGCCGGCTGCCAAGGCCGGCGGCGAGGATGACGGCGGAGAGAGTCATGGGGCGGAATGATAACCAGCGTCGTCCACCGCCATGAAACCGACAGGGCGACCGGTGTGGTCGCCCTGTCGGGAACGGCCGGGGCCCGGTTCCCCGCTAGGCCGGGAGGCCCGCGATGGCCGCGACGGTCTCGAGGAACCGGTTGATCGTCGCCAGGTCGAGGTAGCCCATGTTGGCCACCAGGAAGTGATCGTGGCTCACCGGGCCCTTGCCCCGGTACACCAGGAAGCCGCGGGCGCGGAGGTCGTGATTGAACGAATCGAAGCTGAGTCCCGGCGGCAGCTGTGCCACCGTGAGCGAGGCGGCGCTGCCGGGCCCGTCGAACTTGAGCGTGAGCCCCATCCCGCGCAGGCCGCTGCGGATGCGCGCGTTGAGCGCCCGGTAGTTGGCCCGGCGCGCCGGCACCCCCCCCTCGGCCTCGAGCTCCGCCAGCGCGGCGTCGAGCGCCACGACGGCGGGCACCGGCGGGGTGAACGGCGTCTGGCCGTTCTCCCGCACCGCGGCGCGATAGCGGCGCAGGTCGAGGAACATCGAGCGGGGGCGGACGTGGGCCGTCTCCTCCCACAGCTCCTTGCGGGTGATCACGAAGGCCGCCCCCGCCACGCCGTGCAGGCACTTGTTGGCGGAGCCGATGACCACCGACGCGCGGCTGCGGACGAAGTCGAACTCCTCGCCGCCGAGGCTGGAGACCACGTCCACGAGGTAGCGGATGTGGCGCGGCGCGAGCAGCCGCCCCACCTCGTTGACCGGGTTGAGGCGGCCCACGCTGGTCTCGTGGTGCACCATCGCGACCGACCGGATCCGCGGGTCGCCGTCGAGCATGCCCTGCACCTGCTCCAGCACGATCGGCTCACCCCAGTCGTAACGCAGGTGGCTCATGTGGATGCCGAGGCACTGGGCCATCTCGGCGATCCGCTCGCCGAAGGCGCCGTTGGAGACCACCAGGAGCCGCTCATCCTGCCCGACGAACGTGGCGAGCACCGCTTCGGTGGCGGCGGTGGCGCCGCCCCCGGTGATCAGGACGTCGGCCTCGGGGGCGCCGGCCACGACCCGGAGCCGGGCCATGACCCGATCGAGCACTTCGACGAAGGCGCGGTCGCGATGCGAGATATCCTGCCGGGCGAGGGCCTGCTTCACCCGCGGCGAGGTGCTGCACGGTCCGGGGCAGAGCAGCGTGATCTCACGCTCCGCTTCCGCCGGACGGGGCGGCACGGCCCGGACGGTTTCGGCGTCGGGCCGGCGGAGGCGTGTCACGGTGTCCAGCGCGGCGTGTGCTTTCATCACGTAATCGGCCTTGCGGTGCCCGGTGGTGATGCAAACCGACACACCGATCTAAGTTGTTGGCCTGCTGATTCTTATGGTGCTACTGGTGACCATGGAACGGCGCCGTCATGTCGGTCTGGTCACGGCAGCGTACCCACTGCAGCAGGTTCCGGACCTGAGGGGGAGGGGAACGGGGGACCGGGGGAACGGGGGACCGGGGGAACGGGGAAGCGGCGGTGCATTGCGCGATTC
>JAEUJI010000306.1 GCA_016794805.1 Gemmatimonadota bacterium
GACGACCACCCGGACCCAGTCACCCCGCCGTTCCTCCAGCGCCACGGTGCCGAGGGCGGATACCTCACCCACGGCGGGGGCCAGCTCGTGGGGGGAGAGGCGAAGCTGCTGGTTCTCGACTGCGATCGCGATCGGGTTCGCGTAATGCCGCTGGAGCAGGGCGCCGGCTCCGGCCAGCACCGCAGCCGCGCCGAGCAGCACCAGCCAGCGCCCCTTCCATTCCCGGGTCCACAGCACCCCGCCCCATCCGGCGAACCAGAGAACGAGCGCGAGGAGCGCCAGTTCCTCCGGCGTCACCGGCGCGAGCCACAGTGCCTCCGCCGCGCGGGAGTCAGCGGGCGGGACCAGGAGCAGGGCGCGGCGGACTCCGCCGTCCCGCGGGCTCAGGCGGCCCGCGCGCACCCAGGCGGCCAGCGCGGCCGCATCGTCCCCGGCGCGGAAGGCGGCGTCGCCCAGGTTGAACCAGTGGGTGGTGACCTCGGGGGCGAGGAGGGCGCGGCGCAGGAATCCCGCCGCCGCGGCGCGATACGCCCCGGCCTCGTACAACTGCTCCGGCCCTGACTGGGCCGGCATCGCCTGCGCGCCCACCAGCGCGAGCAGCAGCCCAAACCCCGCGCGCCGCCGCCATCGCGGTCCGCCACGGCCACCTCCCTCCCCCGCGGCGGCGAGCGCCGCCTCCACCCGCGCCAGGAGCGCCCGCTCGGGCCCGGCGCCACCGGGCGCGAACCGGGCGGCCTCGACTTGCGCCTTGAGTTCCTGCAACGGCCCCGCATCCTCGCCCCGTTCCCCGAATCGGCGCAGTGCGCGGCCCAGGCGGCGCTCGGCCTCGGCGAGCGTGGCCGACGGCAGCGACGCCCGCGCTACCCGGGGTCGCCGGCGCGGCACGCGCGGCAGCAGCCAGGCCGCGACGGGCGCGAGGGCCAGGAGCCACCAGGCCGGGCCCGGCAGCGCCCGCAGGGCGCGCAGCGCGACGGGTACCCGCAGGTCCAGCCGGATCGGCGGTGGCTCGGCGCGAGCCACCACCCGCTCGCCGCGCGGCGCCACCACCGCGGACAGGGAGGGAATCGGGACCCGATCGTAGCGGCCCTCGACCGGGTCGAAGTAGGCGTACTCGAGCGGCGACAGCGAGAGGGTCCCAGCCGAATCGGGGATGACGAGGTAGCGGAACACCTTGCTGCCGCCGAACCTGCCGTCGGTGAGCCCGGGCCGCTCCTCCGAGGCCTCGGGATACACCCGCACGCCGGCCGGCCAGCGGGTGGCGGGCTCGGGCCAGAGGGCCACGTTTCCTTCGCCGCGGATCTCCACCTCGGCGTTGAACGCTTCTCCCTGCCTGCCTGCCGGGGGGGTCAGGCGCCGGGTGATCGTGAGACCATGGCCCACCGCGCCGGCGAAGTCCGGACGCCGCCCGGCGTCCGGCAGCGCTCGCGCCGCAAAGCTGGTGGCTTCGCTCTGCAGGGTGAAGCGCTCTTCCTGGCTGAAGAACTGGTACGCCAGGGGGAGGTTGTAGGTGAGCTTGGCGGCCGACACCGCGAACCGGCCCGGCGTCAGCGGGAACGCGACCTGGTGCAGCACGAAGAGATCGTACCACCGGCCATTCACCTGGCGGCTGGCGGCGATGCCTCCCGGCACCGCCTGGGGGTAGGTCCAGACCCCCTCGATCTGGGGCGACTCGACGGTGGGAGCGCGGCGGAGCCGCTGCCGGGTCTCGCGCTCGAACCAGGCGATCGTCACCACATCCACCTGCTCCCCGACCACGACGCTCGCGTCGCTCAGCGCCACCGTGATGCCGGCGGCCGCGAGCACATCGGGAGGAGGGGCCCGCTGGATGAGGCGCGCCAGCCGGGTGGAGATGCTCCCCATCACCGGCGCCGGGGCGCCGCCGGCGATGGTCACGTCCACCGCATCGCTCTGGGCGAAGGCGATCCCCTGGCGCACGTTGACCGGTCCGAGCCGCCACTCCCCCGGCGTGGTGGCGCGCAGCTTGAGCTCGATCCAGGTAGTGCGCCCCGGCGAGGGCCCGGTGGAGACGTCGCTCCGTTCGCTGCGGGACTCGACTTCGAAGCCGCCGAGCGCCGGAAGGTCCACCCGGATCGGATCGGGCACTTCGCTCGTGACCCGGATGGAAAAGGTGACGATCTCACCCGGCGTCACCCGGTCGCGGTCCACCGCGAGCATGACCTCCGGGGCGCGGCCCTGCTGCAGCAGCAGGGTGGCGGCGAGGAGCGCGATCACCAGTCCTTCACTCCGGTCGGGGTCGCGCGGGCGCGGCCGAGGCGCCGGGTGCGGGTGTCCCGCTCCTCGCGGCTGACCGAGTTGAGGATCTGGTCGGCCTGCTCCGGGGAGAGCGCGGGGAGGCCCGGCGGCGGCGGTCCCCTCTCGGGATCCTGCGGCTGCTGCCCCGACGGCGGTGGCGGCTGGGGCCGGCTGCCGCCTCCACCGGACGGCGGCGGGGTCCGCTGTCGCTGGGCCAGCTCCAGGTTCCACTTCGCCCGGGAGCTCCCGGGGACCAGCGTCAGCGCGTCACGCAGGCGGTCGGCGGCGGCGCCGAGGAGGGAGTCGCGCCGGGCGGAATCGGCGCCGGCCCGGCGGAGCAGCGCCACCCCCTGGTTGTAGAGCGCGCGATACCGGAGGTCGGGATCGAGGGACTGGGCGGCGCGGTCCAGGGCCTGCTCCGCGCCGGGGTAGTCCCCGGCGCCGAGCAGTGCAGTGCCGGCATTGTAGAAGGCCGTGTCGGAGGAGGCCGGGCTCAGGTGGTCGCGCAGGCGGCGCGCCGCCTCCGCCATCCGGCCCTGCTGGTAGTCCCGCACCCCCGGCGCCGGCCGCTGGGCGGTGAGCGGGGCGGCAAGGCACAGGCCGGCCAGCCCGACCAGCGCCGCCGTCTTCCGGGTGGTGGTCTGCGCGCCTAACAGGAGCGCCGCGAGCAGTGCCGGGATCCAGACCAGCGGCAGCAGGTCCTGGGTGCTGGCGCTGGAGGTCGGGGCCCGCTGGAACGCGGAGAGGAGTTCCCGGACCGCGCCGGCCTGATCGGGCAGCTCGGCCGGCACCAGCGCCCCCTCCGCGGCATCGGCGATCCGCTGCAGGACCTGGTCGCTCCGGGCGGTCTCGATCGGCGCGCCCGACTCGTCCGCCTTGTACTCCACGAGCGTGCCGGCGCTGTCGCGGATGGGAATCGGGACCGGCTTGACCCCGCCCTCCGCCACCAGCACCAGCCGGATCTGCTGCTCCTTGAGGGCCCGCGCGGCGGCGATCACCTCGGCCAGCGAGTCGTGCGCCTCGCCGTCGGTAAAGAGCACCAGCACCCGGTCCCCCGCCTCGCGCGAGGCATTGAGCAGGTCCGCCCCCTGGCGCAGCGCGGTGGCCAGGGCGGTGCCCCCCTGGCTCGCCAGCTCGGGGTGGAGGGCATCGAGGAAGAGGGTGATGGCCCCCCCATCGAGGGTGAGCGGGCTCAGGATGTAGCTCCGCCCGGCGAAGGCCACGAGCCCCACCCGGTCCTCGGAGAGGTCCTGCACCAGGCGGCGTGCCTCGCGCGCGGCGCGGGAGAGCCGGTTGGGTTTCTGGTCCTCCGCCAGCATGGAGCGGCTGATGTCCATGGCGAATACCACCGAGAGCGCCTGGGTTTCCGCCTTGACGGTGGCCCGCCCGCCCCGCGGCCCCGCGAGGCCCACCGCGGCCGCGAGCCCGGCCAGCGCCAGGAGCAGCGGCCCGGTCTTCCCGGCGGCCCGGGCCCGCGCGGCGAGTTCCGGCGACCAGGCCCCGGCCCGGGCCACGCGCCGCCGGCGCGCGAGCAGCGCCACGGCGCCGACCGCGAGCCCCAGCACCGGCGCGAGGACCAGCAGGAGCGGCGAGTCGAAGGTCATGGGGTCCGCACCACCAGGGTGGCGCCCAGCAGCAGCTCCAGTGCCAGCGCCACCAGGCCGATCAGCACCAGCGGCTTGGCGATCTCGTCATAGCGCACGTAGCGCGTCACCTGGATCGGGGTCTTCTCCAGCGCGTCGATCTGCTGGAAGATCCGGGTGAGGGACTCGGTGTCCTTGGCGCGGAAGTAGCGCCCGCCGGTGGCGGCGGCGATCTCCCGCATCAGCGGTTCGTCGATCTGCACCGGCAGCATCTCGTAGCGGAACCCGGAGAGCCCCCGCCCCGTGGGGATCGGGGCCTCCCCCTCGGTCCCGACCCCGATCGGATACACCTTGATACCGAGCGTGGCGGCGGCCGCGGCGGCGGTGCGGGGATCGACCGTGCCGCGGTTATTCACGCCGTCGGTGATGAGCAGCACCACCTTCGACTTGCCCGGCGCCTCGCGCAGGCGGCTCACCGCGGTGGCGAGCCCGGTGCCGATGGCGGTGCCATCCTCCAGCATCCCGATCTTGAGCTGGTTGACCGATTCCTCCAATACCGGGTAGTCCACCGTGATCGGCACCTGGGTGAGCGCCTCGCCGGCAAACGCCACCACCCCGATCCGGTCGGCGCTCCGGCCCTTGATGAAGGCGATGGCCTGCTGCTTGGCCACCTCCATCCGGTTGCTGGGGGCGAAGTCCTCCGCCAGCATGCTGCTGGAGATGTCGATCGCGATCACGATCGCGATCCCTTCCTTCTTCATTTCCACCTGCGCCCCGCCCACCCGCGGCCCCGAGGCCGCGAGGATCCACGCCGCGAAGGCCAGCAGCCGGCACCAGGTCGGAATCCGCGCCAGCCACGCCCGTTCCCGGACCAGCTGCAGCAGCCGGAGATCGCTGAAGCCGGTGCCGGCGCTCTTCCGGTTGCGCCGCCACCACCACCAGGCGACCGGCAGCAGGAGCAGGAGCAGCAGCCAGGGTCGGGCGAAGGTCACGCCGCCCCCTCCAGCTGCTGCCGCAGGCGGCCGGCGCGCTCCGCGAGGGCCACGACCTCGGCGGCCGGGTGTTCCGCAAACTCGGCCGCCTCCAGGGCCCGCAGCACCGTCCCGATCTCCTCGGCGGGCCACTGCGGCCGCTGTTCAGTCAGTACCCGCACCAGGCGGGAAGTGACCAGCCCGGGAGCGGTGCCCGGCAGGAGGCCGGTGATCGTCCGGCGCAGCGCCCGGGCGGCAACCACGGCCACCGCGCGGTGCTCTCCCGCCTCGCTCCACTCATCGAGCGGCAGCTCCACCGGCGGGAACTCGGGGCGGGCGGCGTTCATCGGGGGGCCGCGGCGGAGCCACCACCACGCGACCGGCGCGAACAGCGCCCCGGCGAGCAGCAGGGTGAAGAGGATCGGCAAGGGTGAGGTAATCCGCTCCGCGACGATGCCTGCCTCGGGCTGCGGGGCGATCCGCTCCGGTTCCGCGCCCTCGGGCAGCACGCTTGCCACCTCGATGGTGCGGGTCACGGTGGGCAGCGTATCGGACCGGCCGTCGGCCCGGATCAGGACCGGCCCCGGGACAGTGAGCTGATGGGTTCCGGCGGCCCAGGCCACCACCGGGTAGGCCACAATGGCGTCCCCGCCATCACGCCGCACCACGGGGCGTCCCAGCAGTCCCAGGTTGCCTTCGAGCGCCCACGGGGCGGGCCGCACCTCGGCGCCCCCGGGGAGCGGCAGCCGGCGCTCGATCCAGATCGTGTCGCCCACGGTGGGGTTCGCTGCCTGCAGCAGCGCGAGGAGCAGGGCCGGCATCATCGGCCGAGTCGCCGGGCGCGCTGGGCGAAGGCGCGGCGCAGCGCCTGCGCATAGTCGGTATGGGTGGTGATCTGCACCTGGTCCACCCCCGCGGCGGCGAAGGCGCGATTCCGGTCCTCCCGCCGCTTCTCGGCCAGGGCCCGGAACCGCCCCCGTACCTGGCGCTCCCCGGTATCCACCACGAGGCGGGCGCCGGTTTCGGCATCCTCCAGTTCGATCCACCCCGCGTCGGGGA
>JAEUJI010000322.1 GCA_016794805.1 Gemmatimonadota bacterium
GTGCCGGCGCGGGGGCGAGCGCCGCCTGGAGCCGGGGTTAGGCGCTGTCCCCCTCGACGCCCCGGGTCTGGGTGTCGTGGGCCGCCACCGCCAGCGCGATATCGGCGCCGTGCCGCTGGTACCAGTCCTCGAACAGGCTGAGCCGCGTCCGGTAGATGCGGGCGGCGATGAGGCGGGCGTTGTTCACCGGCCGGTCCGCCATCGGCCCGATCGTGTAGGTACGGAGCTGGCTCCCGATCGGGCCCTCGAGCTGTTCCCGCGCCCAGCGGCCCAGCGCCGCCCGCCCGCTGTCCACCGCGACCGAATCGGTGACCCCCTGGTACAGGGTGTCGAGGCGGGCGGCCAGTTCGGTGTAATAGCCGCTCAGCACCACCTCATCCCGCCAGCGGTTGGCCGCCTGCTCCGCCGCCGCCACCGAGCCGCGGCGGCGGAAGAACGCCTCCGCCGCGCGATACCCCGCGAGCTGGGCGAAGCTTTCGTTGAACGGGGTGGCGCTCTTCACGTACAGCGTGTTGTGGGCGATCTCGTGCAGCACCGTGGCCGCCAGTTCCACGGAATCGTCGCTCATGGCGGTCGAGTAGAGCGGGTCGTTGAACCAGCCCAGGGTGGAGAAGGCGCCGGCCGGCCGGAGGTAGATGTCGTAGCCCCGCTGCTCCAGCCCCCCGGCCTCGCGCCGCGCCATCGCCGGGTCGAAGAAGCCCTTGTACGGGATGCGGCCCACGATCGGGTACTTCCAGAGGTGGGCGCAGAGGCAGTTGCGCGGACTGGCCGAGAGCACCAGCAGGAGGGTGTCGCGGCCCACGTCCGCGTAGGTGGTGTAGGTCTGCTTCGCCTCGTAGCCGATCTCGGCGGCGAAGTCCCGCGCGTCCAGCACCAGCTGGAGCTGGGCGCGCCGGGCCGGCGTGGTGGCCGGGTCCCGCAGGATCTCCGTGATCGGCTCCCGCGCCTCGAGGATCTTGGTCTGTTCGATCCCGGCGCGGGTGAGGTACCGCACGTCCTCGCTGGCGACGTAGGCGGTCCCGAAGCCGGCCATCAGTACGCCCGCGACGATCAGGAGGATCATGCAGCCCTTCCGGCGCATCAGAGGGTGAATCGGAGGCCCAGGCGGTGGATCTCCCGGCCCAGCCGGGTGCGCCGCTGCCAGGCGTAGTCAATGTTGAAGCGGCTGAGCACCACCCCGGCGCCCAGGGACAGTTCCTTCTGCCCTGCCCCCGCGGGCGCCGCGCCGTACCCCAGCCGCCCGACGATGCCGACCCCGCTCAGCACCGCCCCCGCCTCCAGCCCGAGCAGGGTGCGCCGCGCCGCGCGGTCCTGCCAGATCACCTCGACGGTGCCCAGCAGCCGGGCGGTGAGCTGCGGGTCGGTGAAGTTGAAGGCGGCCGCCGCGTGCTTGCTGACCGGGAGCAGCAGCGGCCCGCCATTCACCCGCCACGACTCGAGGCTGCGGACCGCGAACGCCAGGGTCATCAGGTCGAAGACGTGAATCCCGAGCCCCATGTCCATCGTGGCGCTCCGCCGCACCGCGCCCGCCGAATCCGCCAGCGAGACGTAGCGCAGCGTGCTCCCCAGGGCGATCAGCCCGAAGCGGTATACCGCCGAGCCGGTCCACTGCAGGTTGTCCGCCACCGCGGAGCTGTCACTGAACCGGAGGTAATGCACCCCGCCACCCAGGTCGAACTGGAGGATGCGAAAGGCGCCGGCGGCAAATCCCTCGAGCGACCCATCGGGATAGCGCTGGACCGCCCCCTCGATGGCGATGTTCCGGATGGTGGCGAGACCCGCCGGGTTGAGGAACGTGGCGCTGGCGTCCCCGTTGAGCGCCACGCTGGCGCCGCCCAGCCCGGCGGAGCGCACCGAGATGGGCAGGGTGAGGATGAGCGGGGCGAGCGGCGTCTGGGTCTGGGCGCCGAGCGCGCCCGGCAGGAGCAGGCAGAGACCGAGGAGGACGGTGCCGCCCGCGCGCCTCACCGGATCCTCAGCACCGCGTACCGGGGCAGGACCGTCGCCTGGTTCTTGACCGAGAGCCCGAGCGCCACCGCGGGCGCGTCCGCCGCCTGCACGATCCGGGCGTAAGTCCCGGACCCGCCACGCAGGGTGCCGGAGGCGCGGTAGCCCGGCCCGTCGGTCGAGTCGGGGAAGAGCGGATACGGGCCGGGGATCACCTGGCTGAACGCCGAGGCCAGGTCCCAGGTCCGGTACTGGATGCGGCCGCTCGGCTCGGTGAAGGCGGGCAGCACTTCCGTGTAGTTGGCCAGGTGCCATTGCCCCAGCAGCGTGACCAGGGTGACTCCCGCCTGAAACTGCTGGGCGGCGGCCGCGACGTTGGCCCCCCCGGTGAGCGTGAGCCCCCCGGCGTCGGCCCCCAGCATCGCGCGCGTCAGGTCGGTGCCGAGCACCGAATCGGCCAGGGACCGGTCGGCCAACCAGCGCAGGAAGAGCCAGTTGGCGCCCCGCTCCGCAAAGGTCCCCGACGAGCTGCCGGGCTCCACCAGGTAGTGGCTCTCCGGCGCCGCGAGGTAGTCATAGCCGTTGAGCAGGTTGCCGCTGGCGAACTGGTTGAGGCAGTTGCCCGCGGTGCAGGAACCCGGGGTGACCTGCCGCCCCCCCAGCTCTTCCGCGAAGTGCGACAGCCCCTCGTTGAGCCAGGTCTCCTCCGCCGCGCCCCCGCCCAGCAGCACATGCCGGTGGTAGCTGATCATGTGCTGGAATTCGTGGATGAAGGTCGGGGCGATCAGGTCCAGCACCTGGGCCTTGCTGGCGCACACCGGCTTGGAGGGGTCCGGCACCAGGCCGTAGAAGACCTCTCCCTCGTTGGAATTGGGCTCGCCGAGCAGCAGGTCCAGCCCGAAGAAGTAGCCGACGATGACGGCGCCGGTCTGCTGGCAGTCGGGAGCGAGCGCGTTCACCGCGTCGGTGAGCAGCACCGCCACCACCCCATTGCCGTCCACGTCCGACTCGCGGCCGAACGCGGTGGTATCAATCGGATAGAGCTCCGCGTCGAACAGCGCCCCGACGGCGGCAATCTCTCCCCCGGTGAACCCGCCCGCGGGCACGGTGTCGTCGAGGTAGATGGCGCTCTTGCTGCCCACATAACTCGCCGTGGCCCGTACCGTCACGAAGGCGCCGCAGTTGGTGTCGGCGCAGACCTGGAAGTCCCGCTGCGAGCCCACCGTGGGGGGCACCGCGACCCGCGCCGGAGCCAGCCGCGAGAGCGCCGCCCCCGGGCTCCGCGCCAGCTGCCGCTCCCGCTCCCGCAACCGTTGATGGAACGCCGCCGGCCCCACGGGGGACTGGAAGGCGGACAGCCGGGGCGACGCATAGGGCTCGGCACGCAGGGCGGCGAAGTCGTCCCCGACTCCGCGGAGGGAGAAGCCGCCCCGGACCCCGGTGGGCGCCTCCTGCCCGTTGGCGGAGTAGGTCACCACCAGGTGCTCTGCCCCCCCGGGGCCGGCCGCGGGCAGCCGGAGGCAGCCGTTGGTGGCGGCCGGATCCAGGATCGCGTGCCCGCCGACCGTCAGGGTGGTCACCGGGACCCCATCACAGTTCACCGCGGGCTGACCGGGGTCGGTGCTCCCGCCGCAGGCGCCCAGGGTGGCGGCGAGGAAGCCCAGAACAGGGCGGAAACGACGGCGCGAAACGGCAGGATGCAGTAGGGTCATCTGGTCTGGTGGAGAGAGGGCAAGATAAAGCGCCACAAGGGCTTTTGACAATCATATCCAGCGCCGATAGCTTGTGGCCGTGACGCGTGACCACTGGCTCGAGCGGGTGCGATTTAGCCCGGAGGGACTGGTCCCGGTGGTCGCCCAGGACCGGCAGAGCGGGAACCTGCTCATGCTCGGCTGGGCCAACCGGGAAGCCTTGAGCCGCACCCTCGAATCAGGCCAGGCCCACTACTTCAGCCGGAGCCGCCAGGCGCTCTGGCGGAAGGGCGAGAGCTCGGGCCACACCCAGCAGGTGGTGGAGATCCGGCTCGACTGCGACGCCGACACCGTACTTTACCGCGTGGACCAGCAGGGACCCGCCTGCCACACCGGGACCCCCACCTGCTTCTCCACCGTGGTCCGTCCCGATGGCAGCACCGCCCAGGGCGCCGATCCCGGCGGCCACCTGCTCTCCCGCCTCGCAACCCGGATCGCGGCCCGGGCGGTGGAACGGCCCCAGGGATCCTATACCGTCACCCTGCTGGATCACGGCGTGGCGAAGGTCTCGCAAAAGGTTGGTGAAGAGGCGGTGGAGGTCGTGGTAGCCGCCAACGCGGAGGATGCCACCCGCCTGGCGTCGGAATCGGCGGACCTGCTGTATCACCTGCTGGTCCTGCTGCAGGTCCGGGGCGTGGCCCTGGCTGACGTCCTGCAGGCGCTCGAAGCAAGGGAGAAATAAGCGGCCTGATCGCTCGGCGGCGCCATCACGCCGCCGAGGCGCCGAGCCGCCGAGCCGCCATGTCTTTCGTCCATCTCCACACCCACTCCGAGTATTCCCTCCTCGACGGCGCCAACCGCATCCCGGAGCTGGTGAAGCACGTCCAGTCCCTGGGGATGGACAGCCTGGCCGTCACCGACCACGGGAACATGCACTGCGCCTGGTCGTTTTACGAGGAGGCCAGGGCGAAGGGGCTCCGGCCCATCCTCGGCTTCGAGGCGTACCTCGCATTCGGGCCCCGCACCGCGACCCAGAAGCCCGCCTGGGCCCCGGCGCAGTACAGTCACCTGGTGCTGCTCGCGAAGAACCGGGCCGGCTACCGGAACCTGGTCAAGCTCAGTTCCATCGGGTACCTCGAGGGCTTCTACCGCCGCCCGCGCATTGACAAGGACGTCCTCGCGGCGCACAGCGAGGGGATCGTCGGCCTGGCCGCCTGTCTCTCCGGCGAGATCGCGCTCTACCTGCGGCAGGGGAACTACGAAGAGGCGAAGAAGTCGGCCGAGTGGTTCGCCACCACGTTCGGGAAGGACAACTTCTGGCTCGAGGTCCAGCTCCACGGCATCCCCGAGGAAGGGATCGTCAACGAGGGGATGTTCCGCCTGGGGCAGGAGCTGGGCCTCGGCGTGGTGGCCACCAACGATGCCCACTACCTCCGCCGGGAGGACGCCGAGGCCCACGACGTGCTGCTCGCCATCGGCACCGGCGCCGAACTGGACGACCCCAAGCGGTTCCGGTTCACCGGGGAAGAGTCCTACGTCAAGTCGGAAGCGGAGATGCGCACCCTCTTCCGGGAGCGCCCGGAGGTGCTGGCGAACACCCAGCTCGTGGCCAACGCCTGCGAGTTCAGCTTCGAGAAGAAGTACTACCTCCCCGCCTTCCCCCGCCCCGACGACGTCACCGAGGAGTCGCTGCTCGAGGCGCTGGCCCGGAAGGGCGCGGTGACGCGCTACGGCACCCCGCTCCCGGCGCCGGTGCAGACCCGGCTGGATTACGAGCTCGGGGTCATCAACACGGCGGGCTACGCCGGCTACTTCCTGATCGTGCAGGATTTCATCCAGGCCGCCCGCGACCGCGGCATCCCGGTGGGGCCGGGCCGCGGCTCCGCCGCTGGCTCCCTGGTGGCCTACGCCCTCGGCATCACCAACGTGGACCCGCTCAAGTTCGACCTGCTGTTCGAGCGGTTCCTCAATCCCGAGCGCGTCTCCATGCCCGACATCGACGTGGACTTCTGCTTCGAGCGCCGCGGCGAGGTGATCGAGTACGTCCGGCAGCGCTATGGCCGGACCAGCGTGGGGCAGATCATCACCTTCGGGACCCTCAAGGCGCGCGCGGCGGTGAAGGACGTCGCCCGCCTGCTCCGCATCCCCCCGGGGGACGCGGACAAGATGACCAAGCTGATCCCCTCGGGGCCCGCCTTCGCGCTCGGCGTCGAGGAGGCGATGGACAAGGTGAAGGAGTTCCGCGAGCTGGTGGAGACCAGCCCGCAGTACGCGCGCTGCGTCACCCTCGCCAGCCGGATCGAGGGGATCAGCCGCCACGCCTCGGTCCATGCGGCGGGGGTGGTGATCGCCCCGGGGCCGCTCTCCGACTACGTCCCGGTGTGCACCGCGCCCACCAAGGGCGCCGGCGCCGCGGGCGAGGGCGAGGACTCCATCATCACCCAGTTCGAGATGGGGCCGCTGGAGAAGGTCGGCATGCTCAAGATGGACATGCTTGGCCTCAAGACCCTCACCGTGATCTTCGACGCGGTGGGCATGGTGCGGGAACGGCACGGCATCACCCTCGACATGGATGCCCTGGACCTCGAGGACCCGGCGGTCTACAAGCTGCTCCGCCAGGGCCGGACCGCCGGGATCTTCCAGTTCGAGTCGGCGCTCGCCACCGAGACCCTGCGCAACATGAAGTGCGACCGGTTCGACGACCTGGTCGCCTCCAACGCCCTGCTCCGCCCCGGTCCGCTGGACACCGGGATGCACCTGGTGTTCATCAAGCGGAAGCTGGGCCAGGAGGCGGTGAGCTACCCCCATCCGGACCTCAAGGAGATCCTGGAGCCGACCTACGGCGTCATCACCTACCAGGAACAGGTGATGCGGATCGCCAACGTGCTCGCCGGGTTCAGCCTCGCCGAGGCCGACGTCCTCCGGAAGGCGGTGGGCAAGAAGGACGCGGAGCTGATCCGGAAGGAACTGGGGACGTTCGTCGAGCGGGCCGTGGCGCTGGGCCACCCCAAGAAGCTGGCCGAGGACCTCGCCACCCAGATCGAGACGTTCGGGCGCTACGGCTTCAACAAGTCGCACTCGGTGGCCTACTCGGTGCTGAGCTACCAGACGGCGTGGCTCAAGACCTACTACCCGGCCGAGTTCATGGCCGCGCTGCTGTCGTCGGAAATCGGCAGTACCGACAAGGTGGTGCAGTACATCAACGAGGCCCGCGAGCTGGGCATCGAGGTGCTGCCGCCGGACGTGAACGAGTCGGGGTTCAAGTTCACCGTGACCGGGGACAAGCGGATGCGCTTCGGGCTGGGGGCGGTCCGGAACGTGGGCCGCGGCGCCATCGAGTCCATGATCGCCGCCCGCCGGGAGCAGCCTTTCACCACCCTGCATGACTTCGCCCGGCGGGTGGACCTCCGGCTCTGCAACAAGCGGGTGCTGGAGTCCCTGATCGCCGCGGGCGCCATGGACGGCCTCGGCGGCCACCGGGCCCAGCTGACCCATGCGCTGGACGAAGCGCTCCGGGAAGCGCAGCTTCTGCAGCAGGAGAAGGAGGCCGGGCAGTCCTCCCTGTTCGGGGACGGCCCCGAGGCCACCCCCCGTCCGGCGCCGGCCGGGCTGGCGGACCTCCCCGCCTGGAGCGAGCAGGAACGGCTGGCCAAGGAGAAGGAAGTCATCGGCTTCTTCATCTCGGGCCACCCGCTGGAGCGGTTCCGGGCGGAGGCGGAGGTCTTCGGCTCCCGCACCACCGCCACGCTGCAGGAGTGGAGCGAGCATCAGGTGACGCTCGCGGCGGTGATCACCCAGGTGAAGCGGCAGATCTCCAAGAAGACCGGGAAGGAATACGCCCGGCTGATCCTCGAGGACTTCCACGGCACCGCCGAGGCCATCGTCTTCCCCGACGCCTGGGCCAAGCTCAATTCGGTGATCCGCGAGGACCTCGCGGTGCTGCTCACGGGCGGCTACAGCGCCCGGGACCGGGGGGAGGAGCGGGCCCCCTTCGTGATCGAATCGGCCCGGCCACTCGAGGACCTCAAGGCGTCGGGCGCCCTGGGCCTGGCGCTGCGCTGGAAGCTCCCCGAGGCCCCGCCGCCGGAAACGGTGGCGCAGGCGGTGGCGCTCTGCAGCCGGCACCCCGGTCCCACGCCGCTCTATATTGAGTGGAGCGACGGCAACGGGGAGCGGCTGCGGGCCCGCTCCAGACGGGTCCGCGTCGCCGCGGATGAGGAGCTGGTCTCCGGCCTCCGCCGGCTGCTGGGCCCGGAAGCGGTCGCGTTCGTCAAGGCGGGCTGAGGAGAATCCATGGCATCCAACTACGCGCTCGACTTCGAGAAGCCGCTCCAGGAGCTGGAGCGGCAGATCGAGGACCTCCAGAAGCTGGGGGAGGAGCGGCAGATCGACGTCTCGGAGGAGGCCCGCCTGCTGCAGGTGCGGCTCAACACCCTCCGCAGCGAGATCTACCACAACCTCTCGCCGATCCAGCGGGTGCAGGTGGCCCGGCATCCCCGGCGGCCCTACACCCTGGACTACCTGAGCACGATCTTCACCGACTTCATCGAGCTGCACGGCGATCGCCTCTTCCGGGACGATCCCGCCATCGTGGGCGGCTGGGCCCGGCTGGCCGGGACCTCGGTAATGGTGGTGGGGCACCAGAAGGGGCGGGACACCAAGGAGAACCTCAAGCGCAACTTCGGCATGGCGCACCCGGAGGGATACCGGAAGGCGCTCCGGCTCATGAAGCTGGCGGCCAAGTTCAGCGCCCCCGT
>JAEUJI010000088.1 GCA_016794805.1 Gemmatimonadota bacterium
GGACGACCTCCCCAATACCACGGCCCAATTCGGCTTCTACGAACTCGGCCTGGGGGAGCCGCACCCGCTCTCCGCCGCGGTGGGAAAGGCCAGCGGCGACCTGCTCGACGCCATGGTGGCCGCCATGCCGCCCAAGGGGGAGGGGGAGGACGCCGATGCGGTCCAGGTCGCGGTGGTCGGGCGCCCCAACGCCGGCAAGTCATCCCTCATCAATCGGATCCTCGGGGAGCAGCGGCTGGTGGTGTCTCCCGAGCCTGGCACGACCCGGGACGCGATCGACACCCCATTGCGGTATCATGGCAAGACGCTTAACTTCATTGATACTGCGGGCTTACGGCGCAGAGCTAAAGTAGAAGATGACATCGAGTTCTACTCCACGCTCCGTACTCACCGCGCAATCGAGCGGGCCGATGTCTGTGTGCTGGTGGTGGATGCGGAGGATGGCCTGCACGCGCAGGAGCTACGGATCGCCACCGAGGCATGGGATCACGGCGCCGGGCTGATCATCGCGGTGAACAAGTGGGACCTGATCCCGGAGAAGGACCCTAACACAGCCAAGCGGGGTCAGGACCTGCTGGAGGAGAAGGCCCCGTTCCTCCGCTACGTGCCATTTCTCTATATCTCTGCGCTGTCGGGGCAGCGGGTGAGCAAGCTGCCGGACCTGATTCTCGAGGTGGCGGCGGCGCGGGAACACCGGGTCGCGACGGCGGAGGTGAACCGGGTGCTGCAGGAACTGCTGCAGCGCAACGCGCCGCCCCAGGCGCCCGGCGAGGAAGTGAAGCTGCTGTACGCCTCACAGATCGGGGAACGGCCGCCGACCATCGCGATCGTCTGCAACCGTCCGGATGACGTCCCCGAGGCGTACCAGCGTTACCTGCACCATGGCTTCCGCGCCGCCTTCGGCTTCACCGGCGCGCCGCTCCGGATCCGGTTTACCGGGCGCGGGGCCAGCAAGCATGATCGCCGGGACGACGGGCGCAGGGTGCGGGGAGCCTGAACCACCCGGGCACGGTAGCCGGCGCGATCGCCACTACGACATAGGGTGCCATGATCGAACCGCTGCTCTGGCTGGTCGCCTCGTACCTGCTGGGATCCATTCCGACGAGCTATCTCGCCGGCCGGTGGTTCCGGGGGATCGACCTGCGCGAGCATGGCAGCCGGAATCTCGGCGCCACCAACCTCTACCGGGTCATGGGGTGGCGCTTCGCCGTTCCGGTGGGGTTGTTCGATGTGCTGAAGGGCGCGGTCCCCGTGCTCCTGTTCGCACCCCAGGTGCCGGCGGTGCCTCACTTCCCGACGTACTGCGGCGTCGCGGCGATGGTGGGTCACACCCTGTCACCGTTCGTCGGCTTCAAGGGGGGGAAGGGCGTCGCCACGGCGGCCGGCATGCTTCTCGGGCTGGCGCCGGGCGCGGTGGGGGTCGCGGCGCTGGTCTGGATGGTCCTGGTGCGGCTGACGGGATATGTGTCGGTCGGCTCGATCGCGGGCGCCGTGGCTTTTCCGGCGGCCGACTTCCTGCTCTACCCGGCGCGACGAACCCTGCCGGACCTGGGGTTCGACGTCCTGATCGCCGCGTTCATCGTGTGGAAGCACCGGGCCAATATCCAGCGCCTCTTGAGCGGCACCGAGAATCGCTTCGGGAAGCGTGCCGCCGCGCCCCCGTCGGCCCCGGCGGCCCATTGACCCGGGTCACGGTGCTGGGCGCCGGGAGCTGGGGCACGACGCTCGCAGACCTCCTGGCCCGAAAGGGGCACGAGGTCCGGCTCTGGGCCTACGAGCCCGACGTCGCCGCGGCCATCAACGGCCAGCATGAGAACCCGGTGTTCCTCCCGGGCTGCGGCCTCGCCCCGGCGCTGCGGGCGGAGACCGATCCGGTGGCGGCCACCCGGGGGGCGGAGTTGCTGGTCACGGTAGCCCCGAGCCATGTGCTTCGGCGGGTGGTGGCGGCGGCGCGCCCAGCCCTCGCGGCGGGGGCCATCGTCGTCAGCGCCACCAAGGGCATCGAACCGGAGAGCCTCGCCCTCATGTCCGAGGTCCTGCGGTCGGCCCTCCCGGGCCATCCGGTCTGTGCGCTTTCCGGGCCCAGTTTCGCGCTGGAGGTGTACCAGGGCCAGCCGACAGCGGTCGTCGCGGCAGCAGAGGAGGAGCGCGCCGCCCGGGCCGCCCAGGAGCTCTTCGCCACGCCGCGCTTCCGGGTGTACACCCACGCGGACGTGACCGGTGTGGAGCTGGCGGGCGCGCTCAAGAACGTGATCGCGATCGCCGCGGGGATCCTCGACGGGCTGGGCCTGGGCAACAATCCCCGCGCCGCCCTGATCACCCGGGGCCTGGCCGAGATGACGCGACTGGGCGTGGCGATGGGGGCCGACCCGCTGACCTTTGCGGGCCTCGCGGGGATGGGCGACCTGATCCTCACGACTACCGGCGCGCTGAGCCGGAACCGCGCGCTCGGGGTGGCACTGGCCCATGGGGAGACGCTGGCGGAGTACAGCGCGGCCCACCGGAGCATCGCCGAAGGAGCCACCACCGCGCGGGGCGCCCTGGCGCTGGCGGCGCGGCACGGCGTGGAGCTCCCCATCTGCGCCCAGGTGGCGGAGATCCTGTTCGACGGCAAGCCCGCCCGGCAGGCGGTCGGGGACCTGATGGAGCGCACCCTCAAGTCGGAGCAGTGGCGGTGACCATGGCGCGTCCGGTCCAGGAGTTCTTCAGCATCGGGGAGGTCTGCGCCCTCACCGACCTGAAGCCGCACGTGCTCCGGTACTGGGAAAGCCAGTTCCGGTTCCTCAATCCGGCCAAGAACCGCTCCGGCAACCGGGTGTACAAGAGCCGCGAGGTCGAGCTGATCATGCTCGTCAAGCACCTCCTGTACACCGAGAAGTACACCATCGAGGGCGCCCGCCAGCGGATCGAGCATTACCGCCGCACCGGGGAACTGCGCGGCTCCGCCCGCGCCGCGATGGAGCGGGAGACCCTGCGGGAACTGCGCGAGGCGGTGGAGGAGATCGGGGACATCCTGGATGGGAAGATCCCGCCTCCCCGGCGCGAGCCGCTGGAGGAATAGCCGGGGCCCCCCGCTATCTTGCTACCCTCATGGACATTCTGGTTTCCAATGACGACGGGATCCTGGCTCCAGGCCTGGCCCTGCTGGCGGAAGTTTGCCAGACGGTCGGCCGGGTGACGGTGATCGCCCCGGACCGGGAGCAGAGCGGCACCTCCCACAGCCTGACGATGCACCGGCCCCTCCGGCCGGCGCGACGCCCCGACGGGTCGTTCCAGGTGGACGGAACCCCGACCGACTGCGTCCTGCTCGCGCTGGGCACCCTGATGCCCGACCGGCCGTCGTTCGTGTTCTCCGGGGTGAATCACGGCCCGAACATGGGCGAGGACGTGCTGTATAGCGGCACGGTGGCCGCCGCGATGGAGGGCGTCACCCTGGGCGTCCCGAGCGTGGCCATTTCCTTCGCCGGGCCGGCCAGCGACCTCGAGACGCTCCACAGCTACCGTGACATGCTCACGAGGCTGGTGCAGCGCATCGTCCGGGTCGGGGCGTTCCCGCCCGAGACCCTGCTGAACGTGAACCTGCCGCCGTGCGGCGCGGCGGCGGTGAAGGGGATCAAGGTCACCAGCCTCGGGAGCCGCTACTTCAGCGAGTCACTCACCCGGATGAAGGACCCCTGGGGCCGGGAGATCTACTGGATCGGGGGCGGGTCCATTCACTGGACGGGGGGGGCCGAGACCGACCACTTCGCCGTCGCCGAGGGGTACATCTCGATCACGCCGCTGCACATGGACCTCACCAACTACAACCTCCTCGAGACGGTGCGCGGATGGTCGTTGGAGGGGTAGGGGAGCGGGATGGCTTCGGCGGCTACCGCTCCCAGCTGGTCGGGGAGCTCTCGGCCAAGGGGATCAAGGACCTGGCCGTGCTGCGGGCGATCTCCCAGGTCCCGCGGCACATCTTCGTGCCGGAAGCCGTCCGTCACCGGGCGTACGAGGACTCGGCCCTGCCCATCGGCGGGGGCCAGACCATTTCCCAGCCCTGGGTCCACGCACGGTCGCTGGAACTGGCGCGATTGACCGGCCGGGAGCGGGTGCTGGAAGTGGGCACCGGCTCCGGATACCAGACGGCACTACTTTCCCTCTGCGCCGACCAGGTCTTCAGCATCGAACGCCTCCCGGCCCTCGCCCAGCAGGCCCGGGATGTGCTCGCCCTGCTGGGTACCCGCAACACCTCGATCATGCTCGGCGACGGGACCCTGGGGTGGCGCCCCTATTCACCCTACGACGCCATCATCGTCTCGGCGGCCTCCCCGGAGGTGCCGCAACCGCTGGTGGAGCAGCTGGCTCCGGGCGGGCGCCTGATCGTCCCGCTCGGGGACCGGGACCAGCAGGTGCTCGCCGTCTGCACCAAGGGCCCGGACGGGCACGTGAGTTGCCAGACGGTGAGCGATGTCCGTTTCGTCCCCCTGATCGGCCAGTTCGGCTTCCCTGGCGAAGCCGGCTGACCGGAGAACCCATGGAACTGCTCAAGAACTTCATCGACCTGTTCCTGCACCTCGACAAGCACCTGAGCGAGTTGATCGCGGCCTACGGCACCTGGACCTACGCGATCCTCTTCCTGATCGTCTTCTGCGAGACCGGACTGGTGGTCACGCCGTTCCTTCCGGGGGACTCCCTCCTGTTCGCAGCGGGGACCTTTGCCGCGCTCGGCGCGATGGACCCGTGGATCCTGTTCGGGCTCCTCACCGTCGCGGCGATCCTGGGGGACACCCTGAACTACTGGATCGGCAAGCGGATCGGGCCCGCCGCCTTCTCCGGCCGGTTCCGGCTCCTCAACCAGAACCACCTCCGGAAGACCGAGGCGTTCTACGAGAAGCATGGCGGCAAGACGATCATCATGGCCCGGTTCGTCCCGATCGTCCGCACCTTTGCCCCTTTCGTGGCCGGGGTCGGGACGATGGAATACGGCCGGTTCCTGATGTTCAACGTGGTCGGGGCGGTGCTCTGGGTCGGGCTGTTCGTCTTCGGGGGCTACCTGTTCGGGAACATTCCGGCGGTGCGCGAGAACTTCACCCTGGTGATCCTCGCGATCATCGTCCTTTCGGTCCTGCCCATCCTGTTCGAATGGCTGAAGAGCCGCCGGGAGGGCAGGGGGGCGTGACCCGCCGCTGGCTCGTCTCCGGTCAGGTGCAGGGGGTCGGGTTCCGGTACTTTGTCCTCCGCGAAGCGACGGGGCTGGGGCTGGGTGGGTGGACCAGGAATCTCCCGGACGGGCAGGTGGAGGTCGTGGCCGCCGGCGATCCCGAGCGTCTCGACCGGCTCCGGGGCGCCCTCCAGCGCGGACCGAGGCACGCTCGGGTGGCGGGGGTGGAAGAGACCCAGATTTCGGACGAACCGGGCGGCTTCAAGTCGTTTGACATCAGATAGATAGCAAACTCACCCCAACCGAATTCACGGATCCGACTCATGCCTCCGCTGACCGAGCAACTGCGGCAGACTCTGCGGGCGATTCCGGATTATCCCAAGCCGGGGATCGTGTTCCAGGACATCACCCCGGTACTTCAGGACGGGCCCCTGTTCCGGCAGGTCCGCGAAGCCCTGGCGGCGCCCTACCGCGCGGCGGGGGTCACCCACGTCGTGGGGATCGAGGCCCGGGGGTTCATTCTGGCCGCCCCCGTCGCGGTGACTTTGGGGGCGGGGTTCATCCCCCTCAGGAAGCCGGGAAAGCTGCCCTGGAAGACCATCCGCCACGAGTACGCGCTGGAGTACGGCACCGATTCGCTGGAAGCGCACCAGGACGCCTGTCCTCCCGGTGCCCGCGTCCTGGTGGTGGATGACGTCCTGGCCACCGGGGGGACGGCCGAGGCGGCAGGGGCGCTGGTGCGCGAGCTGGGCGGGGAGGTCGTGGGATGGTCCTTCCTGCTCGCGATCGGCGCCCTCCAGGGGGTGAGCCGACTGAAGGGCGCCCCCTCGCACATCGTCCATGGGCTCTGATCCAGCGTTGACGAACTGGCGCCAAACCTTGTATTATCACGGGCTTTGCCCCCGTAGCTCAGCTGGATAGAGCAGCGGTTTCCTAAACCGTTGGTCGGACGTTCGAATCGTCTCGGGGGCACCTCATTCTGGGCGCGCCACACCGGGCCGCCTCAGCTCCGAACCGCGCACGGACACACGATGGCCGCCACCGCCGAAGCCCCGATCAAGACCGCCTCCGTCACCCCGGCCGCCCGCCAGTCGGCTGCCGGCTGGTTCGCCGTCCCGACCAACCGCTACCTCGCGCTGGGGGCCGCCGCGGTCCTGGTGGCGATCGTCGCCTGGTTCCTGGTGCTGGCCGGCCGGCGGAAGGAGGAGTTTGCCAGTCGGGCGCTGGAGCAGGCCCGGTCCGTGGCCGAGTCCGGCAACCTGCCGCTCGCCGCGAGCGAGATGCAGAAGGTGATCACCACATATGGTGGCACCCGGGCGGGGCAGGAAGCGGTCATCATGCTGAATCAGGTGCGGTTGGTGAACGGGCAGCATGAACTCGCCGCGGTGAGCCTGCAGGACTTCCTGAAGGCCGGCCCGGCGGCTGAGTTCCGCGCCCCGGCGCAGGGACTCCTCGGCCGGGCGCTCGAGAACGCCAAGCGCCCGGCGGATGCCGCCCAGGCCTACGCCGCCGGGGTGGAGGTGGCCGAGGTGGACTACCTGCGTACCGAACTGCTGCTGGACGCCGGGCGGGCCTACAGCCTCGCCGGGGACCGCGACAAGGCCGTGGCGGCCTACCGGCGGATCATCAAGGACTACCCGGATACCCCGAGCCGCACGGAGGCGGAGATCCGGCTCGCCGAGCTGACGGGCGGGCAGCTGTAGGGCTCTGGCGGCCATTCGGGGGTGGCTCGTAGAGTCGCCGCCGGATGGCTGGAGGAACTGCGGAACGCGCTGGTGTGGGGGAGATCCGCTGGGTCGCCCCCTTTTTCCTTGGCCTTGGTTGATGTCGTATAATATGTATTATGTTAAGTAAGTCAGTGGACAACTGGGGATAACTCCTTCCCCAGCCGACTCGGTATCTCTAAGTGATTTCTGGGTAAAGCATTAGAAGTACGGCAGGCACTGCTAAAGCACTCCCGTAAAGATCAGCCGACCTTCCCCTGCCAGCCACACCGAGCGCGCCATCCCGCCCGACAGTGTCGCCGTGATGCTGAGAGGCCGACCGCTCCGGGTGATGATCTCGACTGGGGACCTGGCCTTCCCCGCCTGGATCAGGGCGACCGCCGCCGCTACCGCCCCCGTGCCGCAGGCCAGCGTCTCGGCCTCGACCCCCCGTTCATAGGTCCGGACACACCACCCATTCCCGGCCGGCGCAGGGGCCAGGAAGTTCACGTTGGCCCCTGGGGGGCCGAGAAGTGAATGGGACCGGAGCGCCCGGCCCCGCTCCATCAGGTCCGGGCGCTCCAAGTCCGCCACCTCCACGACCAGATGCGGGACCCCCACCGTGGCGAGGCTCCCCGGCGCCTCGCCCGGGCCGGGTTCGAGGCCGACCGGCGGCGCCGGCAAGCCGAAATCCGGCAGGTTGAGCTCCGCCCACTCGCCCGGCCCCTCGCGGAGCCGCGTCGGAAACGTCCCCGCCCGGGTGACCAGGCGCATACCCGCGGCTGGCGCCATCTCGAGGTAGGCGGCCAGCCGGGTACTGCACAGGGCGGCGTTGCCGCACATGTCCGCCCGGGATCCGTCGCAGTTCCAGAAGTCCATCCGGACCTGGGCATCCCCGACCGGCGTCAGCAGGACCAACCCGTCAGCCCCGATGCCGAGGCGGCGGTCGCACAGCTCCTGGACCCGGGCCGTGGTCAGCGGCTCCGGGCGCGTGTATCGGCCGTCGAGCATGACGAAGTCGTTGCCCGACCCCGACATCTTGTGGAAGACGGTGCCGTCCATGCGCTCAGATCCTGCCCAGGAGACTCTGGAGCCGGAGCCACCAGACCATCCAGATGGCTTCCCGTACGATCCGCTTGCTCATCTTGCTCTGCCCCTCGACCCGGTCATGGAAGATGATGGGGATCTCCTTGAGCCGGAAACCCTTCTTCCACGCCCGGAAGCTCATCTCGATCTGGAACGCGTAACCGTTCGACTTGATCTTGGAGAAATCGATCGCCGCCAGCACCTCGCGGCGGAAGCACTTGAACCCCCCGGTCGAGTCACTGAGGGGTAGTCCGGTGATCCACCGGGCATAGAGGTTCGCGCCCAGGGAGAGGAGCAGCCGGGAGATGGGCCAGTTGATGACGTTGACCCCCGTGGCGTACCGCGAGCCCAGCACCAGGTCGGCGTCCTCGATGGCGACGAGGAACCGTGGCAGGAAGGCGGGGTCGTGG
>JAEUJI010000344.1 GCA_016794805.1 Gemmatimonadota bacterium
GCTGGTGATCACCTGCACCGACAATCCGGTGGGTCCGGGCCGGCCGGGGCTCGGCAGCCTGCGGGTGGCGCCGACCTTCGACGCCTTCGCGCGCAACGCGCCGCTCACGCTCGACAACGTCCGGGTCATCGTGGTCCGGCCCCCCAGCGATACCGTGGCCCGCGTGTCCCGCAGCTTCAGCGTCAGCAGTTCGCAGCTCACCCTCAACATCCCGCTCCAGCTCCAGGCCGCCAGCGAGGACCTCGAAGTCACCCTCGAGCTCTATGCCGGCACCACGCTCCTCTTCAGCGGTACCCGGATCGTGCGGGTGGCGCAGGGCCTTACCCCCGCGCCGGACTCGGTGCCGGTGGCCTACCAGGGCCCCGGGGCGACGATCGCGGCCATCACCATCGGGCCGCGGGACACGACGGTGGTCTTCGGGGGGAGCTTCCTGTTCGGCGCGACGGCGGTGGACAGCCAGCAGGCGCCGGTGGCGTCGTTCTACGTGGGGTGGACGGCGAGTGCCGGGACGATCGATGCGGCGGGGCAGTTCACCGCCCCGGCGGCGCGGGACACGGTGACGGTGACGGCGACGACGCCGAGCGGGATCACCGACCAGACCACGGTGATCGTGGCGGCGGCGCCGGCTACGCTGGTCAAGGTGAGCGGCGACAATCAGAGCGGCATCATCGGGAGCGTGCTGCCGCAGCCGCTGGTGGTGCGGGTGGACGGCACGGACGGGCTGCCGGTGGCGGGGGTGCCGGTGAGCTTCGCGGCCACGACGGGCGGCGGCAGCGTGGACAGCGCCACGGTAGTGAGCAACGGCGCCGGCCTGGCGACCATGGGCGCCACCCTGGGCGCCACGGTGGGGGCGCAGAGCTTCACCGCCACGGCGCCGGGGCTCACGGCGGTGGTGTTCGCGGCCACCGGGACCGGGGGCGCGGTCAAGACCTGGGCCGGCACCCTGAGCAGCGACTGGAACACCGCAGGCAACTGGAGCCCCGCGGCGGTGCCGGTGACGACCGACAGCGTGGCGATCCCGGCGGGGACCCCGAACGGCCCGCTGCTCGCCGGCAACGCGACGATCCGTACCCTGGTACTCCAGGGGAGCGGCAGCGGGCTCGACGTGACGGGCAACCTGACGGTGAGCGGCCTGGTGAGCCTCCCGGACACCAACAGCTTCATCGACATCCCCAACGGGCAATTCGCCGCCGGCAGCGTCTCGCTGGGCGGATTCCAGGCCTTCATCGATGTGTCCGGGGGCGTGGCGACGGTCGGCGGGACCCTCAGCCTCACGGGGAACCGGAGCTTCTTCGAGGGGGGCCCGGGCAGCGCCATCGGTCCGGTCATCCTTTCCGGCACCCAGGCCTTCGTCAGCCACTACGGCGGCACCCAGGGGCCGGTCACTGCCTCCGGGACCGCGGCCTTCTGGGAGGCGGGTGGTGCGGTGACGATCACCGGCTCGCCGGCGGTCCAGCTCACCGGCACGGCCTTCGTGTCCAGCTTCGGCGGGCCGGCGGTGGTCACCATCAATGGCGACGTGACCGTGGGCGGCAGCGGCGCCTTCTTCGACGTCAGCGGCGGCGACCACTTCACCATCAACGGCAACCTGACGACGACGGGCGGCGGCTACCTGCAGATGACCCAGGCCACCGACACCGTCGAGGTGAATGGCAACATCAGCTTCGGCGGCGGCGACGAGTCAGGCCGGCTCATCGCCGGGATGCTCTTCGTGAGCGGGAACTTCAGCCAGACGGGCGGGGCCACCAGCTTCGTGGGCAGCGGCAGCCACACCGTGTTCCTCGACGGCGCCGGGGCGCAGACGCTCAACTTCGCCTCGCCGGGCTTCGCCGCGTCGCGGTTCCACAACGTGATCATCGCCAACAGCGCCGGCGGGGTCACCGCGACCAGCGACCTCTACGCCACCGGGACCGCCGGTGTCACCCCCACGGCGGTGCGGACCCTCTCCGGCAACGGCAGCACCCTGTTCACCACCATCCTCAACGTGAGCAACTTCACGTTCAGCAACCTGCTGCTCAACTTCGCCGGCAGCACGGTGGTGACCTTCGATACGGTGACCTTCCAGGGCTACGCCCCGACGGCCACCCCGCTCACGATTGCCCATCCGGGCGCCGCGGCGCCGCTGCCGTTCCTGGACGTCAGCTTCTCGGTGGTGCCGACGAGCGGCTTCTATATCAGTGCCACCGACACCAACCCGACGGACGGCGTGCCGCTGGTGATCGACATGGTCAGCCCCTCCCCCGCCGATCCGGCGGGCCGGGTGCAGACCGCGGGCGGTGCGACGGTCAACTGGTCGGGCGCGGCGCCGGTGATCACCTGGACCGGCGCGGTGAGCACGGCGTGGAACGTGGCCGGGAACTGGAGCACCAACGCGGTGCCGGCAAGCGGCGACAGCGTGGTGATCATTGCCGCGACCAACCAGCCGGTGCTGACCGCGCCGGTGAGCGTGGGCGCGGTGGACATCCAGGGCGGGACCCTGACGCTCAACGGCAGCCCGATGACCGTCGGCCGGAGCTTCCGCACCGGCGGGACCGGCACGGTCACCATGACCAACCCGGCGGACGACCTCTTCATCGGCGGCGACGCGATCTTCGCGGGCGGGAACGAGCTCGGCCTCATGTCCACGGGGCTCACCCGGATCGGCGGCAGCCTGTCCCAGCTGGCCAGCAACAGCCCCGACAGCTACCACCCGAGCGGTAATCACACCACCGAGTTCCTGGGGACGGCGTTCGGGATCAGCTTCGCGACCCCGAACATCATTCCCGGGAGTTCGCACTTCCAGAACCTGGTGCTGCCCACCAGCGCGACGATCGCGCTGGGATCGGACGCCTACACCCACGGGAGTGTTGGCCTCAATGGCACGGGACCGCTCACCATCACCGGGAGCAACCGGCTGTTCCAGACCGGCTCCCTCGGGCTCGGCTCGGGGACCACGATCTTCGACGGGGTCCGGGTGATCATTGACGCCACCGGCACCGGCGCCAGCTCCCTGGTGCAGAACGTCGTGTTCTCCAATCAGAGCCAGACCGTGGCCCAGCTCACGGTGATCCACCCCGATGGCCAGTTCACCTTCCCCAGCGTGGGCTTCGGCAACGTGCCCACGACCGGGTTCTACCTGGTGGCGACGGACGCCAACCCCAGCGACGGCATCCCGCTCACCATCACCATGACGAGCCCCAACCCGGCCGACCCCGGCACCTTCATCCAGGCCAACAACGGCGCGGTGATCAACTGGAGCGCCTCGCCGCTCCGCACCTGGACCGGCGCCAGCAGCACCGACTGGGGCACGGCCGGCAACTGGAGCCCGGCGCAGGTGCCGATCAGCACCAGCGACGTGGTCATCCCGGCCGGCACCCCGAATGATCCGACGCTCACCAGCTCCGTCACCGTCGCCAACCTGACGGTGCAGACCGGGGCAGTGCTCAGCCTTGGCGATATCCAGCTCACCGTCACCGGCGCCCTGGACGCATCGGGCAGCGTCACCGGCTGCTGCAGCGATCTGGTTGATGTCCGGGGCACGGTACGCGGCAACTTCACCGATGTGGTGCTGCAGGTCCCCGCCGGCCAGGTCGTGACCCTGAGCGGCGCGACCACCCTCGCCACCAGCACGGTCCAGCTCTTCGGCGAGCTGATCCTGGGCGGCAACACCCTGAACGCCGGGCAGGGGTCGGTGTTCATCGGCAACGGCACCGGGCTCCTGACCATGACCAACCCGGCGGATGTACTGACCGCCGGCAGCGTGGACTTCAGCGGCGGCGACGAGACCGGCCGGCTCACCGCGGGCACGATCCAGACCCAGAGCCTCTTCCAGGGCAGCGCGGGCGGGCAGCATCCGGCCTCGTTCTTCGCCGGCGGGAATCACCGGGTGGTGCTGGGCGGGCCCTCGAGCAGCGCGGTGAGCTTTGCCAACCCGGCCACCAGCCGGTTCCAGGAGCTCGATCTCTCCGGTGTCTCCGCCGCCCTCACGCTGGGCTCCAACGTGACCGTGGCGGGCCAGCTGGTCGCGGTGCTGCCCACCGGCTCCGGGCCGGTGGTGAATGGCGCCGGGTTCACCCTCACCGCGGGCGGCGCCGATATCGGCGCCACCGGCGGCAATACCGCCCTGACGTTCGACGGAGTGCCGCTGGTGCTCTCCGGCGGGGCCATCACCGGCGTCAGCCACGTGACGTTCCAGAACCAGAACCCGAACGGCACGGCGCTCACGGTCAACAACGTCGGCACGCCGGCCGCGTTCATCTTCAGCAACCTGACCTTCACCACCGCGCTGAGCGCGGGCGGGTTCCATCTCGTGGCCAACGACCTCGACGGTCTGAGCCCCGACTCGCTCACCATCAACGTGCTCGCCTCCAGCCCGGCCTCCGGTACGGGGGTGAGCCAGGCCAACAACGGCGCGGTGATCAACTGGCCGCCGACCGGCAGCCTCTTCACCTGGACCGGCGCGGTGAGCCAGGACTGGTTCACCCCCGGCAACTGGGACCTCGGCAGCGTGCCCGGGGCCATCGATAACGTCACGTTCCCCTTCGGCACCCCGGATCCGATCCTCTCCGCCAATGCGGCGGTGAATGACCTGTTCATGGCCTCCGGCAACCTCATCCTCGACGTCAACACGCTGGTCGTGGGCGGGGACCTGAACGTCGGGGGATTCATCCAGGGCCTTCCCGGCTCCGGGCTGGTCCTGACCTGCAGCGGCGGCCAGCAGATTGGCGCCACCGCCATCAACGTCACCACCGCGGTGACCGGGAACTGCATCCTCTTCACCGCGACGCAGTTCGCGGACCTCGCGATCCAGGGCAGCCTGGACGTGGGCAGCGTGGGGCTCAGCGTGATCGGGAACCTGACCACCCTCGGCAATGGCGTCCTGATCATGACGGGGCCGGGGCAGGTCCAGGTGACCGGCGACGCGATCTTCGGCGGCGGCAGCACCGCCGGGCTGCTCACCGCCGGCATCCTCCGGATCGGCGGCGACTTCATCCAGCTCGCCACCACCAGCCCCTCCAGCTTCGCGGCGGATCCGGGCCACCTGACGGAGCTGAGCGCCAACCCGGCCAGCATCACCTTCACCACGCCGGGCATCAACGGCTCCCACTTCGGCGACCTGGCGGAGAGCGGCTTCGGGGCGCAGTTCATCCTCAACTCCGATGTGGATGTCCGGGGCTTCCTCTCCGGTGCCGACGGCTTCGGCGGGAGCTTCCTCGGCGGCAGCTGCCCGGTGACGCTCACGGTGACGCGGTGGGACAACTCCGTGACCCTCGACTGTGTCCGGCTCGTCCTCGATGACCCGGCGGGCACGTCCACCGGGATGAACGACGTCACCTTCGTCAACCTGCCGACGGATGTCACCCAGCTGACGATCCGGCACCCCGGCGCGGCCGCCGGCAACTTCAGCGCCGGCACGCTCAACTTCGTGCCCCTCACCGGCGGCGACCCCGGGCTCTACATCGACGCGACGGACCTGGATGCCAGCCCGCCGTTCCTGGTGGTGGACATCTTCAACTCGAACGTGCTGAACGGCGCGTCCTTCACTGCCACCGCCGGCGGCGCCTCGGTCTTCTGGCAGAACGGGACCGTGACCTGGACCGGCGCGGTGGACAACAACTGGTTCCAGCCCGGCAACTGGGACCAGCTCAACGTGCCCGGCTCCGCCGACAGCGTCGTGGTGCCGCTCACGGCCAATCAGCCGTCGCTGACCGGCAACGTCTTCGTCGGCGCGCTCAACATCACTGGTGGGACGCTGACGGTGAACGGGAACACGGTCAACGTGGCACGGAACTTTGCCACGACCGGCACCGGCACCGTCACCATGACCAGCGTCTTCAGCCTGATGCTCATCAGCGGCGACGCGCTCTTCGCCGGGGGCAGCACTAACGGGCTCCTGACGGCCGGCGAGATCGTGGTCAGCGGCAGCTTCACCCAGGCCGCCGGGACCAGCGTCACCAGCTACGCCCCGAGCGGCTCGCATCGCACCACGGTGGGCTCCGCCAACCCGGGCACGATCTCCTTCGCATCCCCCGGCGCGGGAGCCGCGGGCTCGCACTTCCACGTGCTGGACCTCAGCAACGCCACCGGCGGGGTCACGCTTACGGTCAACAGCATCGCGGACTCGGTCACCGCCTCCAACCCCAGCGCCGTGCTGGCCGGCGGCGGCAGTTCGCTGACGATGCGGCGGGCCCAGATCAGCGGGCTCACCGTGGACAACGCCCCGCTCATCCTCGATGAGCAGGGGGCGTTCTCCGCGGAGAACCTGAGCAACATCACCTTCCAGGGCTTCGGGCCGACGGGCGCGCAGGTCCTGACGATCTCCGGCCCCGGCGGGACCCTGGCGGCGCGGCCACCGATCACCACCACCAGCGTGAACTTCAACCCGCTCGGCGTCGGCGCGGGCAACCTGTACGTCAAGGTGACCTCCACCAACGGCGGCTTCATCACCCTCACCATGACCGGCTCCAACCAGAGCCCGCAGGTGGGTGGGAACGGCCCGGCGCTCTCCGACCCGCCCAACCAGACCACGGTCGGCGGCGTCACCATCAACTGGCCGTAGTCCTCCGGTCGCCCTGGCCTCCCCCGCCCCCGCTCCCCCCGGAGCGGGGGCGGGGTGCGTTTCGGGGTTCGCCGAGCGAGAACCGGCGCCCAGTCCCTGCGTCAATTGGTATTGACAGGCGTCCGTTTGGGCCGCCAATTGGGACTACCCCGCTCCCCCTGAGACCATGCGCAAGCTCCTGACCCGCGCCCTGCGCGCGTGCCTGACCGCCGGTGCCGCCCTGCTGGTCATCACCTGCACCGACAATCCGGTGGGTCCGGGCCGGCCGGGGCTCGGCAGCCTGCGGGTGGCGCCGACCTTCGACGCCTTCGCTCGCAACGCGCCGCTCACGCTCGACAACGTCCGGGTCATCGTGGTCCGGCCTCCCAGCGACACCCTGGCCATCGTGGCCCGCAGTTTCAGCGTCAGCAGCACACAGCTCACCCTCAACATCCCGCTCCAGCTCCAGGCCGCCAGCGAGGACCTCGAGGTCACCCTCGAGCTCTATGCCGGCACCACGCTCCTCTTCAGCGGCACCCGGATCGTGCGGGTGGCGCAGGGCCTTACCCCCGCGCCGGACTCGGTGCCGGTGGCCTACCAGGGCCCCGGGGCGACGATCGCGGCCATCACCATCGGGCCGCGGGACACGACGGTGGTCTTCGGGGG
>JAEUJI010000002.1 GCA_016794805.1 Gemmatimonadota bacterium
TGGATTCCCGCCCTCGGCGCCCCCGGCGGGGGGCATCCGGCGGACCATGAAGCCAGGGGCAGGGAATCGTATCCGCTCGCCAGTGCCTTTCCCTCAAGTGTCACTGCCCCGGCGGCGACCACGGCGGCGCTCTCTGGCAGCGCGGGCCGGACCAGGTGCAGCAGGTAGCCGAGGCCGGCTCGAGCCAGGGTGCCGCCATCGGCCCTGACTCGTTCCGCCTCGCTGCGCACGAGGTAGAGGGTCTTCCCCAGCCGGTGAATGGAGTCGGTACTCCGGATCCCGGGGGCGGCCGCTGTCGGCAACCCCGCGGCGATCCCGACCGGCAGCGTGTCCGCCGCCAGTGCCGGCCAGTTGCCGAGTACCTGCTGGATGGTCCCCTGGGCACCCGCGGTGGCGCGGGCACGGTCGAGCGCCCGCTCCCCGGCGAGGCTTCGCACCCTGCTCCCAAGCAGGGTGAGCGAGGCCAGCGCCCCGAGCAGCGCCACGAGGAGCAGGACCAGCGGCAGGGCTGCGCCACGCCGGCCGGTCATGGGCCGAGGTTCGCGGGGCTGAGCTGCACGGAGGCGCTGTCCACCACGACCCCACCACCGCCGTGCCAGCGCGAGCGCAGCCCACTGAGGATTACACCGATGGACCGGGTTGCCGCGGCTGAAGCCGCCGGGTTGCCGCTGGAATCCCTGGCAACAAACCGGGAGGCGGGCAGCTCGAAGGGGCCGGCGATCGGCTGGATGACCTCCCCGGCGCTGACCGACCGGGCGCCGAGCCAGGTGCTCCCGGCCGAGGCGTACAGGCGGGCCTGCATCACCTCGAAGACCCGCACCGGCAGGCGGCCCGGGAGGCCGGCGAGCGGATGCACCAGGGTATCGATCCCGGTGAGCAGGGCGACGGCGGGGCTTCCCCCGCAGGTCGTCGGCTGCACTCCCAGCAGGGGCAGCGCAATCCACCCGGTATCCCCGGCCTGCGGATCGTCGGCCCGGAGGGGCAGGAGGAGGCTGTCCCGGCCCGGCTGTGGGGCCCGTGCCCCGCCGAGCGTGGGCCCGGCGACGCGTACTTCCGTGGCGGAGACCTGGCAGGTCAGGCCGTGGCCCCGGGTCGCGCGGTAGCGGAGCGATTCGGCGGCGACCATCGCGAGATCGCCCGGCCCCAGGTCGCCCAGTTCCGCGGAGAGAAAGGCCAGCCCGCCGTCGAGGGCCGCCTGCAGGCGGACCCGGGCCTCCTCGTCCCGGGCCACCCGCTCTGCCGCGAGCGCCTGACGAGCCACCAGCGTGCCGACCAGCCCGAACAGCACCAGTCCGATCATCAGTTCCGGCAGGGTAACTCCGGCCCGTCGGTTCAATGGCATCGCACGAAGCTCCACACCGTGTCGGTGCGAACGCCATGATGAGCGGGGTAGCGGAGCAGGGTGAGCAGGGTGACGCCACCGGCGGCGGGGGTCAGCGTCACCGTGGCGGCCTCTCCCAGCGGCCCGGCCAGGCTGGGTGCAGGGAGGGCGGCGCAGGGCACGCCCAGCGCGGCGGGGGCGGTGACCGCGCCGAGCGCGGTGGCGACCAGGCGCGCCGCGTGGGCGGCGTGGGTCCCGGCGGTCGTGGAACGGAACGCCCACGCGAGGGTCCCGATCGCGCCCAGCGCGCCGATCGCGAAGATGACAAGGGCGAGCAGCAGCTCGACGAGGGAGAAGCCGGAGGTGGAGCGCATGGAGCCGGTCCGCTGGAGACGGCCCCAAGATGGTGGCGCCCCTCCAGGTACGGGGGCACCGGAAGCCGCGGAGCGGTACCTGAAAAGGCACACGGGGCGGCGGATCGCTCCGCCGCCCCGCGTGTTCTGCTTCGGCTCAGCTTACCAGCAGGCCGGGGAGCCTTCCTGGGTCACCGCGGCGTTCGGCGTGTTGGCCGCCGGGCCGGTGTAGATGCCACAGGTGTTCGGGCTACCGGTCACCGCCGGGTTGGTCATCGTGGCCTTCCAGCCGGCCGCGTCGATGTACGCCAGCGCCAGCACGTTGCCGGTCGACGGCACGAAGGTCACCTTGCCCGCGCCCGCGACGCCGTTGGCCTGAGCCGCGGCGGTGGTG
>JAEUJI010000055.1 GCA_016794805.1 Gemmatimonadota bacterium
AGACGAGCCTGCTGCGGTGCATCGCCGGGCTCGAGTCCCCGGACGCCGGCAGCATCCTGTTCCACGGAGAGGACGCCACCCGGCGCGACGTGCGCGAACGGGAGGTCGGCTTCGTGTTCCAGCACTACGCCCTGTTCCGGCACATGACCGTGTTCGAGAACGTGGCCTTCGGGCTCCGGGTCCGGCCCGCCACCGTCCGGCCGCCGGAGGCCGAGATCCGCGCGACGGTCATGGACCTGCTCAGGCTGGTGCAGCTCGACTGGCTGGCCGACCGCTTCCCCTCACAGCTCTCCGGCGGCCAGCGGCAGCGGGTGGCGCTGGCCCGGGCGCTCGCGGTCAAGCCGCAGGTGCTGCTGCTGGATGAGCCCTTCGGCGCACTGGACGCGAAGGTCCGCAAGGAGCTGCGTCGCTGGCTCCGCCGCCTGCACGAGGACGTGCACGTGACCACCGTCTTCGTCACCCACGACCAGGAGGAGGCGATGGAAGTCTCCGACCGGGTGGTGGTGATGAACGAGGGCCGCATCGAGCAGGTGGGGAGCCCGGAAGAGGTCTATGACAAGCCCGCCACGCCCTTCGTCTACAGCTTCCTCGGCAACGTGAACCTGTTTCACGGCCGGGTCACGGCGGGGCGGGCGGAGATCGCGGGGCAGGAGTGGGAGGCGCCCGACTGGGCCGCCCTCGGCGCCGACCGTGACGCACTGGCCTACGTGCGCACCTATGACGTGGACCTGGCCCGGACGCCCAATGGCACCCCGGCCATCGAAACCGTGTTGCGCCATTTCCGCCGCTTCGGGCCGATGGTCCGGCTGGAGCTGGACCGGGTGGAGGACGGCACGGTGATCGAGGCGGAGGTGACCCGGGCCCGGTTCGACGAACTGCGGGTGAGCCGGGGCGAGAAACTCTACGTGAAGCCGAAGTCGGCCCGGCTCTTCCCGCGCTGATCGGGAGTGGCTAGAGTTCGGTTCACCTAGCCCCGAACCCGCATGAGCGCCGGCATCACACCCGAACCCGTCCGCGGTCTCGACAACGTCATTGCCCTTTCCTCGGCCGTCTGCCGGCTCTCCGCCGCCGACGGCCGGCTGGCCTATCGCGGCTATGAGGTGCGCGACCTGGGCGAGCAGTCCACCGCCGAGGAAACGGCCTTCCTGCTGATCGAGGGCCACCTGCCGGCCGCGGCGGAGATGCGGCGGTGGCAAGGGGAGCTCAAGGACCGGCAGAAGCTGTCCCCCGCCGTCCTGCGGGCCCTCAAGTCTCTCCCCGCCGCCGCCGACCCGATGAGCGCGCTCCGGGCTGCGCTGGCGGTCGTGGCGCTGGAGCAGCCGGTGCCGCTGCCCCCCGCCCGCGCGGACGCGCTGGCCCAGGGGCTCCGGCTCGTGGCGGTGACCCCCACGATCGTGGCCGCGTTCCACCGCCTGCGGACCGGCCAGAAGCCGGTCCTGCCCCGGAAGAGCCTGGGCTTCGCGGCCAACTACCTGGCCATGCTGACTGGCGTCCCGCCCGCGGCCGAACCCGCCCGGGCGTTCGACACCGCCCTCATCCTCCGCGCCGACAACGAACTCAATCCCTCCACCTTCGCCGCCCGCGTGACCGCGGCGACCGGCGCCGACGTGTTTGGCGCGGTCATGGCCGGGCTGGCCGCGCTGGCGGGGCCCCGGCACGGCTGGCACACCCGGAACGTGATGGCGGCGCTGGAGGAGATCGGGCAGCCGGAGCGGGTGGAGGAGTGGGTGCGGGAGCGGCTGGGCCAGAAGCGGAAGGTCCCCGGCTTCGGGCACGTGGTGTACCAGGGCGAGGATCCCCGGACCGGGCTGCTGCGTGGCCTGGCCGAGTCGGAGTGCCAGCGCGCGGGGATGTGGCTGGTGTTCCGGACGGCTCGCGAGCTCGAGGTCGTGATGCTGCGGGAGACCGGTCAGTACCCGATCGTGGACTTCTACCTGGCGCCACTGTACCGCGCGATCGGCATCCCCACCGACCTGTTCACCGTCACCTTCGCGGTGAGCCGGATGTGCGGCTGGGTGGCGCACATCCTGGAGCAATACGGCGAC
>JAEUJI010000082.1 GCA_016794805.1 Gemmatimonadota bacterium
GAAGGGCGCCATCGCGGGGGCGGTGATCGGCGGGATCGCCGGCGGGATCATTGGCGACCAGATGGACCGTCACGCCGCCGAGCTGAAGCAGAACATCCGGGGCGCCACCGTCGAACGGGTGGGCGAGGGGATCCAGATCACCTTCGATTCCGGCCTGCTCTTCGATTTCGATTCTGACGTACTCCGCCCCGAGGCTCGCACCAACCTGGGGGAGCTGGCCCGGAGCTTCAGCAAGTACGACGGCTCCGACATCCTGATCGTGGGTCACACCGACCAGACCGGCACCGAGCAGTACAACCAGGCCCTCTCGGAGCGCCGGGCCAACGCCGCGGCGAGTTACCTGGTGTCGCATAACGTGAAGGGCTCCCGCATCCAGACCATGGGACTGGGGGAGATGGAGCCGGTGGCGAGCAACGAGACCGAGGCCGGCCGGCAGACCAACCGCCGGATCGAGGTCGCGATCTACGCCAGCAAGGACATGCGGGAGGCGGCGAGGCGGCAGGCGGGGAACTGAACCGCGAGGGCGCGCACGACGGTGCAGGATTCCCGACAGCGGGGGGCGTGAGCGGGATCACCGCCCGATAGGGTGGCCACAGGCCATGTTGCTTGCGCACCAGCGGCTGCCGAGGCAGCCACCTTGGCGAGCGAGCATCTGGCTCGCGAGTCGAAGGCGCGTCGTGGATCGGTCCCAGCGATCCCGCGCGCCTTTCCTTTTTATCACGCGGAGCCATCCGCCCCTGATGGAGGCGCACCATGACATGGAACCCCCAGTGCCCGGCTGGTGGAGACGCGCTGCCGCGACACTCCGCGCCGTCCCGCCTGACCCGGCGGGAAGTCGAGGTGATGCACCTGATCGCCGATGGCTGCGCCAACAAGGACATCGCCGTGCACCTCGGCATCGCGGTGCACACGGTGAAGACCCACGTCCACAACCTCCTGCTCAAGCTGGGCCTGCGCTCCCGCCTCGAGGTGGCCATCCGGGTGTATGCGGCCAGCCGGCCGGCGCTGCCCTCGACCCAGCTCCATGTCGCCTGATGCGGAGGGTAGGCGGAACGGGGTTCAGGCGTCGCCGGTGAAAGTCCCCCCCGAATCGGCCAGCCGGTCCAGCAGGCCCGCCGGGCGCCAGAACTCCGGGTCCCCGTGCAACACCTGGGCGAACTCCCGCAGCCGCCCGCGCACCGCCGCCAGCCCCTGACGGTCGGCATGGAACATCGGCCCACCGCGGAAGGCCGGAAAGCCATACCCGGTCAGGTACACCACATCGATGTCCGACGCCCGCGCCGCGATGCCCTCCTCCAGGATCCTCGCCCCCTCATTCACGAGGGCATAGACCAGGCGCTCGACGATCTCCGCGTCGGTCACCGGGCGTGAGGCGATCCCGACTTCTTCCCGCTGGCGGGAGATGAGGTCTGCCACCACCGGGGACGGAACCGGCCGCCGCGGGCCCTCCGGGTAGTCGTACCATCCGCCCCCTGCCTTCTGCCCGAAGCGGCCCAGCTCGCAGAGCCTGTCGGGAAGGGTGGAGCAGCGATAGCCCGGGCGCTCGGCGCGGCGCCGCTGCCGGATGGCCCAGCTCACGTCGTTGCCGACCAGGTCGCCGACCCGGAACGGGCCCATGGCCATGCCGAACCGCTCGATGGCGCGGTCCACCTGCTCCGGAGTCGCCCCCTCCTCCACCAGGTACCAGGCCTGGCGGAAGTAGGGATCGAGCATCCGGTTGCCGATGAAGCCGTCGCACACCCCGGACACGACGGCCACCTTGCCAAGCCGTCGGCCGAGCTCAAGCGCGGTGGCGAGCACCTCCGGCGCGGTGGCGGCACCCCGCACCACCTCCAGCAGCCGCATCACGTTGGCCGGGCTGAAAAAGTGGGTGCCGACGACGTCCTGCGACCGGCCCGTGAAGCTCGCCATCAGATTCAGGTCGAGCGTGGAGGTATTGCTTGCGAGGATCGCGCCGGGCCGAAGGATCCGGTCCAGCCCCAGGAACACCTCGCGCTTCACCTCCAGCGACTCGAAGACCGCTTCGATGGCGATGTCGGCCGAGGCCGCATCGGCCAGGGAGAGCGTCGGCGTGAGGAGTGCCCGGCGCCGCTCACGCTCACCGGCGTCGAGCCTCCCCTTCTGCACCTGGGCGTCGAAGATGCCGGCGATCCGCGCCACCCCGCGCTCGAGCGCCGCCGCGTCGGTCTCGATGAGCCAGACGGGGATGCCGGCATTGAGGAAGCACACCGCGATCCCCGCGCCCATAGTGCCGGCGCCGATGACCGCGGCCCGTTCGATCCGCCGCCCGGCCGCCGCCCCCTGCTCCCCCGCGATGCGGCCCGCGGTCCGCTCGGCAAAGAAGGCGTAGCGCAGCGCCTTCGACTCCGGTGAGTCGAGCAACGCGAGGAACGCCTGCCGTTCAAGGGCGAGCCCCGCCTCGAACGGTCCGGCCGATGCCGCGATGGCCTCGAGGGCCCGGCGCGGGGCTGGCAGGTGTGGAGACTGGGACGCCAGCCGGGCGCGTGCGGCCTCGCACCTGGCGGAGAGATCAGGCTCCGCCAGGAGCATATCGCAAGTGCGCCGGGGCGGCGTGTCGCGAACCTGGTGCGAGGACGCCAGGTCCAGCGCCGCCGGAACCGGATCGCCCACCACGAGCTGATCGAGCAACGCCGTCCCCGCGAGCTCCGCGGCCGGCACCGGGGTGCCGCTGGTGATCATGCTGATGGCCCGGTCCGCCCCGACCAGCCGCGGGAGGCGCTGGGTGCCGCCGGCGCCCGGGATGAGGCCGAGCTTCACCTCCGGCAGGCCGAGCGTCGCGTCGGCGCTCGCCACCCGGTAGTGGGCCGCGAGCGCGAGCTCGAGGCCGCCGCCGAGGCAGGTGCCGGCAATGGCCGCGACGACGGGCTTGGCGCTGGCCTCCACCTGGACGATCAGCTCGCGCAGGGTCGGCTGCTCGGTGGCCTTCGGGGTGTTGAACTCGCGGATGTCGGCGCCAGCCGAGAAGCGCCCGCCCGCGCCGGCCAGGACGACGGCGCGCACCGCAGGGTCCGCCGCGGCGCGGGCCAGGGCTGCGGCCAGCCCTGCTCGCACGGCGTGGGAGAGGCCGTTGACGGGTGGGTTGGCGAAGGTGATCAGCGCCGTGTGGCTGTGGAGGCTGAAGTCGGCGAGTGGCATATGTGTCGGGATGCGGGACGGTAACGACGGTAGCGACGGTAACGACGGTACCGTCCCTACCGTCGATACCGTCGCTACCGCACTCCCCCCCGCAGCTTCCCCCGGTCCACCTTTCCCAGGTGGGTCGTCGGCAGGGCATCCACAAAGATGACCTCGCGGGGGTGCTTGTACGGCTCCAGCCGCTCCCGCACGAAGGCCTTGAGTTCCTCCGCGAGTCCCTCGCGGCGCTCCCGCGGAATCACGTAGGCGTGCGGCTTCACCAGGCCATTGGCGTCCGCGACCCCGACCACCGCCACCTGGGACACCGCCGGGTGGAGCAGCAGGCAGCCCTCGACTTCCGTGGCGGAGAGCCACTTCCCCGAGACCTTGAGCAGTTCGTCGGCCCGGCCGCCGTAGGTGAAGTAGCCGTCGGCATCACGGCGCACCAGGTCCCCGGTGACGACCCACTCCCCCCGGAACGCATGCTGGCTCTTCTCCAGCTGCTGCCAGTAGCCGAGCGCGCGCGAGCCGCCACGCACCCAGAGGTACCCGGTTTCCCCATCGCCGAGGGGCCGCCCCTCCTCGTCCGCCACCTTGACGTCGAAGCCGGGGACCACCTCGCCGAGCGTGCCCTGGCGCACCCGCCCCGGGCGGTTGGAGAGGAAGATGTGCCACATCTCGGCGGTGCCGAGGCCGTCCAGCAGGGGGATACCGAAGCCCTCGTCCCACCGGGCGTGCAGCTCCTCGGGAAGTCCCTCCCCCGCGGAGGTGGCGAGCCGGAGGGAGGAGAGATCCTGGCGCGCGGCATCGGGGTGGCTGACCATCTGGTTGATCATCGTGGGCACGGTGATCAGGATCGTGGGCCGGTGCTGCGCGATCCGGCCGAAGATGACATCGGCGGTGCAGCGTTCGTCGAAGAGGACGGCGCTGGCCCCGGCCGCGAAAGGGAAGAGCAGGTTGGAGCCGGTGGCGTACCCGAAATAGAGCTTGGGCACCGAGAGGGTGATGTCATGCTCGGTGTACTGCAGGACCTCCCGCGCGTAGCACTTGCAGGTATTGACGAAGGACCGGTGCGGCTGGACCGCCGCCTTGGGCTGGCCGGTGGTGCCGCCGGAGAAGAGCCAGATGGCGGGATCATCCTGGTCGGTGGGAAAGTTCTCGAAGCCGGGTGAGGCCGCGGCCAGGCGTGCTTCCCAGGCGCGATCGCCCACCACGAGCAGCGCCGGGGCGTGGGCCGCGCGGCCGGCCGCGGCGCGGAAGGCATCGGCCCGTTCGGCCGCGACCAGCGCCACCGCCGCCCGGCTGTAGCCGAAGAAGTACTCGATCGCCTCCGGCTTGAGTTCCGGGTTGACCATCACCACCACGGCGCCGATCTTCAGGGTGCCGAACAGCGCCGCCACGTAGTCTGCGCCATCGGGCAGGGCGATGATCACCCGCTGTTCGGCCGCCACTCCCGCCGCACGCAACAGGTTGGCATAGCGGTTGGCCTGCGCCTGCACCTCGCGATACGTCCACCGTCCGGCATCGGTGATGAGGGCGGTCCGGTCCCCCCGACCCTCCCGCACCCGGGCATCGAGAAAGAAGTCGGCGATGTTGAGCTGCTGCATGAGGACACAATAACCGTGCGCTCGCTCGCCGCAATGACCTGGGAGGAGGCGCGCGACGCCGCCGGTCCCCGCACCGTCGCGATCCTGCCGGTAGGTGCCATCGAGGCCCACGGCCCCCACCTGCCGCTCGAGACCGACGTGATCATCGCCGGGGCCATGGCGCGGGCCGGGGCGCTCCATCTCGAGGCCATCGGCCTCCGCGCCCTGCTGCTCCCGCCGCTCACCTACACCTCGGCGGATTTCGCCCGCGGCTTCCCCGGCACCCTGTCCCTCCGCCCCGGGACCGTCACCGACGTGATCGTCGAGCTCGCCGCAGAACTCGGCCGCCAGGGATTCGGGCTGCTCGCCATCGCCAACGCGCACCTCGACCCGGGGCATCTCGCCGCGCTGGAGGGGGCCGTGGACCAGATTCGGCGGGACAGCCGGATCGCGGTGGCCTTTCCCAATCTGGCCACCCGGCCGTGGGCGCTCCGGCTCAGCGAGGAGTTCCGGAGCGGCGCCTGCCACGCGGGGCAGTTCGAGACCTCGATCGTGCTGGCCGAACGCCCGGAGCTGGTGCGGGAGGCCACGCGCGCCGCGCTGCCCGGGAATCCCGCGTCGCTCTCCCGTGCCATCCGGGATGGCAAGGGCAGCTTCGAGGAGGCGGGGGGGCCGCGCGCCTACTTCGGCTTTCCGGCGGACGCCACCGCCGCCGAGGGGCGAGCCACTATTGAGGTGCTGGGGGAGATCCTGGCGGAGGCCGCCCGCGCCGAGATGAGCACCGTGGGCGGCCAGCGGTGAGCGCCCTCGCCGGAAAGGTCGCCGTGGTGACTGGCGCCGGACGCGGCATCGGGGCGGCCTGCGCCCGGGCCCTTGCGGCGGAGGGGTGCGACGTGGTGGTCGCGGCGCGGAGCCGGGACCAGGTGGAGCGGGTGGCGGCGGAACTGACGGCCGGCGGGCACCGGGCCCGGGCGGTGGTGTGCGACGTGACCAGTGAGCAGGACATCCTCGCGCTCCGGCGCGAGACCGGTGAGCTCGGGCCGGTGGCGGTGCTCGTCAATAATGCCGGCGCCGCCGCATCGATGTCGGTGATCAAGACCTCCCTCGAAGAATGGAATCGCCTGATGGCGGTTAACGCCACCGGCGCCTTCCTGTGTACACGGGCGCTGCTGCCGGGGATGCTGGAGCGGAAGTGGGGTCGGGTGGTGAACGTGGCCTCCACCGCCGGGCTGCACGGCGCCCGGTACATCGCTGCCTACGCCGCCGCCAAGCATGCGCTGGTGGGATTCAGCCGCTCGGCGGCCGCGGAGGTCGAAGGCACGGGGGTGACGGTGAACGCGGTCTGCCCCGGCTTTGTGGACACCGAGATGACCACCGAGACGCTGGACCGGATCGTCGCCAAGACCGGCCGGAGCCGGGCGGAGGCGCTCGCGGCGGCGCTCGCCTCCGCCGGCCAGCCGCGCCTCATCCGCGCGGACGAGGTGGCGGCGGCGGTGGTGTCGCTCTGCGCCGATACAGCGGCACCGCCCAACGGCAGGGAGCTGGTCCTGGATGGGAGTGAGACAATGGGCGGCCGATTCGAGATCATCAACCCCGAGGCGCTCGGCGCGCCCCGCGGCTGGAACAACGGCCTGCTGGCCCGGGCGGGAGGACGGGTGCTGTTCATCGCGGGGCAGACGGCGCCGACGGGACGACGGGCCGACGGACCGCCGGATGGCGCAACCGCAGACTTCCCCGCGCAGTTTGAGGGCGCGCTGGAGCGGGTGCTCGCGGTGGTGCGGGAGGCCGGGGGAGTGGCCAGCGACATCGGCCGGTTCACGATCTACGTGACCGACGTGGCACTGTACCGCGCCAGTCTCAAGCCGCTCGGCGTCGTGTACCGCCGGCTGATGGGCGGGCACTATCCGGCGATGGCGCTGGTGGAGGTGACGTCACTGGTGGATGCGCGGGCGCTGGTGGAGATCGAGGCCACGGCGGTCGTGGGGTAGCGACGGTAGCCAGGGTAGGCGTGGTACTGCCGGAACGATTGCGGAGAGCCCGGATGACACTGCAGCCCACTTCTTTCCTCTATAGTCTCGACCCTGCGACCTCGGTCGCGACCATCACGCTCAACCGCCCCGAGCGGCTCAACGCCCTCACCTTCGAGGTGTACACCGAGCTGCGCGACACCTTCCGCGCCCTCGATACCGAGCCGGGGGTCCGCGCCATCATCATCACCGGGGCCGGCCGCGCCTTCTGCACCGGCGGGGACGTGCAGGACATCATCGGGGCGCTGTTCTCCCGCGACCACGACGGCCTGCTCGAGTTCACCCGGCTCACCTGTGACCTCATCCTCTCGATCCGCCAGTGCCGGCGCCCGGTGGTGGCGGCCCTCAACGGGACCGTCGCGGGAGCGGGCGCGGTCATCGCCGCGGCCAGCGATTTCCGGATCGGGGCGGAGTCCGCCAAGATCGCGTTCCTGTTCACAAAGGTTGGCCTGGCCGGCGCCGACATGGGCGCCGCCTGGCTCCTCCCCCGCCTCGTGGGGCTGGGCCACGCCACCGAGCTGCTGATGCTGGGCGAGTTCATCACCGCCCAGCGCGCCCTCGAGATCGGGCTCTACCACCGCGTCGTCCCCGCCGAGCGGGTGCTGGCGGAGGCGACCGACGTCGCCCGGCGGCTGGCGCGGGGGCCCTCCGAGGCGATCGGGGTCACCAAGGCGTCGCTCAACCTCGAGGCGTCGCTGGACCTGGTTTCCGCCATGGAGGCGGAGGCCCGGGCCCAGGCCGCCTGCATGCTGCATCCCAACTTCCGCGAAGCCTACGAGGCGTTCCGCGCCAAGCGCGACGCGCGGTTCGAGTAGCCGATGCCGGATACCAGGCTGGTCCGCACCTTCCTCGAGCTCGACCACCTGGCCCTCGCCGAGCAGGTGAGCGCCTTCGCCCGGGACACGATCGCCCGCCGCCCCGATCCCGCGGACGATGCCGCCGCCCGCCTCGAGGCGCGCGCGCTGCTCCGCCTGCTCGGCGAGGGCGGCTGGCTCAAGCCGATCTTCGAGCTCGACCTCCGGGGCTGCTGCCTCCTGCGCGAGGCGCTGGGCGAGGCCTCCCCACTCGCCGACGCGGTCTTTGCCCTCCAGGGGCTCGGCACGACGCCGCTCCTGCTCAACGGCTCCGAGGCGCAGAAGGTCCGGTGGCTCGGCCCGATCGCCGCGGGCAGGGTGATGACCGCCTTCGCCATGACCGAGCCGGAAGCCGGCTCCGATGTCGCCAATATCACCACCACCGCCCGGCGCGACGGCACCGGCTACATCCTCGATGGCGCCAAGACCCTGATCTCCAACGCCGGCATCGCCGACCTGTACACCGTCTTCGCCTCCACCGACCGGGCCAAGGGCTCCAAGGGGATCAGCTGCTTCCTGGTCCCCGCCGACGCGCCGGGGCTCCGCTTCGCCGGGGCCCAGGTACTGAGCGCGCCGCACCCGCTGGGGGAATTGGCCTTCGAGGGCTGCCGGATCCCGGCCGACGCGCTGGTCGGGGAGGAGGGGCGCGGCTTCGGGATCGGCCTGGCCGCCCTCGACCGGCTCCGCCCCACCGTCGCCGCGGCGGCCTGCGGCATGGCCGCGCGGGCGCTGGCGGAGGCGCTGGCGCACGTGAAGCGGCGGCAGCAGTTCGGGAAGCCGCTGGCGGAGTTCCAGCTGGTGCAGCAGAAGCTCGCGCGCATGGCCACCGAGCTCACCGCCGCACGGCTCCTGGTCTACCGGGCGGCGTACGAGAAGGACCAGGGCCAGGCGCGGATCACCAGCGAGGCCGCGATGGCCAAGTCCTTCGCGACCGAGATGGCCCAGCGGGCCGTGGATGACGCGGTGCAGCTGATCGGCGGGCGGGGCGCCCTCGCGGACCATCCGGTGGACCGGCTCTACCGGGCGGTGCGGGCGCTGCGGATCTACGAGGGAACCACGGAGATCCAGCAGCTGATCATTGCGGGGGAGATGTTGCGGTAGGGACGGTAACGACGGTAAGGACGGTACCGTCGCTACCGTCGCTACCGTCGCTACCGCCGTTACCTTTCCCCCATGTGGCACCCCGAGCCGTTCATCAAGCACCCGATCCCGGCGACCCGCTGGCCCACCGCGGCGGAGGCGCAGGGGGCGCTCTGGTTCAGCCCCCTCCGGGTGGGACGGCTCGAGCTGGCGGAGCGCACCTGGGTGCCGGCCATGGTCCCGTGGCGGGCGACCGACGACGGGCAGGTGACGCCCGAGGTGCTTGCCTGGTACGAGCGGTTCGCCAGGGGGCAGCCGGGGGCGCTGGTGGTCGAGGCCACCGGCATCCGCGACATCCCCAGCGGGCCCCTGCTCCGGATCGGCGACGACCGGTTCATCCCCGGCCTGGCGGAGCTGGTGCGGACGGTGCGCCGGGCCAGCGAGGGACGGACCCGACTCTTCATTCAGATCATCGACTTCCTGCGGATCCGGCGGCGGCCGGAACCGGCGCGCTTCTTCCGCGAGTACCTCACGCTCACCGACCGGCATCGGAGCCTCTTCCCGGGCAGCGACTCGGAGGTGCGTGGGGCGCTGGCCATGCTGCCGGAGTCGGAGTGGCCGCGGGTGCTGGATGAACGGGAGTTCGAGAGCCTGGCCTACGGCGAGCGGGAGCGGGTCACCGATACCCACCTCCCCCACATCCGGGAGCTGCCGCAGGTGCTGCCGGACCTGTTCGCCGCCGCGGCCTCGCGGGCCCAGCAGGCGGGATTCGACGGGGTGGAGCTGCACTGTGCCCACGCCTACACCCTGGCCTCCTTCCTCTCGGCGCGGAACCAGCGGACCGACGGCTACGGCGGAACGCGGGAGCGGCGGGCGCGGCTGCCGCTCGAGGTGTTCGGGGCGGTGCGGCGCGCCGTGAGCGGCCGGTTCGTGGTCGGCTGCCGCTTCCTGGCCGAGGAGTGCATCGAGGGCGGCAGCACGGTGGAGGACGCGGCCTGGTTCGGGGCGGCCTTCGCGCGGGCGGGCATGGACTACCTCTCGCTCTCCCGCGGGGGCAAGTTCGAGGACGCCAAACAGCCCCGGGTGGGCTGGGCCCGCTATCCCTACACCGGACCCAGCGGCTACGAATGCATGCCGACCGTCCGCTCGGACGCGCGGGGCCCCTTCGGCCGGAACCGCGAGGCCACGCACGCGGTGCGGGCGGCGGTGCGGGCGGCGGGCCGGGAAACGCCGGTCGTGCTGGCGGGCGGCATCTCCACCTTTGAGCAGGCGGAGGAACTGCTCCGCTCCGGGGCGGCGGACATCATCGCCTCGGCGCGGCAGAGCCTGGCGGACCCCGACTGGTTCCGGAAGCACCGACTGGGCCGGGGGGCGGAGGTGCGCCGCTGTGTGTTCACCAACTACTGCGAGGGCCTGGACCAGGTGCACAAGCCGGTGACCTGCAAGCTCTGGGACCACGAGGACCTGGACCAGCCCGACACACCGCGCACCGCCGACGGTCGCCGCCGGCTGGTGGCGCCCCCCTGGGATCCGGACGCCGCGTGAGGGTCGCGATCGTCGGGGCGGGTCCGGCCGGCCTGTACCTCGCCATTCTCCTCAAGCGGGACAACCCGGGCCACCAGGTCACGGTCTTCGAGCGCAACCGGCTGGAAGACGGCTTCGGCTTCGGAGTGGTGTTCTCCGACGAGACCATGGAGAACGTGGGGGAAGCGGATCCCGAGACCAACCGCGCCATGGCGGAGGCGGCGGCGCACTGGGATGACATCGAGATCCACTTCCGCGGCAGCGTCACCCGCTCCACCGGCCACCGGTTCTCCGGTGTCGAGCGAAAGACCCTGCTCGAGCTGCTCGCCCGCCGGGCACGGGCGCTGGGCGTCGAGATCCTGGGGCAGCGGGAGATCCGGACGCCGGCCGACTGCGGCCCCGCCGACCTGGTCGTCGCCGCCGACGGCGTCGCCAGCCTGCTGCGCGACCACCTGGCCGACCAGTTCCAGCCCCAGCTCGACTGGCGCACCAACCGCTTCGTCTGGCTCGGCACCACCCGCCCCTTCCCTGCCTTCACCTTCTATTTCAAGCCTTCCCCCGCCGGTCTCTGGCGCACCCATGCGTATCAGTACGCGCCCGGTCGCTCCACCTTCATCGTGGAGGCGCGGGAGGAGACCTGGCAGGCGAGCGGGCTCCGGGAGGAGGACGAGGCGGGGACCATCGCCTACCTGGAGCGGCTCTTCAAGGAAGAGCTCGAGGGCCACCGGTTGCTGGCCAACCGCTCCATCTGGCGCCGGTTCCCCACGGTGCGGAACGGCCGCTGGCACGCCGGCAACGTGGTGCTGCTGGGAGACGCCGCCCACACCGCGCACTTCTCGGTGGGCTCGGGGACCAAGCTCGCGATGGAAGACGCGATCGCGCTGGCGGCCGCCCTCAGCTCCGGGAAGCCGGTGCCGGAGGCGCTGGCCGACTATGAGACGGCGCGGCGCCCGGGGGTGGAGAGCCTGCAGCGGGCGGCGCAGGCAAGCCTCGAGTGGTTCGAGTCGGTGGAACGGTACCAGGAGCTCGACCCGCTGCAGTTCGCCTTCACGATGCTGACCCGCAGCCTGCGCATCACCCATGAGAACCTGCGGCTCCGGGACCCGGCCCTCGTGGCCCAGGTGGACCGCTGGTTCGCCGGGCTGGCGTCGAAGCAGAGTGGACGCCCCGTGTCCCTCGATCCGGTCCCGCCGCCCATCTTCACGCCGTACCGACTGCGGGACCTGGTGCTCACCAACCGGATCGTGGTCTCCCCCATGTGCCAGTACCGGGCGGAGGATGGCTTCGTCAACGACTGGCACCTGGTGCACCTCGGGAGCCGGGCTATCGGCGGCGCCGGCCTCGTGATCACCGAGATGACCGACGTCTGCCGTGAAGGCCGGATCACACCCGGGTGCGCGGGGATGTATCTCGACGGGCATGTCGCCGCCTGGCGGCGGATCGTCGAGTACGTGCACCGGGAGACCGACGCGAAGATCGGCATCCAGCTGGCGCATGCCGGCCGGAAGGGCTCCACCCGTCCCCCGTGGGAAGGGAACAACGAGCCGCTGGCGACGGGCAACTGGCCGCTCCTCGCCGCGTCCGCCATCCCCTACCTGCCGACCTGCCAGACGCCGCGGGAGATGACGCGCGCCGACATGGACGAGGTGCGGGATGCCTTCGTCCGCGCCGCGCGGATGTCGCAGGAGGCGGGGTTCGACCTGATCGAGCTGCACCTGGCCCACGGCTACCTGCTGTCCACATTCATCTCCCCCCTCACCAACCGGCGGGCCGACGAGTATGGCGGCACACTCGCCAACCGGATGCGGTACCCGCTGGAAGTCATCCGGGCGGTCCGCGCCGAATGGCGCACCAAGCCCATTTCGGTGCGGATCTCGGCGGTGGACTGGGCCCCGGGGGGACTGGAGGCGGCAGACGGCGTCGAGATTGCGAGCCTGGCCGTCGCCGCCGGGGCGGACATCGTGGACGTCTCGGCCGGCGGCACGGTGGCGGAGGCCAAGCCGGTGTACGGCCGCCTGTTCCAGACCCCGTTCAGCGACCGGATCCGGCACGAGGCGCGGGTCCCGACCATGACGGTCGGCAACATCGCGAGCGCCGCCGACGCCAACACCATCCTCGCCGCCGGCCGGGCGGATCTCGTGGTCCTGGCCCGCGCCCACCTCTGGGATCCCTACTGGACCCGGCACGCCGCCCGCGAGCTGGGCTACCGACTTCCGTGGCCGTCCCCCTACGCCAGGGCCGACAGCTTCACCCCCCGACCGCGCTAGCGCCGAGACGACGGTATGCCGTCCTACAGCGAGTACCTCCAGATTGACCCGCTGCTCACCCTGCAGCGCCCGCTTTCCGACGGCCCGGAACACGACGAGATGCTCTTCATCGTGATCCACCAGGTCTACGAGCTCTGGTTCAAGCAGGTGCTGCATGAGCTCGACTACCTGGAGCAGCTGCTGGAGCGCCGGGACGAGTCGCGGGCGCAGCACACCATGAAGCGGGTGCTCACCATCCTCAAGGTGCTGGTGGCGCAGATCGACATCCTGGAGACGATGACCCCGCTCGAGTTCCTCTCCTTCCGCGACCGGCTGGATTCGGGAAGCGGGTTCCAGTCGGCGCAGTTCCGGGAGCTGGAGTTCCGGCTGGGGCGGAAGCAGGCCAGCGCGCTTGACCGCTATGAGGCCGGAACCCCGGCACGGGCGCGGCTGGAGCGGCGGCTGGCGGCGCCGACGCTGTGGGACAGCTTCATCCACTACCTCGCGGCCCATGGGGTGCCGATCCCCAGGAGCGAGCTGGAGCGGGACGTGACCCGGCCCATCGAGTCCACGCCCGAGATGCGTCGCGCCCTGGTGGACGTCTACCACCACCGCTCCGCCCTGGCTGGCATGTGTGAGCGCCTGGTGGACCTGGACGAAGGGATGATGGAGTGGCGCTACCGGCATGTGAAGATGGTGCAACGGACCATCGGCACCCGGCGCGGCACCGGCGGCAGCGACGGCGCGGCGTACCTGATGACCACGCTCAACCAGCCGCTGTTCCCGGACCTGTGGGCGATTCGGGCGGAGTTGTAGGCGGTTAGGCGGTTGGGCGGTTGGGCGGTTGGGCGGTTGGGCGGACGGGCGGAAGGGCGGACGGGCGGAAGGCGGCGCCACTCACGACGAGGCACTTGGTCCTGATGACGATTCCCGCGACGCTCTACGAATCCCCCAACGCGCTGGCGCCGCACTATTCGCGGTTCCGGGTGGCCGAGCGGCTGCTGCTCACCGGCCACTCGCACCAGGCGTGGCCCGATGTCGGCCTCGATGCCCAGGCGGAGTCCTGGCTCGATGCCGCCCGGCACGTGGACGACAAGTGGGAACACGCCTTTGCCCGGGCCGAGGCGGTCAAGGCGGGCTTCGCCCGGCTGCTTGGGGAGCCCGGCGGCACCATCGCGCTCGCGGGCAACACCCATGAGCTCGTGGTCCGGCTCCTCTCCGCCCTGCCGCTGGCACGACGGCCCCGGCTGCTCACCACCGACGGCGAGTTCCACACCATCCGGCGCCAGCTCGACCGGCTCGCGGAGGAAGGCATCGAGGTGGTCCGGGTGGCGGAGGCACCAGTGGAGAGCGTCTGCGCCCGGCTGGCGGCGGCGGTGGATGGCCGCACCGCGCTGGTGCTGGTGTCCGCGGTGTTCTTCGACTCGGGGCGGATCGCGCCGGGGCTGTCGCAGGTGGCGGCGGCCTGCCGCCTCCACGGCGCGCGGCTCCTGGTGGACGTCTACCACGCGCTCAACGTGGTGCCGTTCTCGATCGCGGCGGAGGACCTGGGTGATGCCTACGTCACCGGCGGGGGCTACAAGTACTGCCAGCTGGGCGAAGGCAACTGCTTCCTCCGTATTCCCCCTGATTGCGATCTCCGGCCGGTGATCACCGGCTGGTTCAGCGAGTTCACCGCCCTTACCGCCCGCGAGCGGGACGAGCGCACCGCCTACGGCACCGGCGGCGACCGGTTCGCCGGCGCCACCTATGATCCCGCCAGTCACTACCGCGCCGCCCGGGTGTTCGAGTTCTTCGCCGGGCAGGGCCTCACCCCGGCCCTGCTGCGGGAGGTGAGCCAGCACCAGATCGGGGTCCTCGCGGCCGGATTCGACGCCCTGGACCTGGACCCGGCGGTCATTCACCGGGAGCGGGACACCCCGCTGACGGGGATCGCCGGATTCCTGGCGCTGCGCGCCCCGCGGGCGGGACAGTTCGCGACACTGCTGCACCAGCGCGGGGTGCTGGTGGACGCGCGCGGGGACGTCCTCCGGTTCGGGCCGGCGCCCTACCTCTCCGACCCGCAGCTGCAGCAGGCGATCGCCAC
>JAEUJI010000149.1 GCA_016794805.1 Gemmatimonadota bacterium
CGGCCTCACCACGGTCCTGGCCAATGCGCGCGAGGCGACCCACCATTGGGTCACCCGGCAGCAGGTGCTGGTGGCCGGGCTCGCCTCGGACCGTGGACTCAGCCGGGCGGTGGAGCGACTGCAGGATCCCCGGGCCACGGCCCGGGCGTCCGCGGACGCCATCCCCGCGATCAGCGCTACGCTGGAGCCCGCCGTCCGCGCCAGCACCCTGCAGGGCTTCTGGATCCTCAGTCCGGAAGGCCACCCCCTCTATCGCTGGCCCGACTCCCTCCCGGCTGACCTCCCGGTCGCCATGCAGGAACCGTTCGAACGGGCGCTGGACGGCCTCCCCACCCTCAGCTCCTTCGCGACCGATACGGTTCGTCCCGGACCCGTCGCCGCCCTGGCGCCCATCCGGGACGCGCACGGCCAGCCGATCGCGGCGCTGGCGCTGGCCCTCCCCGCGCGGGCGGAACTGGAACAGATCGCTGCCCAGAGCCATCACCGCGCGCTGGGACAGGTCTACTTCTTCGATCGCACCGGACGGATTCTCGGGACCAGCATGGCGCCGGAGCCCTGGGGGGACGACGCCCGCCTGGTGGACCCCGGCACCGGCCGGCTCACGCGGATGGCCCAGGCGGCGATCGCGCAGGGCACCGACCTCGACCTCGATGGCTACACCGATCACCGGGGGGAGCAGGTTGTCGGGGCCTGGGAGTGGGACCCCGAGCTGGGCATCGGCATCGCGGTCGAGACTCGCGCCGCGGACGCCTACCATGTCGTCGAGACGGCCCGGAGCGCCCTCCTGGCGGCGCTGGCCATTACGCTGCTGCTCTTCCTCGCGGTGCTGGCCAGCGTCACCCAGGCCCGGCGCCGGGCGCTGGCCCTCACGGCGCTGCAGCATCGCCTCGCGGCGGTGCTCGAGTCCACCACCGACCCGGTCTGCTTCGCCGATGAGCTCGGCGCGCCCATCTACCTCAACGAGGCCGGCCGGGCGCTCCTGGTGGGTCCGCACGGCTCGCCGGCCGCCGCGATCGCCGCGGCGCAGGTGCTGCTGCGTCCGGAGGCCCGGGAGGCGGCCCAGCGGCATGGCACCTGGAGCGGGGAAAGCACCATGCTCACCGCGGACGGCCGGGAGCTCACCCTCTCCCAGGTGCTGATCTGCCACCGCACCGACGCCGGGGCGGTGGAGTTCTACTCCACCCTTGCGCGGGACATCACGGACCGGAAGCGGCTCGAGCGGCGCCTGTCGGAGGAGAAGGAGCGGGCCGAGGTGACCCTCGGCTCGATCGGCGACGCGGTGATCCGGACCGATGCCGCCGGCCAGATCGAGTACCTGAACCCGGTGGCCGAGGAGCTGCTCGGCTGTCCCGCGTCGGAGCTGACCGGCCGGGGGATCACGTCGGTCCTGGCCCTGGCGCACGAGTCCACCCGGGAGCCGCTGGAGAATCCGGTGGAGACGGCCATCCGTGAGCGACGGGTGGTGGGCCGGTCCAACTTCTCCCTCCTCATCCGTCCCGACGGCCGCGAGTTCGCGATCGACGAGAGCGCCGCCCCCATCGCGGGCGGCGACGGCGAGATCCTCGGCGCGGTGTTCATCTTCCACGACGTGAGCCGGGCCCGGAGCCTGGCGCGACAGCTGGCGCACCAGGCGAGCCACGACTTCCTGACCGGCCTGGTCAACCGGCACGAGTTCGAGCGGCGGGTGGGCCGGGCCCTGACCCGGGCGCAGCAGGACTCGGTGACCCACGCCCTCTGCTTCCTCGACCTGGACCAGTTCAAGGTGGTGAACGACACCTGCGGGCACGTCGCCGGGGACGAGCTGCTCCGGCAGCTCGCGCAGGCCCTGACCCGGAAGGTGCGCCGGCGGGACACCCTGGCACGGCTGGGCGGCGACGAGTTCGGCGTGCTGCTGGAGCACTGTGCCCCCGGGCAGGCCAGCCGGGTCGCCCAGGAGCTGCTGGCCACGATCCAGGAGTTCCGGTTCTCGTGGGAGGGGAAGCCCTTTGCCCTGGGCGTGAGCATCGGCGTGGTGCCGATCACGGCGGAAAGCGAGAGCCTCGCAACCATTCTCCGCGACGCCGACGCCGCCTGCTATGCCGCCAAGGAGCGGGGCCGCAACCGGGTGCATATCTACGAGACCAACGACGTGGAGCTGGCGGTGCGCCAGGGCGAGATGCAGTGGGTCAGCCGGATCACCAGCGCGCTGGAG
>JAEUJI010000169.1 GCA_016794805.1 Gemmatimonadota bacterium
GCGCCATCCACCCGATCAACGCCCGCTGCTGGGGAAGAAGTTCCCCGCTCACCCGCACATGACTGAGGGCGGCCCCCAGGTCCGCCCGGGTGTCGACGTCGGGCAGTTCCGGGAGGAGTTCGACCGCGCCGAGGGGACGCAGCGCGGCGAGAAGCTGGCCCGCGGTCTCCGGGCTGCTGTACTCGACGCCATTCCACAGGGCACTGGGCACCGGGATCCGCCCACCGAAGAGGTAGTAGCCGCCGTCCGTGGCCGGGCCCAGCACGAACGAGGGTCCGCGGCTCAGGCTCCCGCGAGCCTGGAGCAGGTCGCCGGCGTTCAGCAGCGGACAATCGGCGCCAATGAGGAGTGCCGCGGGGTGGGACTTCAGCAGGTGGCGATACACCCGATCCTGCCGCGCGCCAAGATTCCCCTCCCCTTGCCAGAGCCGCGGCAGCGTCTGCCAGCGCGCGTCGTCCATACCCTCCGCCTCCGCCACCGCCCAGTACGGCGCCAGCCCCAGTTCCCCCGCGCGTTCCAGGACCGACGCCGTGATCGCGAGCGCCAGGCGATAGAACTCCGCCGCCCCTTCCGTGCCGATGCCCGCCGCAAGGCGTGTCTTTCCCGGCGAGTGTCCCGGGGTCCGCACGAAGGCCGCGACCGCCACCCTCACTTCCGCCACAACAGGCTCCACGCCTCGGGCAGCGCCTGCCGGAGAGTGAGACCGAGCCGACGGGCGGTGGTCCGGCCCCAGCCGCCTTCGCGGTAGGCCCTGGCGCTGGTTCCCAGCCGGCTGCCAACCGGCCTGAGCCGCATCCCCTGGCGCCGGGCGGCCCAGACGAGGAGGTGGTCCTCCCCATAAGGAGCGCCCACGGGGAATCCTCCGAGCGACGCGAACTCCCGCCTTCCCAGGGCCAGGCCCTGGTCACCGAAGGGCAGGCCCAGGAGGCGGGACCGGATCCTGACACCCCATTCGTTGAGCAGCATCAGGCGCGGACCATCCTCGAATTCGAGGTCGAAATAGCAGAGCGCCGCAGGTTCGGCCTCCAGGGCCTCGCGGAGGCGATGAACCGCCAGCGGGGGCAGCGATGAGTCGGCATGGAGGAACCAGAGCCAGCGACCGCGGGCGAGGCCGGCCGCGCGGTTCTGCTGCGCGGCCCGTCCTGCGGGACCGGCGATCCAGCGTACTCCGGGAGGAAAGCCGTGCGGGGCGGGCTCGGTCGCCGTGATGATCAGTTCGTGCCCCGCCCCAATCTGGGGCAGCAGGGATGGGAGCAGCCGGGTCCAGGACCGATCCCCGGGGCCTACGGGGACGATCACGCTGAGCGCGACATCGCCATCCTGGCTCATTGCCGGCCGGTGACCCGGGGCACACGCAATCCGCCGTGAGCCTCGGCATTCTGTGCCCCCGGCCGGCGGAGGGCACCGGGGCCCATCAGGTAAGCGTATGGCGCCCCGCCACTTGGGCCAGCGACCCCCGAGGCTTGAAGCTTGCGATGGTGACTCCTGGCACTCACGCGGAGCATCCCCATGGCGACTCGCATCCGTTCCCTTCTGCTGTCATTGACCCCGATCTACCTCGCCGGTTCGCTCGCCGCGCAGACCCTTCCCGCCCGCCCCATTCCGCTGGGGGAGCCGGTGCGCGGCGGCAGCTGGAAGGATGGAGAGCTCGTGCTCGGCCGGACCACCCTGCCCGGCGCCCGGCGGATGCTGGGCGGCGCCGACTCCGGCGCAGCCACGGCGGACGAAGCCAACCCGCGCCGGCTCCCTGAGGAGCTGGCCTGGGAGATCGGGGGGGTGACGCTGAGGCCGCGCTGGACCTTTGATCCGGGGAAGGGCTACTTCCAGCTCTACTTCGACGACAATGAGCGGCTGATCTTTGCGCTGGACCGGACGATCCGGCCCGACC
>JAEUJI010000181.1 GCA_016794805.1 Gemmatimonadota bacterium
ACAGGACCACGACCAATTCGATGAGGCGTGCGGCGTCCATCACTGGCCCCCTGCCTGCTGGCCGAGCAGGAAGGCGACCAGCGCCTCATTGCCAACGCGGTTCCGGCGCGTGAACAACTCCCGCTCCGCACTTCGGATGCTCTTGAGCCCCACATCGGCGGGCTGGCGCAGCAGGTCCGCGACCGGCGGGGCGGTGCCGGGCGTGATGCCGGAGAAGCGGTTGTGGGCCGCCTTGAAGACGTTTCGGCCCGCCCCCGCCACGTTGCCGGTCGCAATGTCGCCAAAGGCCGCGCCCTTGTTGCCGACGACCGGATCGTCGCCACCGCCCAAGAGCCGCTGGAAGACCTGCCCGAGTTCCTGTCGCTCTTGGGTCGTCCGCACCCGCGCCAGCAGGTCGTCAATCTCGCCCGGCTGGATGCCCAACGCCCGCAGGGACCGGATCGTCCCAGCCTGCTCCGCCTTCTGGAGCGAACCCGACCGAAGCCGGGTCGCGAACGCATCCAGCGCCGCCTGCCGGTAGGCCGTCCGCAGCATATCGGTCGGCAACCCGCGACGGGCGGCCTCCTGCCCGAGCCGCGTCAGGTCGTCCGTGACCTGCCCCTCGGCAATCGTGGCCTGCTTGAACCGCTTGAAGCCGGTCGTCATCCAGTCTACCACGGCGAACGCCGACTCCTGCTCCTTGCGGACGGTGCTGTACGCCTTGAGGGTCGGGTTGGCCTGTCCCAACTGATCCAGCCGGTTCATCAGGAAGGTGCGAATCTCCTTGATGGCCCCCCGTTCACTGTCCGACAGGCTGGCCCCCTGGCCGGGCTTGATCGCGGTCCCCACGTCCAGCAGTTCATCCATCCCCCGCTTGATCCAGTCGAGCGTGGCGATGTTGGGGGCGCCGATCATCTTGCCCTTCTCGTCAAATACCCGCATGAACGGGATACCCGGACGCCGGGTGACTCCGGCGGCGGTGGCGTCGGCGCGGGCCATCCGTTCGGCCATCGCATACGCCTGCCGCCCGAGGTCGGTGTCGAGTGCCCGCAACACTTCGGGATCGTTGATGGGGCGGGTATCCTTGCGGAGGAGGGGATAGACCTTCTCGGCCAAGGCCCGGCGTTCGGCGTCAATCCGCCGCTGATCCAGCAGGGTCGGGCGGAGGGTCTTGCCGGTAGCCGATTCAATGTCCCGCCGGATCTCGCCAGCCGCCATCGCCGGACGGGTCCGTTCCCGGCCCATCGCGGCCAGCCGGTCGGCGGCCTGTGGAGACGACCCCGCCACGTCCTTGCCGAGCCGGATACCCGAGCGGCCCATCGCATCGGCCACAGTCGGCGGCTTGCCCTGCCCGACCTGCTCGGCGGCCCGGCGGCTCGCGTCCGTGACGGTTTCCCCGGCTTCCGCCAGATACCGTTCCGCGATCTCGCCCGGCTGGGACTTGCCAAAGACCCGACGAAGCAGTTGCCATCCGGCCTGCCCGGTTTCCCCGATCACGCCCGCTCCGCCACCCACCACACCGCCAACCAGCGCCCCGCGCCGCGCCGCCTCGGGACGAGACTCGCCCTCGCCGGGATCACCGGCACCCGCCAGGGCACCCGCCGTGGCACCGATCCCCGCCGTGGCACCTACCCGCTTCCCGACGCCGAGCAGCTTGGCGCCGGTCGTGGCGGAGTTGGGCACCGCCCCGAGCGACTTGGGGATGACAGCCTTGCCGGTGAGGAGGGCACCTGCCATCTGAGTCCCCATGTCGAGAACCGGATGCTCGCGCTGGAACTCGCCTCGTTCGAGCTGGATTTCGGCCTGCGACTGGCGGTAATCCTCCCCGAAAGAGCCCGGTTCGCCGGTCACCAGACGCCGAATGGACTGTCCGGCGGCGGTCCCCGCAGAGGCGGCCTCGTCCTCCAGCCCGAACGTGGCGCCACGGAGGACGTTCCGAGCCGTCTGGGGATTGGTCAGGCCCTTGCCGAGTCGGGACAGCATCCCGTAGCCGCCACTAGCCTCCCTGGGCGCGGACGTGGACGAGCCCCCTTCTACATGGGAGAAGTCGGCATCCGCCTCCGCCACGATGGCACTCAGCGGCTTCCGGTCGGTACGCGCCACAATCTCACTCAGGGAGGGACGGGGGCCGGTCACTGGGGCACCTCGTAGCCTTCCGCCCGAATCTCCTCATCGGAGTAGCCATTGGCCTTGGCCGCTTCGTAGGCACGGGGCGACATGATCTTGCCCGCGCCACCGGGCGGGGAGGCGTTGCGGGCGCCGGTCGGCTGGTCCCCCGGCACCGCGTATCCCTGCTCTCGGTAGTAGGTCGTCATGTCCTCGGTGATGGACCGGATCTCCCGCTCCAGTTCCGCCAGCTTGACCTCCACCTGCTCTGGCGTGTCGCTGGCGCGGGGGATGAACGGCTTGAGGCGCGGGTACTCGGAAATGGTTACCGCCGCGCCGGAACGGCTGTGGATGACTAGTGAGCCGATGTTGGCAATCGGGGCTCGCGCCGCCACGTTCTCCTTGGAGTCCACATAGTCGTAGCCGGGCATGAAGTTCTGGGGTCCGAAAGCCCCCCGGTTGCCCCGCACCGCCTCCCGCGCCGCGCTGATCGTGGTCAGGGTCCGGCGATTCTCGAAGATCGGAGTGGCGACACTGGCGGGCAGGGTCTTGCTGGGCGGCGTTCCCGTCCCACCCGCCACACCCGCCGCAGCGGGTGGCGGCTTAGGAATGGGCTTCCCGAGAAACCGTGGGTTCTGCCCTTCGGTGATGCCGTACACGCCCGGTCCCTCCGGGCCGATGAACTCCTGATAGGCTTCATTGGGAACCGGCGGCTTGGTGGCCTGCGCCATCTGGATTGCCCGGCCTTCGGCGCTTCCCTTGGCGCCAATCTGCTGCTGGAGGTCCTGCCGGGCGTTGTCAGCGGCGAAGTTGTCCACCTGCCCCTTGAGCAACATCTCCTGCAAGGCGTCCAGCCGCATCCGGCGCTCGCGGGCAGCGTCCTCATTGGCGTACTGACGCCGCAACTGGTTGGCACCCGTCACCCCCCGGTAGTACCCGGCGGCAGCGGGCAGCGCCCCCTGGATCAGCCCTCCGAAGGAAAAGCCCATCTTACCCTCCCGCCTGACTCAGGAGCCACTGGGTCAGGAGGTCTCCCGCCCCGGCCCCGGTCTGGCCCGCGCTCTGCTGGATGTCGCCCGCGAACTGCCCGAGCAGGCCCGAAGGGTTCTGTCCGCCGTAGCCGAACTGGCCCAGCAACCCCAACTGGGCGAGCATCTGCTGGGCCTGCTGGTTCTGGGCCTGCTGCTCCGTGTTAAACTGGGTCAGGGTGTTGTCGAAGCCCTGCTGGGCAAACTGGTTCTGATACCCGCGCTCCCCCCGCAACTCGTTTCGCTGGGTGAGTCCCTGATTGAACTGCTGGCCCTCCAGCCCGGCGAGGGTGCCTACCGTATTGAACCGATCCTGGATGTCCCCACCCACGGTATCGTAGGCCAGTTGGGACGCCTGCCGCTGGGCATCGCGGTTGAAGGCGGTCCCCATGTCCACGAGGTCGGAGCCGTACATCCCCGCTCCCAGCCGCCCGGTGGCCCCGGCCCGCTGGGTCAGTTCACGGGTCCGGCGGTTGAACTCCTCGCCCTGTGCCCCGAGGAAGGCCGCGAACTGGTCCGCTGCGGCCTGCTGACGGCTAGGAGCCCCCGCCAGACTCGCCGTGGCGGCATCCACGGCACTCTGGGTGCCCTGCAACCGTGGATTGGCGGCGGGATTGATCTGGGTGGTCTGGAGGTCGTTCCCCGGCCCGAACTGGGTGGTATAGGGGTTGGAGGGGGCGGCGGGGATCATCCCGGCCCCAATGGGCGTGGTGCCCGGCCCGGCAGTCGCACCCGTGGAGGGCTGCACCTGAGAGGTCATGATCGGAGTCGTGCCGGGTCCGGGGATGGCACCGCCCTGCCCGCCCCGCGCCAGCGGGTCGCCGGGGGTGTTTGGAAGGGCCGGACCTTTGTATTGCATATCCGTGAAGGTGGGCTGGATACCCGGCGTCCCACCGCCCGTGGGCGGAGCCCCCGGCTTGAGGACCGGCATCGGCCCTGTGACCGGAGCGGCACCCGTGGCGGGAGCGGCTGGGGCCGGACCCGCCGCTGGGAGCAGTGGTGTCTTGGGCTTGGCCGGGTTGGCGTCAATGTTCGGCCCGGCGGGCTTCTTGGGAGCCGTGGTGGGCTGCATGGGGTAGGCCATAGTTACCTCGGCACCGGGTTCTGATAGGGGTTGGTGGTTCGGAGCATCC
>JAEUJI010000114.1 GCA_016794805.1 Gemmatimonadota bacterium
TCATCCCCCATGCGGTCACCACCGGATTCACTTCCGGGATCGCGGTGATCATCTTCTCCAGCCAGGTCAAGGACTTCCTGGGCCTGCGGATGAGCGCGGTGCCGGCGGAGTTCGTCGCCAAGTGGCAGAGCTACAGCACCAACCTGGGCAGCAGCAATCCCTGGGCGGTGGGGATCGCGCTGCTGGCGCTCGCCCTGATCGTGTACTGGCCGCGGGTGAGCACCCGCCTGCCCTCCCCCTTCCTCGCGCTGGTGGTCTGCACCGCCCTGGTCACCCTCTTCGATCTCCCGGTGGAGACGATCGGGGACCGCTTCGGGGAGATTCACGCCACGCTGGGCGCCCCCCGGCTGCCGCGGGTCTCCTGGGAGATGGCGCGGGAGCTGGTGGCGCCGGCCTTCACCATCGCGATGCTGGCCGGCATCGAGTCGCTGCTGTCCGCGGTAGTGGCCGACGGCATGATCGGAGCCCGGCACCGCTCCAACATGGAGCTGGTGGGCCAGGGGGTGGCCAATATCGTGACCCCGCTCTTCGGCGGCATCCCCGCCACCGGGGCGATCGCCCGAACGGCGACCAACGTGAAGAACGGCGGGCGCACCCCGGTCGCCGGAATCGTCCACGCGCTCACCCTGCTCCTCATCATGCTGTTCTTCGGCCGCTGGGCGGCGCTGATCCCGATGGCGGTGCTGGCGGCGATCCTGGTCGTGGTGAGCTACCACATGAGCGAGTGGCGCCGGTTCAAGGCGGAGCTGCGGGCGCCGCGGAGTGACGTGGCCGTGCTGCTGGTGACGTTCTCGCTCACCATCCTCGTGGACCTGACCGTGGCGGTGGAAGTCGGGATGGTGCTCGCCGCGTTCCTGTTCATGAAGCGGATGTCCGAGGTGACCAACGTGAGCGTGCTCTCCCGGGAGTTCGAGGACCAAGCCGACCGCGAGATGACCCTGGATCGCCGCACGGGACCGATGATCCCCGCCGGGGTGGACGTCTACGAGATCGACGGCCCGTTCTTCTTCGGCGCCGCCGAGTCCTTCAAGAACGCCGTGAGCAGCGTGGCACGGAAGCCGAAGGCGCTGGTGATCCGGCTGCGGCGGGTGCCGGTCATCGACTCGACCGGGCTGGCCACCCTCCGGGACCTGATTTCCCGCAGCCGGCAGGAGGGCACCCGCGTCATCCTGACGGAGGTCCATTCGCAGCCGGTGGTGGCGCTGACCAATGCCGGCCTGCTGGACGAGCTGGGGGAGGAGAATGTGGCGGGGACCCTGGAGGAAGCGCTTGCCGGGCTCCGGGAGCCCTCGGAACCGGTGCCCCCCGGCTAGCCGAGTCCTCCGGCTGTCCGAAAACCGGACGGGACAGGCCAAGTGCCTGTCCCGTTCGCGCTTCTGGGGTCTCATGAAGCCGGCTTCATGTCCGCTCCCCCCTCCCTTCACATGGCGAATCCTACTCTTCCCCCCGTTCCCCGGGCGAATGCGATGTGGCGGGTGCGCCGTGCCGGTGGGGCTCAACCCGCCCCGCGTGACCGGCGCGCATCCAGACCGTCCGCAGGCCCACGGCGAGGAGCAGCACCGCGAAGAGGCGGCGGCGCCAGAGGCTGGTCATGATGACCCTCCGGAGCCCGAGGGCGGCGACGGAGAGGGCTGGGAGCGTGCCCACGCCAAACGCGAGCATGGCGAGGGCGCCGGCGGTGGGCCGGTCCGCGGCGATGGCGAGCGCGAGCGCCGAATACACCAGGCCGCAGGGCAGCAGGCCGTTGACCAGCCCGAAGAGGAACTGGGCCCCGGCCCGCGGCACCGCCGCCGCGCGGGAGCCGGCACGGGTGAGGGCCGGCGGGAGCAGGCGTGGCTCCGGCACGACCCCGGCCTGGGCGAGCGCGAACCAGACGAGGAGCTGGGCGGCCTCGGCGCCGGGAACCCAGGGCGGTCCGGGGAGCAGGCTTCCCACCGCGCCCGCCACCGCCCCGAGCCCGGCGTAAGTGAGGATCCGGCCGAGGTGCCAGGCGGCCAGCCCGCCGCGGGCGCGGGTGCAGGAGGCGGCGAAGGCGCCGCACATGCCGATGCAGTGAACGCTGCCGAGCAGGCCGGCGAGCAGCGCCGCGGTGAGGAGTTCAACCATAAACCGTCGGACGTGGAGGAAGAGACGCCGTGCAACATACCGCGGTGAATTCCGTGGACCAAACCCGCTATGACGACGACGTGGTGAAGTGGTTCGCCACGGCCACGGTGATCTGGGCCGTCGTCGGCATGCTGGTGGGGGTCTGGGTGGCGCTGGAGATCGCGTACTGGCAGGCGAACCTCGGGCTGCAGTGGACCACCTTCGGCCGGCTGCGGCCGCTCCACACCAACGCGGTCATCTTCGCGTTCGGCGGCAACATCTGCTTCACCGGCATCTACTACTCGATGCAGCGGCTGCTCAAGACCCGCATGTACAGCGACGCGCTCTCGCGGCTGCATTTCTGGGGCTGGCAGCTGATCATCATCTGTGCCGCGGTGACCCTGCCGCTCGGGCTCACCCAGGCCAAGGAGTATGCCGAGCTGATCTGGCCGATCGACGTGCTGATCACGGTCGTCTGGGTGATCTTCGCGGTCAATTTCTTCGGCACGATCGCCATCCGGAAGGTGGACCACCTCTACGTCGCGATCTGGTTCTACATGTCGTTCGTGATCACGATCGCGGTGCTCCACATCGTCAACAGCCTGGCGGTGCCCGCCACCCTGGTCCGTTCCTACCCGGTCTACGCCGGCCTGACGGACGCGCTGGTCCAGTGGTGGTACGGGCACAACGCGGTCGGGTTCTTCCTCACGACGCCGTTCCTGGGCCTGATGTACTACTTCCTCCCCCGGATCTCCGAGCGGCCGGTGTACAGCTACCGGCTGTCGATCATCCACTTCTGGGCGCTGATCTTCCTCTACATCTGGGCGGGGCCACACCACCTGCTCTACTCGGCGCTGCCCGAATGGGCCCAGACCCTGGGGATGGTGTTCAGCATCATGCTGATCGCCCCGTCATGGGGCGGCATGCTCAACGGGCTGCTCACCCTGCGCGGCGCCTGGGACCGGGTGCGCACCGACCCGGTCCTCAAGTTCCTGGTGGTGGCCGTGAGCTTCTACGGGATGAGCACCTTCGAGGGCCCGATGATGTCCATCCGGGCCGTCAACAGCCTGTCGCACTACACCAACTGGACCATCGGGCACGTCCACTCCGGCGCGCTCGGGTGGAACGGGATGATCGCCTTCGGGATCCTGTACTGGCTGGTGCCGAAGCTGTGGAACCGGCCGCTGGCGCACCCCGCGTGGCCCACCACCCACTTCTGGCTGGCGACGATCGGGATCGTGCTCTACACCGTGTCCATGTGGGCGGCGGGGCTCACCGAGGGGCTGCAGTGGCGGGCGTTCGACGCCGCGGGCCAGCTCAAGTACCCCAACTTCGTGGACATCGTGCACCAGCTGCAGCCGTTCTACGTGCTGCGCCTGATCGGCGGCCTCCTGTACTTCACCGGCGCCGTCATGCTCCTGGTGAACTTCTTCCAGACGATCATGGGCCCGGCCCGCACGGCGATGCCCGCACCGGCCCCGGCGCGGTAGGGAGACCATGACCATGAGCGAGCAGACGACCCCCAAGGGCTACACCTCGGTCCACCGGACCCTGGAAGGCAAGAGCGCCGTCTTCGCGGTGCTCACCACCGTGGCCATCCTGATCGGCGGCATCGTCGAAATCCTGCCGATGTTCTCCGCCGGCGCCGGCCCCGCCCAGCTGGCGGGGGTGACGCCATACACCGCCCTCGAGGTGGCGGGGCGCGACATCTACATCCGCGAGGGGTGCTACAC
>JAEUJI010000223.1 GCA_016794805.1 Gemmatimonadota bacterium
TTGAGCGCGATGATGCCAGTCCGCATGGCGAGGTAGTCGTCCCACCTGCCCAGCCGTACCCTGGCACCGGTGAGGGCATTGTAGCCCTTGACGATCGCGGTGTTCGACGGAGGCACCAGGGTCGGATGCAGGAAGTACAGCAGGTTCGCGGCCGCCGGCCCGAGACCCTTGATCTTCCGGGCATCCAGGCCCCGAATCGCCGCCAGCACGTCCTCTTCGCCGGAGGAACAGCAGCAGGTGTCGAGGAAACGACCGAACGCGAGCTGGTTCTCCCGGTTCTCGTAGATGTCGGGAATCCGGAGCTTGGGCTTCCACAGGAAGGCGTGGTCCGCCCCCTTGAAGATCTGACGCTGCTCTGCGATCGAGCCCACCACCGTCTCCAGCGAAGAATCCCGATACTGGGCACCGAACGCCCCTTCCTCGATTTCCGCCACGACCTGCTGTATGCCCCTGCGAATTGACCGGAAGTTCTTCAGCCGTTCATCCCACAAGAACCAAGTTCGATAGCTCCCGCCCGGGTCGTCTCTCCAGCGCGCGATGAGCTGGGCAATCACATCGGTTGACATGGGTTACCTCGTGGGGAGCTGGGGCATGACCTCGAGAATACGGGCAGTTCAAGAGTCGATCCGACAGGGGGAGCGAGCGTGGGCTGGCCTTCGCCAAACCACCGTCTACCGGTCAGGCGGTCTTGATCCACCATGACGCCCTCAACATATCCTCAGTACCGGTTCACCCGGGATTCACCCGTGCGCTTCCAGGTTCGACTCATGCGGGCCGAGGATCGCTTCAGGGCCCGGGCCGCATCCTGGCGCATCCGGAGACGGCGCCACGGCTTGGCATCGGTTGCCGTCCTGCTGGCCGGGTCCACTCGCTGGCAGGGGGCTGGTGAGATTCGCTCCGCTGATACCCCGCCCGCCCGCCGCCCTCGCTCCCATCCGGGTGGTTTCGGTGGCGAGCGAGCCCGAGGAGATCGGTCGGCCCTTGCCAGATCACCCGGGGCGATTCAATCCTGTATCCTGGCACCGGGCTGGGCGACCCCCCGCCCGGTCAAGTAAGCTGGATCGATGAACCCCAACCCTGCGAGGACCCCATGATGGCCAAGCTGCTACCCCTCAACGAGCACCCCATCGAGCGTGGCGCGCGCGTGCTCCTTGGGCTTGCGCTCATCTCGCTCGTGTTCATCGGCCCGAAGACGCCCTGGGGCTACCTGGGAATCATTCCGGTGGTGACCGGCCTCCTGGGCAGCTGTCCGGTGTATACCCTGTTCGGCTTCAGCACCTGCCCGAGGCCGAAGTAGGGCTGCCGGGCGGGGTCGCGGCGGGCGCGGGCGAGGCCGGTGCGAGCCGGGCTCACCGTCGCACCCGCGGCCCCGGCTCTGCCGGCTGGACGTAGTCTTCCGGTTCCCGGGGGCGAAAGGTCAGGTCCACGGCGAGGAAGAGCGTCTTGGACCAGGGGTAGAACCCCACCGGAAAGAGCAGCATGAGCACCATCCCGCCCCACAGCATCGCGTCCCACGGCGGGGTGGGCCAGGTCAGCGCCAGGGTTCCCACGAAGGCGCCCGCGAACACCGCCTCCGTGACGAAGAGGTTGATGGTGTTTGAGCCGACCCAGTAGCCCCCCTGCGGCTCCCGGTCGAAGTTGATGCCGCAGCTGGGGCAGCTGGGGCACATCCGCACCCAGGTCACGAACACCGGCCCGCCCCCGCAGGAGGGGCAGCGGAGCCGGAGGGCGCGGAGGAAGAGGCCGGGGAGGCGGCGCATCAGGGCGGCCGCCTAGGTCCACGCGGCCGGGGTGCCCACCGACTTCCGGGGCTCGCGCCGCGCGGCGAGCACCATGGCCGC
>JAEUJI010000226.1 GCA_016794805.1 Gemmatimonadota bacterium
CGCGCCGCCGCTGGCCAAGGTGTCGGCGGATACCGGTGGGACCTCGGGGACCTGCGGGGAGTGCCATGACGGCACCCACCATCCGTATGTCTCCCAATGGGGACAGTCGCGGCATGGGGTAGCCAACGCAGAGGTGGTGGACGAGGCGATCACCCTCCCCGCCAATTACACGTCCTGCCTCGCCTGCCATGAAGGGCGCGCCGCGCTCAAGGCGTGGGGGGTGACGTCTAATTACGAGGAGCGCGACCAGCCCCTCTCGCACACCAACGCGCTGGGCGTGACTTGCGCAGTGTGCCACGATCCGCACGGCAACGACAACACGGCGCAGCTGCGCTTCCCCGTTGACGATCCGTCGATCGAGAACAACCTGTGCATGAAGTGCCATGCCCGCCGGTTCGAGCCGCAGTTGACTTCGAGCCGCGGCCCCCATGCCCCGCAAGGGCCGATGTTCCTCGGCACCGCCGGCTGGTTCCCCGCAGGCGTGGATACGACGCCGCAGGCCAGCACCCACGGCAATCCGGTCGCGAATCCGAAGCTCTGCGCCACCTGCCACGTGCCGCGGTTCACGGTGACCGATACAGCCGGCAATTTCCAGCTGACCTCCGTCGGACACCTGTTCCGGCCGATCCCGTGCCTCGACGCTCAGGGCAACCCGGTCGCCGACAACAGCTGCGCCTATGATGCCGTCTCCCGCAACTGGTCTTCCTGCCTGGGCAGCGGATGTCATGCCGACGCGGGCGTGGCAGTTGCCGCGTTCGATGCCAACCGCGCCACCCTGGGAGTCTTCGCCGACCAGATCTGGGTGGACGTGGACGCCAACGGCAACGTGGACACGACCGACACCGGCCTGCTGGCGCTGGTCAAGCTCAATGCCCCGACCGAGTTCAGCACCACCGACGGCCAGATCACCGTCGCCGAGGGCGCGCTGTTCAACGTCCGCATGATCGGCGAAGGCCGTTACGCCAATGGCGACAAGTCCATCGGCGTGCACAACCCGTTCCTCGCCCAGAAGCTGCTGGCCGTCTCGATTCAGGCCCTGGGCGCCCAGTATCCATTCCTCCCGGCTCCACCGGCGCTCCTGAAGGGAAAGATGCAGCAGGCGGTTCAGAATGCCGCGAATGCTGGCCATTCCGCCTTCAGCAGCCGCTGAACGAATGACCCGAGTATCACCACGGATCCACAGCCCCGGCGAGGAACTTCTCGCCGGGGTTGGTCTGTTCCCCCTCGCGGCCGCGCAGGACTCGGCGACCCAGATGTCCATCCACCCGGTGGACTCCCTGGTGGACAAGACCCTGCTGGGCGACAAGGTGACGCCCATCATCCAGTTTGTCTTCCAGCAGGAACCCTGGATCATGTGGGGCGGCGTGGTCCTGGGCGGCATCCTCGCGCTCGCCCTGCTCTGGTGGCTCTGGCCCCGCCGGGGCGCAATCTTCAACTGGTTTGCCACCCGGAGCCGGAACGTCAAGCTGGCCATGGCCGGTGGCGTCTTTGCGGCACTCCTCATCGCCGCCGGCGCCGGGTACTCCGGTTACCACTTCATGGAGACCGACCGCCGCTTCTGCAACGGCTGTCACATCTTCGTGCCCAGCGGTCAGGCGTGGGTCCAGCCGGACACCGGCTACTACTCCCTCGTGCCCAAGCTCGAGGGCAAGCACGACACGATCAACTGCCACACCTGCCACGCCCTCCAGCCCATGAAGGAAGCGGTCAAGATGGTGCTGTGGATGTCGGGCGTCCGGGAGGAGGAAATCCCCGAGCACGGCAAGGTCCCGCGCACGGTGTGCGAGTCCTGCCACATCCAGGGCGCGGCCAAGAACACATGGCAGGCCATCGCCACCACGGCCGGCCACCGCACCCACCTGGAGTCCGACTCCTCCGCCCTCAAGGATTCGGTGCAGTGCCTCACCTGCCACGCCCGGACCGCGCACCGGTTCCAGCCGGCGGACACCACCTGCGTCCAGGACGGCTGCCACCTCACCGACGAGACCCGCATCCAACTGGGCAAGATGCAGGGCCAGACCGACCTGCACTGTACCCTGTGTCACGAATTCACCCGCCCGGTGGCGCTGCTCGCCACCCGGGACTCCGCGGCCAGCACCCTGCGGCCCGGCCTGGAGGAGTGCTTCTCCTGTCACCAGATGAAGGACCAGCTGCCCACCTTCAGCTCGGTGAATGACCCGCACGGGGGCACCTGCGGCATGTGCCACAACCCGCACGACCAGAAGGTCGTCGCGGACACCCGGGAAAGCTGCAGCGCCGCGGGCTGTCACGCCGACTGGAAGGCGATCCCCTTCCACGTCGGGGCGAACCACCGGGCCAAGGGCCAGCAGTGCGTGCTGTGCCACGACCCCCACGCCTCGCGGGTGGATGCCAGCGATTGCACCGGTTGCCATGAGAGCGTGCGGCAGCGGCCCGGTGGCGCCGGGCTGCGGCCGCCGCTTCCCTTCGATACCGTCAAGGCGCTGCGGTCGGCGGCGCCACCGCACGAGGACCCGATCTTCGAGCGGCCCAGCAAGGTGAAGGGCGACGCGCCACCGGGGGACGACCCCCCCGAGCGTGGGTGGTCCGCCCTTCCCCCCCTTCCGGCTGACTCCTTCTCCCACCCGACCCACAAGAAACTCGCCTGCCTGACGTGCCACACCAACTCCAAGGGGGAAGGCCTGACCTTTCAGGCCCCCCGCGGCTGCCAGATCTGCCATCATCAGGCACCGGAGAAGAGCGACTGCGTCAGCTGCCATGCGCGGGAGGAGTTGTCGAGCAGCACCGCCGTGACCTTCCGTGTCGCCGCCGCGAACAAGCCGGCGCGGGAACGCAGCATCGGGTTCGCCCACACGACCCATGACTCCGTGAGCTGCACCGCCTGCCATGGCCAGCGGGTCTCCCTCGCCGTCGTGGACTCGGCGCTGAGCTGCGCGGGCTGCCACGCCCAGCACCATGAGGCGGACCGGGACTGCGCCGCCTGCCACCGGACCGCCCAGATCGCCGCGGCCCACGCCCGGCCGGTGCGGGCCCACGTGGCCTGCGACGCCTGCCACACCACCGCACGGATTGCCGGTCTCTCGCCGACCCGTTCGTTCTGCCTTGCCTGTCACGAGCCGTCCACGGACCACTATCCCGACCGGCAGTGCAGCACCTGCCACCTGCAGGCGCACCCCGAGGAGTATCAGGGGCGGCTGCTCAAGGCCTGGAGCGCGCGATGACCCGGCGGGCGTTGAGCATGATGATCGGCCTGGCGACGCTGGTGACCGGCGGCGGCGCGGCGCAGGAGTACCTCGTGCGCCTGGATACCCGGGTGCAGGCGGCCTCCTACCGCGGGGTGAAGCTCGAC
>JAEUJI010000230.1 GCA_016794805.1 Gemmatimonadota bacterium
GCGGGGATGCCGCCGAAGAGCGGGGTCACGATATTGGCCACCCCCTGGCCCACCAGCTCCATGTTGGAGCGGTGCCGGGCTCCGATCATGCCGTCGGCCACCACCGCGGAGAGCAGCGACTCGATGCCGGCCAGCATCGCGATGGTGAAGGCCGGCGCCACCAGCTCGCGGGCCATCTCCCAGGAGACCCGCGGCAGCCGCGGGGCGCCGAGCGTGGCGTGAATCTCCCCGAAGCGGTCGCCGATCGTTTCCACGGGGAGGTCGAAGAGGGTGACCAGGGCGGTGCAGACCACCAGCGCGAGGAAGGGGGAGGGCAGGCGGGTGCTCACCCGCGGCCAGTAGACGATGAGGGCGAGCGCCAGCAGCGCGATCCCGACCGCCCAGGGATTGATGCTTCCCAGGTTGGTGCTGTAGCTCTGCCACTTGGCGACGAACTCCGCCGGCACCGCGCTCATCCGCAGGCCCAGGAAATCCTTCACCTGGCTCGAGAAGATGATGACCGCGATTCCCGAGGTGAATCCGGTGGTGACCGCATGCGGGATGAACTTGATCGCGGCGCCCAGGCGGGCCACGCCGAGTCCCACGAGGATCACCCCGGCCATGATGGTGGCCACCGTGAGGCCATCCATGCCGAACCGTTCGATGACGCCGTAGACGATTACCACGAAGGCGCCGGTCGGGCCGCCGATCTGGACCCGCGAGCCGCCCAGCGCGGAGATGAGGAACCCGCCGATGATCGCGGTGGTGATGCCGGCGCCGGGGGAGGCCCCGCTCGCGATGCCGAACGCGATGGCCAGCGGCAGCGCCACGATCCCGACCACGAGCCCGGCGCCGAGGTCGCCCTGGAAGTCGGCGCGGGTGTAGCCGCGCAGCGTGGTGAAGAGCTTGGGAATCAGCATGACTCAGCCCAGGTCCTGGGGACCCAGGGGCCGGAAGGAGAGGTCGAAGGCGAGGAACAGCGTCCGGGCGAAGGGCCAGATGAGCAGCGGCATCAGGATCGCCTCGGCGGGTCCGAGCACCTGGAGCACATCCCAGGGCGGACTGGGCCAGGTGCGTACCAGCGTTCCCACGAACACCGCCATGGTGATCGTCTCGGCCAGCAGCAGGTTGAACCAGAGCGCGCCGAGCGTGTAGCCGTCCTCCCCGCGCCGCATCCGGATGCCGCAGTGCGGGCAGTGGTCCTTCATCCGGAACCAGCCGGTGAAGAGCGACCCGCCGCCACAGATGGGGCAGCGCCGCCGGATGGCCCGGAGGAACATCACGCGCTTGGAGGGTTGCTGGGGCAGGGAGGGTGCAGTCATCACGGCCTGAAGGGGAAGGGGACGGGGCAGTAGATCAGTCGACACTGGCGCGGAGCGCGTGGAGGATCACGGCGACATCGATCGCCTCCTGCAGCAGGGCGCCCAGGGTCGGGGGAATGTAGCCGAGCGCCGCCACCAGCATCGCCACCGCGGAGAGTCCGAGGCCGGCCCACACGCTCTGCCGCGCGATGCGCATCGTCCGGCGGCTGATCGCGACCGCCTCCGCCACCCGGCTCGCATCGTCCGCCAGCACCACGACGTCGGCCGCCTCGGCGCTGATCCCGCCGCCGTGCGCCGCCAGCGCGACCCCCACGCTGGCGCGGGTGAGCGCCGGGGCGTCGTTGGTCCCATCGCCCACCATCAGGACCTTCTCCCCTTCGGCCTCGAGCGCCTCCACCACCCGGACCTTGTCGGCCGGCAGCTGGTCCGCGCGCACCTCCGTGATTCCCGCCGCCCGGGCCACGGCGAGCGCATGCCCCTGGTGGTCCCCGGTCACCAGGATCACCCGGCGGAGTCCGAGCCGGTGGAGTTCCTGCACCAGTCGGGACGCCTCCGGGCGGAGCCGGTCGGCGAACTCGATGCTGCCCGCCGCCTGGCCCTCGACCGCCAGCCAGGCCCGGAGGCCGCTGGCCTCCCCGTCGGGCCAGGCGTCATCCAGCGCCGGGTGCCGGGTCAGGACGAAGCTGCGGGCCCCGAAGGTCACCGCGCGCCCCCCGACCCGCCCGGTGACCCCTTGCCCGGGGCTCTCCGCGATGCCGGTCGCCGCCGGCAGCGTCAGGCCGTCATCCGCCGCCGCCTGCACCACCGAGCGGGCGAGGAGGTGGCCCGACCCGAGATCCGCCGCGGCGGCCAGCGCCAGGACCTCGTCGCCGGTGAAGGGCGGCACCGGGATCACGGAGGAGACCAGCGGCCGGCCGATCGTGAGCGTCCCGGTCTTGTCCAGCACCGCGACCGTGACCTGGCCCAGCCGTTCCAGCGCCTCGCCGTGGCGCACGATCACACTGCGCCGGGCGGCGCGGTTGATCCCGCCGATCATGGCGACCGGCGCGGCGAGCAGCAACGGACACGGGGTGGCGACGACGAGCACCGCGAGCACCCGGTCTGCCTCCCCCGAGGCCAGGTAGGCGACCGCGCAGACCGCCAGGGTGATCGGCGTGAAGTAGACGGCATACCGGTCCGCCATCCGCTGCAGCGGGGACTTGCTCGCCTCCGCCTCCCGCACCAGCTGCACGATGCGGGCATACTGGCTCTCGCTCGCCAGCGCCCGGGCCTCCACGGTCAGCGGCCCTTCCATGTTCTGGCTGCCGCTCAGGAGCAGGGTGCCGGGCTCCGCGGTGACCGGCATCGGTTCCCCGGTGAGCCGCGAGGCGTCCACGTGGGAAGACCCGTCCACCACGAACGCGTCGCAGGGGAGCAGTTCGCCGGGGCGGATCAGCAGCCGGTCGCCGGGGCGCACCAGGTCGGCGGCGATGTCCTCGATGACGCCGCCGCTCACCCGATGCGCCAGCCGTGGCGCCTGCGCCTCGAGCTCCGCCACCGCCCGCGAGGCGCGGCGGGCGGCGTAATTCTCCAGCGCCTCCCCACCGGTCTGCATCAGGACCACGACCAGCCCGGGGAGCGGATTGCCCAGCACGATCGCGGTGAGGATGGCCAGGGTGGCGACGAGGTCCGCGGCGAACCGTCCCCGCAGGGCGCCGCGCAGCGTGCGGAACACGACCGGCAGGCCCAGGGTCACCAGGCCGCCCAGCCAGAGCCAATGCGCCCAAGCGGAGAGCGGCCCCGCCCGGAGGGCGAGGCCGCTCACGATCACCGTCAGGGCGAGCACCGGCGGCAGCCAGAACATGGAAGGGCCGCTGACGGTGGAGGCCCGGGCGCTCGCGAGCGAGAGCCAGTATGCCCGCATCGTGCAGCTGGTGCGGGAGGCGGAGGCGAGCAAGTCCCCGCTGCAGCGCATGGCCGACCGGTATGCCGTCTACT
>JAEUJI010000244.1 GCA_016794805.1 Gemmatimonadota bacterium
AGCTGCTTGCGTTCGGCCTCGAGGTCCAGCCACTGCCCGCCGACCATCCCACGGATCCCCCCCGACTCGAACAGCTCCACCGCCATCCGGCCCAGGGCGGGGCCGGGGAGGAGCAGGTCGCGGGCGGCCTGCGCCAGCACCAGCCCCGCCACCGGCACCAGCAGGAACCCGACCCGGGTGGCGGTAGGGACATCGTAGGCGCGGTGGGTGGTGGGGCGGCCGCGGCGCAGGGCGTCGTCATCCATGCAGGGGAGGTCGTCGTGCACCAGCGAATAGGTGTGCACCGTCTCCACCGCCGCGGCCACCGCGGCGATCGCGGGGGAGACGCCCCCCACCGCGCGATACGCCGAAATGACCAGCGCCGCGCGAACCCGCTTGCCGGGCGTATTGAGGGCGTAGGCCAGCGCCTCGCCGGTGCGCCCGGGGACGATGGTCTGGATCCGCTCGCTCCAGGCGGCGAGCAGGGCGTCCACCCGGTCGCGGGCCTCGAGCAGGATCTCCCGCGCCTCCTGCCCGGTGCCCTGCGACGCCAGCTCAGTCCTCGTCATCGAGTGCCTCGAGCCGCAGGGTCCCCTCGGCGTCCTCGAGCACCTTCTTGACGCGGGTCTCCGCCTGGAGCAGCCGTTCGCGTGCGGCACGGAGCCGGGCGACCCCCTCCTCAAACAGCCCGAGGGCGCGATCGAGATCGCCGTCGTCGCGCTCCAGCTGGCGGACGATCTCCTCCAGGCGACGCAGATCCTCCGCGAGCGAGGGCTGGGGTTCCGGCAGGGTCATGGGGCTCGCTCCACCCGGGCGGGAACGCTGCCGTCAACCACCCGGAGGATGAACCCCAGCCCGGCGGTAAAGTCCGCCCGGCGCCGCAGCAGCTGCCCGTCAGCCGCCACCGCGACGCTGTAGCCGCGCTCGAGGACCCGGAGCGGGGAGAGGGCATCGAGCTGGGCACCGAGCCGCTCCAGGTCGCGGCGGGGGCGCTCCAGCTGGCGGCCGAGGGCCTGTTCCAGCCGGTCGCCGGTGCGGGCGAGGCGCTCGCGCGCCAGGCGGGTTCCCCGGCCGAGCGCCTGCGCCAGCCGGGTGGCGAGGGCGGCGGTGTGGCGCGCGAGGTCGGCCCGGTCCGGCACCGCCAGCTCCATCGCCGCGGAGGGGGTGGCGGCGCGGAGGTCCGCGACGAGATCGGTGAAGGAGACGTCGGTCTCGTGGCCGATGGCGGAGATGGTGGGCACCCGCACCGCGGCCAGCGCCCGGCAGACCGACTCGGTGTTGAACACGGCGAGATCCTCCTTCCCGCCCCCGCCCCTGGCGAGCACGCAGAGGTCGACATCCGGGAGGCGGTTCACCACTCCGAGCGCGCGCACCACCTCCGCCTCCGCTTCCGACCCCTGCACCTTGGTGCCGACCACGACCAGTTCCATCGCGGGCCAGCGCTTCCGGGTCACGGTGATGATGTCCCGGAGCGCGGCGCCGTCGAGGCTGGTCACCACTGCGATCCGGGCCGGGAGTTCCGGCAGCGGGCGCTTCCGCGCCGCTTCGAACAGGCCGTCCTTCTCCAGCACCTGCCGGATCTTCTCCAGGTTCAGCTGCTGCTGTCCCACCTGGTCGGTGACCAGGAGTTCACTCACGGTGAGCCGGAACTCCCCCCGCTCCTCCCACACCGTCGGCAGGCCGCGGACGAAGATCTGGGCCCCCTCGGCGGGCTGGGCCTTCACCCGGGAGGCCTGCGGCCGCCACATGACGCAGCGCACCTGGGCCTCGGCATCCTTCAGCGTGAAGTACCAGTGCCCGCTCTGGTACACCTTGAGGCCGGAGATCTCGCCCCGCACCCAGAGCGCGCCGATTCCCCCCTCGAGCACCCGCCGCGCCGCGCGGGCGAGGAGCGTGGGGGTCCAGGGGGCGTCGGTCTCGGCGACGGTGAAGAGGTCGCCGGTCACACCACCTGCTTCATCGCCTGCAGGGTGTTCGCCATGAGCATCGCGATGGTCATCGGGCCCACGCCACCGGGCACCGGGGTGATGGCCGCGGCCTTTTCCGCCACCGGGCCGTAGGCCACATCGCCCACCAGCCGGTAGCCCTTGGGGACGCTGGGGTCGTCCACCCGGTTGATCCCGACGTCGATGACGGTGGCGCCGGGGCGCACCATGTCCGCAGTGACGAACTCCGCCTTGCCGATGGCGGCGATCACGATATCGGCGCCGCGGACCACGGCGGGGAGATCGCGCGTCTTCGAGTGACAGACGGTGACGGTGGCATCGCCGCCGGGGCCGGTCTGGATCAGGAGGTTGGCCATCGGCTTCCCGACGATGGTGCTGCGGCCAATGATCACCGCGTTCGCGCCCCTGGTCTCGATGCCGTTGCGGAGCAGCATCTGGATCACGCCCCACGGGGTGCAGGGACGGAGGGCCGTCGGGTCGCCAATCACCAGCTTGCCGACGTTGACCGGATGGAAGCCGTCCACATCCTTCGCGGGATTGATGCGCAGCAGCACCTTCTCGGTGTTGATGTGCTTGGGGAGCGGCAGCTGCACCAGGATGCCGTGGATGGCGGGATCGTGGTTGAGCTGGTCCACGATGGCGAGCAGGTCCGCCTCCGGCAGCGTCTCGGGGCGCTGCACCTTCACCGAGTGCATCCCGGCCTCGAGGCAGGCCTTTTCCTTGCTGCCGACGTACGCCTTCGAGGCCGGATTCTCGCCGACCAGCACCACGGCGAGCCCGGGGACGACTCCCCGGCCCTTGAGCGCGGCGACCTCGGCGGCCACCTCCTGCCGGATGGTCTTGCCGAGGGCGACTCCGTCAATGATGCGTGCACTCATCGGGCGATATCCACGGCTCGGGTTTCTCGGATGACGACGACCCGGATCTGGCCCGGGTACTGCAACTCGTTCTCGATGCGGCGGGCGATCTGGTCGGAGAGGCCGACGGCCTGGCCGTCATCCACCCGGTCGGGGGTGACGATGACGCGCACCTCGCGGCCCGCCTGGATGACGTTCGACTTTTCCACTCCCGGGAAGCTGTTCGCGATCTCTTCCAGCCGGGTGAGCCGCTTCACGTAGCTCTCGAAGGCCTCGCGGCGAGCGCCGGGACGGGCGCCGCTGATGGCATCGGCGGCCTGGACCAGGACCGACTCGGCGGTCTCGTGGGGGACGTCGTCGTGGTGGGCCGCGATGCAGTTGATCACCAGCGCCTGCTCGCCGTACTTCTTCGCGACCTCCACCCCCAGCTCGACGTGGGTGCCCTCGTGCTCGTGGGTCAGCACCTTGCCCACGTCATGCAGCAGGGCGCCGCGCTTGGCCAGGTTGACGTCCAGCTTGAGCTCGGCCGCCATCATCCCGGCCAGCCAGGCGACTTCCTTGGAGTGATCGTAGATGTTCTGGCCGTAGGAGGTGCGGTAGCGCATCCGGCCGATGAGCTTGACCAGCTCCGGGTGCAGCCCGTGCACCCCGGTCTCGAACGCGGCCTTCTCCCCCAGCTCCACCAGCTCCGCCTGCAGCTCCTTGCCGCACTTGGCGACCAGCTCCTCGATCCGGCCGGGGTGGATCCGGCCGTCGGTGATCAGCGCCTCGAGGGCGCGGCGGGCGGTCTCGCGGCGCACCGGGTCGAAGCAGCTGATGATCACGGTGTCAGGGGTGTCGTCGATGATGACGTCCACCCCGGTGGCCTGCTCGAAGGCGCGGATGTTCCGTCCCTCGCGGCCGATGATGCGGCCCTTCATCTCGTCGCTGGGGAGCGCCACCGCGGCCACGGTGGTCTCGGCGGTGTGCTCCGCGGCGATGCGCTGCACCGCCAGCGCCACGATCTTCCGGGCGTCCTTGTCGGCGGCGCGCTTCGCCTGCTCCCGGATGTCCCGCGCCAGCGCCTGCGCCTGGCCCCGGGCCTCGTCTTCCGCCCGTTGCAGCACCTCCCGCCGGGCCTCCTCCCCGGTCAGGCCGGCAATCCGCTCCAGCCGCATCCGCTCCTCCCCCACCCGCCGCTCCAGGTCGGCTTCCCGCTGCCGCAGCGCGGCCTCCGCCTTCTGGACCACGCTCTCCCGGGCACTGAAGCCAGACTCCTGCCTGCGGACTTCTTCCAGCTTCCGCTCGAGCGAGAGGTCCCGCTCCTCGGCCCGGCGCTCGAAGCGTTCCCATTCCTCGCGGCGGCGCTGGGCCTCCTTGTCGAGGTCCTCGCGCAGCTTGAGGGTTTCCATCTTGCCCTCGAGCACGATCTGGTTGCGGGCTTCGAGGGCCTTGGTGGAGGCGTCGGCCACCAGCGCCTGGGCCTCCGCGCGGGCCGAGGCGAGGGTGCGGAGGGCGCTCTGCCGCTGGGTGCGGCTGTAGATGAGGAAGGCGACAGTGGCGACAACGAGACCGGCGGCAAGCCCCTCGAGCAGGGGCACGGCAACAGGGGACATCATCTATCTCCAAAGCCGAGCCCTGGGAGGCTGGCTGTGATGGCGTCAGGACCGGCGGGAGGGCCGTGGCAGCTCGCGGGCCCGCAACGGCAGCTCGCCCCTACCCCGGGATTCCGTGGGGCCCGGTGGCGCGGCGGCCCCGCTTGGCCGGCGGCAGCAGCCGGGCCAGATCGTCCGCCATCGCGTTGAGCCGGGCGGCGTGCTCCCGGTCGCCCCGGCGGGCCTGGAACAGCTCGTCGGTGATGGCGAGGGCGGCGAGGATCGCCGCCTTGTGGGTCTCCACCTGCGGCAGCATGTCGCGGATGCGGCGGAGCGCGGCATCCACGTATGCGGCCACTTCCTTTGTGTACTCGGGCGGCAGTTCGGAGCGGACGGTGTAGTCCTCCCCGCCGATGGTCACCCGGACGGCGTGCTTGGGCAGCGTCATGCGGCTCCCTCGTCGGCTTCCTGCTCGAGGAAGCTCAGCCGCGTGGCCAGCAGGCGGAGCTTGTCCCGGGCGGCATCGATCCGTTCCCTGAGCGCCTGGTTCTCGACCTCGAGGTCGATTACCCGCTGGCGCGCCTGCAGCAGCTCCGGCCCCGCGACCACGCCCCCCTTGTTGCGGGCTTCCGCGAGCTCCGCCTCCGCCTTGAGCGACCGGCGCCGCCACGCGGCCAGCTCCTCCCCGACATACTGGAGGAGGTCGCCCAGCTCGTGCAGGGCGTGCGCGTCAGGCCGTTCGTAGTTTTGCGTCAAGCTGCCTCTCCACGGCCTTCAGCATGCGGGCGACGCTCTGGTCCACTTCCTCGTCCCGGATGGTGCGGTCAGGGGCCCGGAAGGTGACCCGGAACTGCACCGCGCGCCGCTCGGGACCGAGCTGCTCGCTCCGGAACTCGCTCACCACCTCCACGCCCTCGACCAGGGGGCCGCCGGCACTCCGCAACACCCGGATCACCTCACGCGCGGGCACGCCGGGGCCGAGCAGCAGGTTGAGGTCGCGCCACGACAAGGGGGTGGTGGGAACCGAAGTGTAGCGTACCGGGGCCGGGAGCGCCGGGCTCAGCTCCACCTCGAGCCCGAAAACCGGGGCGGCCCAGGGAGGTGGGGGCAGCGTCATCCGGCGGGCATGGCCGATTTCCCGGCCCGCCGCATCACGCGCGACCCACCCCGACGCATCAAGATGCACTTCCGCCGACGGGTTGGCCAGAGCTACCGCGACCTCGAAGAGCGACTTGAGGTCCCACAGATCAAAGTCCGGCGCCGCGCCGCCCTCGGTCCAGTGCGCCGGTGCGCGGGCGCCGGTCAGGACCGCCGCCACCCGCGTGGTCTCGACCGGGCGGCCGTCGGCACCGCCCCGCGCGAATCCCGCCCCGACCTCGAACAGCCGGACCTCCCGCACCTGGCGGGACCAGTTGGTCTCGACGCCGCGCAGCAGGCTCGGCAGCAGCGCCTCGCGCAACCACGCCTCCTCGCTGGAAAGCGGATTGAGCAGCTTGAGCGCCGCGGGGCTGTCCGCCGGCCCGAGCGACATGGTGGCCGCCTCGTGGAGGCCCTGGGCCACCAGCCCGTTCCGCACCCGGGTGATCACCTGGTCCAGCGGCTGATCCGCGAGACGACCCACCCGGTAGGGATGCAGGCCGGTGGGGAAATTGTCATAGCCGTGCAGCCGCGCGATCTCCTCGATGAGGTCGATCTCGGTGCGGAGGTCGGGACGCCAGCCCGGGACGTCCACGGCCAGCCGGGCATCGTCCGGCTTGTTGAGCACGGTACAGCCGATCGCCACCAGGTACTTCTCGATCGCCGGGACCGGGAGGGCCGCGCCGAGCAGCTGCGCCACCCGGGCGGTCCGCAGGAATACCCGCGGCGGGTGGGCCGGCTCCGGCCAGACGTCCACGGCGTCCTCGATGCTGCCGCCGGCGGTGGCCAGGATCAGCGCCGCGCAGCGCCGCTGCGCGTCCGGCAGGCCCCAGAGGTCCACCCCCCGCTCGAAGCGGTAGGAAGCGTCGGTGGACATCCCGAGCGCCCGGCGGGCGCGCCGGGTGCGGGAGGGATCGAAACAGGCGCACTCCACCACCAGGTCCGTGGTCTCGGCGGAGACCTCGGTATTCTCGGCCCCCATCACCCCGCCCACGCCGATCACCCGCTCCGCATCGGCGATCACGGTCATGTCGGCGGTGAGGGTTCGCACGCTGCCGTCGAGGGTGGTGACGGTTTCCCCCGCGTGCGCCCGGCGCGCCACCACGGCCGGGCCCCGCAGGCGGGCCAGGTCGTAGGCGTGCATCGGGTGGTTGAGCTCCAGCATCACATAGTTGGTGGCGTCCACCACGTTGTTGATGCTGCGCGCGCCCACCGCCTCCAGCCGCTCCGCCAGCCAGCGGGGCGAGGGCCCGACCTTCACGCCACGGATGACCACGGCGGTGAACCGGAGGCAGCCGGCGGGATCATCGGTGCCCACAGTGACGCCGCCCACCACGGTGCGAAACTCCTCCACCCGGCGCAGGGTCCCCAGGCCGGCGGCGGGAGCGCCCGGAATCTCGGGCAGCCGGAAGCTGCCGCCGAAGCTCCAAGCCAGCTCCCGCGCCACCCCCTTGTGCCCCAGCAGGTCGGGACGGTTGGGGGTGACGTCCACCACGAGGCGCTCGTCGGCAATGGGCAGCACCGCGAGCAGCGCCGTGCCCGGAGCCGCCTCGGTGGGCAGCTCGAGGATCCCGTCGTGCTCCTGGCCCAGACCCAGCTCGCGGGCGGAGCAGAGCATCCCCTCCGACAGCTCGCCCCGGATCTTGCGGCGCTCCAGCGTGATGCCGCCCGGCAGCGTGACGCCCACCCGGGCAAAGGGATACTTCTTCCCGGCGGTGACGTTGGGGGCGCCGCACACCACGTGGCGCAGCTCCCCCTGGCCGTCGTTCACCATGCAGACCCGGAGCCGGTCGGCGTTGGGATGCGGCGCCACCGCCTCCACCTGCCCGATGACGATCTGGTCGAGCCCCGGGTGCAGCGGCTCCACCGCGTCCACCGGCGCGCCCAGCATGGCGAGCCGGCGGACGAGATCCTGGGGATCCAGGTCGCGGCGGAGAAACCCCTCGAGCCAGCGGCGGGAGACGTTCATCGGGACGGCTCGGCGGCGGGGCGACCGGGCGGCTCGGCAAACTGCGACAGGAACCGCATGTCACTCTCGTACAGCAGGCGGATATCGGTGATGCCGAACCGGTTCATCGCGATCCGGCCCGGCCCCATGCCAAAGGCGAAGCCGGTGTAGCGCTCGGCGTCGAGGCCGCAGTTCTCCAGCACGGTCGGGTGGACCATGCCGGCGCCGAGGATCTCCATCCAGCCGGTCCCCTTGCAGGCGGGGCAGCCGCCGCCGCCGCAGACCCCGCAGCTCACGTCCATCTCGGCCGAGGGCTCGGTGAAGGGGAAGAAGGAGGGGCGGAAGCGCACGACGGTCTTCGCGCCGAAGAACTCGCGGGCGAAGTGACTCAGCGTCGCCTTGAGGTCCACGAACGAGATCCCTTCGTCCACCACCAGCCCCTCGATCTGGGAGAAGACCGGGGCGTGGGAGGCGTCGAAGGGATCCTTGCGGTACACCCAGCCCGGAATCACCACCCGGATGGGAGGCGGGTCCTGCTGCAGGACGCGAACCTGCACCGGGCTGGTGTGGGTGCGGAGGAGCCAGCGGCCCTGGTCCCGCATCCGGCGCTCCACGCGGTCGCGCCGCTCATGCGGCTCCTCGATGCCGGAGGTGCGGTTGCGCCGCCGGTCCTCGCCGGCGCGGCGATCGGGGATGTCGAGGTACAGCGTGTCGTGCATGTCCATCGCCGGGTGGTCCGGCGGGAAGTTGAGCGCACCGAAGTTGTACCACTCGGTCTCGACCTCGGGCCCGGTGGCGCGGGCAAAGCCGAGGCCGCGGAAGATGGCCACGATCTCCTCGACCACCTGGGTGACCGGGTGGACCCCGCCCCGCCAGCGCTCGCGCCCGGGCATGGTGAGGTCGGTGCCGCGCGCGGCGCGGGCGTCGGCCGCCTCGGCCAGCGCGGCGCGCCGGGCCGCGAAGGCCGCCTCGAGCTCCCCGCGGAGCTCGTTGGCGCGGGCCCCGACGGTGCGCTTGGCGTCCCCGGGGAGGCCGGGCAGCACGGTCTTGAGGAACTCGGTCAGCCGGCCCTGCTTCCGGCCCAGGAGGGCGACATACTCCGCCTCCAGCGCGGGCCCGTCCAGCGCCGCGAGGGCGGGGAGCCGGGCGGCGATGGCGGCGAGTTCCTGGCTGTGATCAGCGTGGTCGGCCATGGGATCCACTGGGAGTGGAAGTCACGCGGGGTCACCCACCGGCGGCGGGCGACCCCACGGGTCCATCACTGTCGGGCTGCCCTCAGACCGCGGCCTTCGCGACCTCGGCGATCTTCGCGAAGGCGTCCATGTCACGGACGGCGAGGTCGGCGAGCACCTTCCGGTTCACCTCGACCCCGGCCTTCTTGAGGGCCGCCATGAAGCCGCTGTAGCTGAAGCCGTGCATCCGGCACGCCGCGTTGATGCGGGTGATCCAGAGGGTGCGGAACTCGCCCTTCTTCTTGCGCCGGTCGCGGTAGGCGTACTGCATGGCCCGCTCCACCGTCTCCTTGGCGGGACGGTACAGCTTGCTCCGGGCGCCGCGCGCGCCCTTGGCGGCGCGCATGATCTTCTTCTTCCGGGCGTGATGAGCGACGTTGCTCTTGACGCGAGGCATGGTGGCTCCCTTACGCCTGGAGGAGGCGGTTGACGCGCGGGAAGTCGGCCGAGGACACCAGCGCCCCCTTCTTGAGCCGGTTCTTCCGCTTGCGGGTCTTCTTGGTCAGGATGTGACTGTGGTTGGCATGATGGCGCTTGAGCTTCCCGGTGCCGGTCCGGGTGAAGCGCTTCATCGCCGCACGCTTGGTCTTCTGCTTGGGCATTGCTCTCTCCGTTAGCGGGCGGCCCCCAGGGCCGCCCTATCCACGGGCGGCCACAAGGGCCGCCCTTACGACACTACTTGGGGGCCAGCACCATCACCATGTTGCGGCCCTCGAGCTTCGCTTCCTGCTCCACCTTGCCGATGTCCGCCAGGGTGCCGAAGAAGCGGTCCAGGACCGCCTTGCCCAGCTCCACATGGGCCAGCTGCCGGCCGCGGTACATCATGGTCACCTTCACCTTGTTGCCGTCCAGCAGGAACTCGCGGGCGTGCCGGCTCTTGAACTCGAAGTCGTGCTCCTCGATGCCGGGACGGACCTTGATTTCCTTCAGGTGAATGATGTGCTGCTTCTTCTTGGCCGCGCGCGCGGCCTTGGCTTCCTCGAACTTGTACTTCCCGTAGTCCATGATCTTGACCACGGGGGGACGCGCCATGGGGGCCACTTCCACCAGGTCGAGGCCGCGCTCCACCGCGGCGGCCAGCGCCTCTTCAACCGGCAACACGCCCAGCTGTTCGCCCCCGGGGCCGATCACCCGCAGCGGACTGATCCGGATCTGCCGATTGATGCGGACCCGGCGCTCACGCTCATTGGTGGACAGTGCGGCACTCCTCCCGAAAAAGAAAACGGACACCCAGGCGACACTGGATGTCCGGCAACAGCAGGCCAGGCGCGCATGACGCCCGGCTCGACCCACGCTGTGCTTGGGACCCGGTCGCACCGGCACGGCCGGGCTGGGGGTGGGGGGTGTTTGGCCCCCGCTTCAAAAACCGGCGGTAAACCTAGCCCCGGCGCGGGGTTTGGTCAACGGCAGGACGGCAGGACGGCAGGACGGCAGGACGGCAGGTTAGCTCCAGTCCCCCAGTCGCCCAACCCCCTACCCCGCCACCACCTCCGCCAGCCCGGCTCCCTTCCCCTCCGCCACCACCCGGCCCATAGCCGTATGGGCATCGTGCTCGAAGATGAACCACCACCCTCCGGCGATGGCCTCCGCCAGCAGCGCCCGCTTCGATTCCAGGGTGCGGAGCGGCTCCAGGTCATACCCCATGATCCAGGCCAGCGGCAGGTGGTGCGCCGTGGGGATGACGTCGCCCAGGAAGACCGCCGTTTCCCCCCCGCTCCGCAGCACGATGCTCTGGTGCCAGGGGATGTGCCCCGGCGTCATCCGGGCCAGGATGCCGGGGAGGATCTCGCCGTCGCCGTCCAGCAGCCGCCACCGCCCCGCCGCGGCGATCGGCTCGTAATTGTGCGGCAGGTAGCTCGCCCGGGTGCGCTCGTTGGTATGGCGCGCGAACTCGAGCTCGTTGCGCTGCACGACGTAGGTCGCGTTCGGAAAGGCCAGCAGGGGCGGGGCGCCGGCTCCGCCCTCCCCGCGCAGGGTATTTCCCCCCGCGTGATCAAAGTGCAGGTGGGTGTTGATGACCCAGCGCACCTCCGCCGGGGCGTGGCCCGACGCGCGGAGCGCATCCTCCAGGCGAGTCGGCCCCGGGTCCCCCCCGTTCTCCACCCCGTAGATGTCGAGGAACTTCGGGTCCTCCTTGTTGCCGAGCCCGGTGTCCACCAGCACCAGCCCATCGGGGTGCTCGATCAGCAGGCAGCGCATGCCGAGCGGGATCCGGTTCCGGTCATCGGGGGTGATGCGCCTGGACCAGAGGGGCTTGGGGACCACGCCGAACATGGCGCCGCCATCGAGGCGCTGCAGCCCGCCGTCCAGCAGGTGGCAGCGCAGGGAGCCGAGGGTGAAGGAGTGGCAGAGGGGCATGGACCAGACGCGGGAACGGGGGAAAGGCGAACGGCGAATGGGGAACGGTTCTGGGCGAGGGGAGCTAGCCGGGGAGCGCCGTCGCGGCCCCGTCTCCTGGCCCTTGTCTCCCCTTCCGGGACCGGGTCATCCCCTCCAGGTCCGCCAGGGTTCGTGCCCCCGCCTCGCGGGCCAGTTGCAGCAGCCGCTCCAGCACCACGGCCGTGACGAGGGCATCGCCGGCGGCGCGGTGCCGGGCCGGGTTCTCCAGGCCGAAGAAATGGCTCAGGCTGTCGAGGCTCCGCGATTCGAGCTGGGGCAGGAGCCGCCGGGCCAGGCGCACGGTGCAGACCTGGGTGGCGATGAGGCCGTGGGAGCGGGACCGGCGGATCTCGGCGGAGACGAAGCCCCAGTCGAAGCGGGCGTTGTGGGCCACGAAGACCCGGCCGGCGAGGGCGGCGAGGACCTCGTCCACCACCTGCTCGAAGGTGGGGGCGGCGGCCACCATCCGGTCGGTGATGCCGGTCAGCCCCTGGATCCGGAGCGGGATGGGAACGCCAGGGTTCACCAGCGTCTCGTACACCAGCTCCCGGCGATTGCCGTGCACCACCACCACCGCGATGTCGGTGATCCGGTCGGGGCCGCTGGCGCGCATGCCCGTGGTCTCGACGTCCACCACCGCGAAGCCGCACTCTTCGATGAGCGGGGAGCCGTGCGCCTCCGCCACCAGCGCCCAGCGCCCGTCCTCCAGCTGCCGGACCCGCGGGTCGGCGGAGAAGAGGGCCACCGCCAGCCGCTCCGCCACCGCCCGGGGCGCGCCGGCCAGCCCCAGCACCTCCGCAGCGATGCGGTCGGCGTCGAGGGGGCCCTGCAGCATCAGCGCCAGGGCGCGCTCCACCAGGGTGCTCTCGGGGAAGCTGGCCAGTCCGATCACGGCCCGGCCCGCCGGAGCGGGAGGGTCATGCAGCGGGGCCCGCCGCCGCCCCGCACCAGTTCATCGCCATCGATGGTGATCACCGTGCGATGCTTGGTATCGAGCCAGTCGTCAAAGGCCACGAAGTCCACGCTGGAGACGGCCTTGAAGCCCGCCTGCTTGAGCGCCTCGATGGTGACCTCGTTGCGCCGGTAGCTCACGATCATCCCCGGCTTGAGCGCCAGGAAGTTGCAGCCGCTGGTCCACTGCTCCCGGTCCTGCATGCTGCGGTGGGTGCCGCCGGCGAACACCGGCTCGAGCGGCATCCCGACCTCCTTGAGCGCGGCAAAGAAGTTCGGCATCTCCCGCACCGCGTCCTGACCCTTCCGGCGGTGCAGCACCGCCCGGCGCTCGGGGCCCCGGAAGTACGGGGGGTACACCACGCACACCTCGCGGTCCACCTGGGTGAACAGCATGTCGAGGTGGATCGCGGTCGGTTCCTTGGGCATCACCAGGATCAGGACGTCGGTCACCCCGGTGCGCTCGAAGAGGACCTCGCAGAGCCGGTCGATCGCCGCCGGGCTGGTGCGCTCGCTGAACCCGACCAGAAGCAGGTCGGGGCGCAGCACGTGGATGTCCCCCCCCTCGAGGGTGTAGTCACTGCGGCGCTCCTCGGAGCCATCGAACAGGAGCC
>JAEUJI010000121.1 GCA_016794805.1 Gemmatimonadota bacterium
GCGCCCTGATCGGGGAGGCCATAGAAGTACCGCCCCGCCCCCCATTCCCAGATGAAGACCGGCAGCCGCGTTGCCGCGAACGGTTCCGGCGCGGCGGGCCGGAACCAGTACATCACCTGGCGTTCGACCTCGAGCGGCGCGCCCGCGCCGGCCAGCAGCTCCGGCGCCCACGGTCCGGCGGTGACGATCACCCGTTCCGCGTGCACCGGCCCGGCGGAGGTGTCCAGCCGGAGCCCGCCCCCCGCCTCTTCGCGCCACCCGCTCACCGGCGCCTCGAAGCGCAGCTCCGCGCCGGCCTGCGCGGCGAGCTCGAGCGTCACCTCGATTGCCGCCTCGGGATCGAGCACGCCGGCGCGCGGTTCCAGCACGCCGGCGGACCCCGCCGGGGCATGGAACACCGGGAAGCGGCGCCGGATCCCGGCGGCGTCCAGCATTTCAAAGGGAAGGCCGTGCGCCTCGGCGCTCTCCCGGGCGCCGCGGACCAGGGCGCCGTCGGCGGGGCCGATCATGAGCCCGCCGGTCTGCTGCAGCAGGGGACGGCCGCCATCCCGCTCCAGCGCCTGCCAGAGCTCATAGGCGCGCCGCACCAGCGGCACGTAGGCGGGGGACTCGTAGTAGGCCTCGCGGATCACGCGGGACCGGCCGTGGGAGGAGCCGTGCGAATGGGGCGGGCGGTAGCGGTCGAGTCCGACGGCGGGGATGCCGCGCCGGGCCAGCGCGAGCAGCGCGGCGCTGCCGGCGGCGCCGAGCCCGATCACCGCCACCCGGGGCCGGTCGGCCACGCTACATGCCCATGTGGCGATTGCGATCGAGCAGGAAGCGCTGCTCGTCCATGATCACGCGGAGCGGCACCCGATCATCGAGACGCACCGCCACCTCTCCATTCACCACCCGGAGCACGGTGCCCCGCACCTGGGCGGTCTCGCCACGGCGGAAGCGCAGCGTCCCGGCCACCTCGAACCCGGGATCCGGCGGCTCGGCGGTGGAGAGCTGGAAGCGGAGCCCCCGCTCGCAGACGTCCACCACGTCAAAGGTGAACCCCTGCACCATGAACTTGGGCCTGAGCTGCGGGGGATAGGCGACCCGGTAGTGTTCCCGTTCGTGAAGCCACGGCATGGGGCACCTACCAGCGCAGTCCCGGTCGGCGGGGGCTGGCGGGCCCCATCGGGAGCGGCGCGGCGATCCGGTCATGCCCCTGCTCCAGCCGCACGGCGGCCTCTCCGCCCGAAACGCGCAGCACCCGGCCCTCGATCTCCACCGAGCGATCGGCGGGGAAGCGGATCGTGGCCCGGAGCACGTCGCCGATGGTGACCGCCGGGGGCTCGTCCACCGCCACCCGGAAGCGCAGCCCCTCGGGCGAGAGATCGAGCACCTGCCAGGAGTGCCCCGGCGTCTCCAGCCGGGGGGCCACGCGGCCGGCGAAGGAGAGCCGGGGGAGGTGTCGGCGCGAGGGGGTGGTCATCCGCTGGGGCTCCGGCGGCGCTCGAGGCTGGCCGCATTCTCAAGGGTGATCGCCGCCCGGTCCGCGGGGCTCAGCGACAGCAGGTCCAGCCGCGCCCCGGGTGTTTCCGCCAGCCGGAGCGGCTGACCGCTCCCGAAAAGGAACCGTGCCGGGCCTATCGTGGCAAGCAGGTGGGCCAGGTGATCGTCCGGCGGGCCCCAGACCCACGAAATGTCCCACCAGATCCGGGCGGCCTCGGCCGGGGTGGACCCGTGGTGCACCTCTTCAATGAAGCCGCGGTCGGCGTGGGTGATCACGATGCGGACGGCCGGATCGGCGCGGAGCCACTGGCGCACCGCCCACGGCGCCAGCTCCGGCGCCACGTCCAGCGGGTGCCGCCCCCGCCCGTCCTCCAGCCGCACCGCGCTCAGGAGCGGCAGGTCCATGGCCGCGGCGGCCCGCACCAGCGCGAGCATCTCGGCTCCCGCCGGCGCCAGCCCAAGCAGTCCCGGATCGGCCCGCACCGCGACCGCGCCGGCGGCGGCCGCCGCGGTGAGGTCTTCCTCCCAGTGCGGCAGCCCCGGATGAATGGTGGCCACCGCGCGGAAGCGGGGCTCGCGGGCCACGACGTCGAACAGCCAGCCGTTCCCCTCCGCGGGATCCTTCCAGAAGAGCCCGGGGAGGTGCGTCACCCAGGCCCGGCTGATTCCGGTCCGGTCCAGCGCCGCGCGCAGCGCATCAGGCGAGGTACCAGGCACCCGGCGCCAGGGGTACGAGCCGAGAAAGGCGTTGACGTCAATCATGCGAACGCTCCCGGAGGGAAGATCCGGACCGCGTTCCCCCCCGACACCAGGGCGAAGTCCGCCGGCGGCAGCAGCCGCTCCAGGTAGCGCAGCTTGGCCCAGCCGGTGCAGAGCGTCACGTCCGCGCCCCAGAGCAGCCGCTCCGCGCCGACCGCGCGCAGCGCCCCCTCGAGCATGCCGCCATCCACCCCGCTGCCGGAAAGATCCAGCAGCACATTCGGCGCGTGGCGCACGGCGCGCAGGGTATGGAGCCAGTCCCCGCCGCCGCCGATGTGGGCCAGGATGAAGCTGACGGCCGGGTGCCGGGCGGCGAGGCGGCAGAGTTCCACCCCATCCGACGCCTCCTGCCCCGGCCATTCCCGGCGGCGGAACTGCCAGATGTGGTGCAGCACCGGGAGCCGCAGCCGGCGGGCCGCCTCACACAGCGGATCGAGCAGCGGATCGTCGGCCCGGCGGCTGGCGGCCAGCTTGAGGCCGATCATCCCGCCGGCCACCCCCGCCTCCAGCTCCGCCACGGCGTGTCCGGTATGGTTGGGGTTCACCGCCACGTAGCCGCGGATGCGCGGCCCGTGCTCCGCCACCAGGCCGCGGAGGGCGGCGTTGGCCTCGGTCAGGTCGGCGGGGGAGGGAAAGTAGGTCGGTGAGGTGTGGCCCCAGCTCCCGAGGATGGAGGCCACGTGGCACCGGATCCCGATGCGCGCCCCGGCGTCGAGCCGGCTCCGGTTGCGCTCGCGCCAGTCGGCGCGGCCGCTCCGGTCGTGGAAGAAGTGCGCGTGGACGTCAATCAGCATGGCGGAATCTGCCCCGGGGAAAGCTGAGGGGCTAGGTCGCGGCGCCGCCCGCCGCCCGGACCCGGACTCCCTCCACCACCCCGGCCCCGGGGTGGCGGACCACGACATCGCCTGGCTCGAGGCCGGAACGGATTTCCACGGCGAACCCCCCGACATGCCCCACGGTCACCGGCTGCCGCCGCAGCCGGCCGTCCACCACCTGGTAGACCACCCACCCCTCCCCGTCCCGGACCAGCGCGCTCTCCGGGATGGTCAGCACGTCGGCCGCGCCCCAGAGGACGATGCGCACCTCGACCCGGAAGCGATCGCCGAGTTCCGGGGGCACCCGGTCCAGGTCGGCGACCATGTTCACCCGCTGCTCCTCGACGCCCAGCGCGGAGACCTTGGTGAAGCCGGAGGGTTCGACCCGCCGCACCCGCGCCAGGAGCGCGCTGTCGCCGCCCCACCCCTCCACCAGTACGGTGTCTCCCGGGCGCACCAGGACGGCTTCCGTCGTGAGCAGGTCGCTCACGATCTCGAGTCGCGACACATCGCCCAGTTCCAGCACGGGGGTGCCCGCGAGGATCACCCGGTCGCTCTCCTCCAGCAGCAGCAGCACCCGGCCCGCCACGGGGGCGCGCAGCACGGTGCGCGGGCCGCCCCCCTGCTCCACCCCGGCGGCGGCCAGCGCGGCGCGGGCCCGCTCCAGGTCATGCTCGGCGGTCTCGGCCCGGGCCTCGGCGCCTTCCAGTTCACGGGCCCGGGTGGTCTCCTGCAGCTGTGCCGCCTCCCGCCCCGCCGCCGCGATGTGCCCGCCGGCGGCCAGGCTGTCGGCGCGGAGCCGTTCCCGCCGCGCCTGTTCCAGCGCCGCGGCCGCGGCGCGGACCTGGGCGGTGGCGCTCCGGCAGGCATCCTCCAGCGCGGCGACCTGGGCCTCCGCCTGCCGCCGGCTGCGGAGATCCAGCGGCGTCGGCGCCAGCGACGCGAGCACCGCGCCGGCCACCACGCTGTCCCCGACGCGCACGTGGGTCCGGTCCAGCCGCCCCGTGACCGGCGCCGCGACGACGTACCGGTCCCGCACCCGGGTCTTCCCCTCGGCGTGGAGCGACTGCCGCAGCGGGCCGCGGACTGCAACCGCCAGGTCCAGCGCCAGCGGCTCGGGCCGCAGCCACCAGGCGATGGCGGCCACGAAGCCCACCAGCGAAAGACCCACGATCCAGCGCAAACGATTGGTCATCGGGTCACTCCCGCGTCTTCAGCACGGCCACGAGGTCGAGCCGCGCGAGCCGCCGCCAGACCAGCAGGCCGGACACCACGCCGGCGATCAGCACCACGCCCACCGCAAATACCCGGCTCCAGGCGCTCACCACCAGCGGCAGCCGGAACAGGTCGGAGCTGAAGCGGGTCACCACCAGCCAGGCCAGCGCGGTTCCCACCACCAGCCCCAGCGGAATGGCGCAGGCCAGCAGCAGCCCCTGCTCGCCGAGGAGCATCCGCGCCACCTCGCCGCGGGTGAAGCCGAGCACTCGGAGGCTGGCCAGCTCCCGGCCCCGCTCGGCGAGGGTGATGCGCCCGGCATTGTAGACCACCCCGCCCGCGATGATCACCGCGAACAGCACCAGGGTCACGAGCGAAATGCGGAAGCTCTCCGCGATGGTCTTCTCGAAGCCGGCGAGGGTGGCGTCGAGCCACCCGACCCCCGCGACCGCCGGCAGGGCGCGCAGCCGCTGGTTGAGGGCGTCCCGGTACCGTGGATCCACCCGCAGCAGGGCGCTGGTCGCGGCCGGCGCCTCGTCCGCGAGCTCCGCCACCAGCGCCAGCTCGGCGTACACCCCATGACCCAGCATCTGGCGCACGGTGCCGCTCACCGGCAGGGTCACGGAGCGGCGATGCCCCTCCAGCAGGTCCACCTCGATCAGGTCGCCGGGGCGGACGCCGAGCCGGTCCGCCAGTGTCGCCGTGAGCAGCAGCCCCCCGCGGGGCCGATGGACATGCTCGGCGTCGTCCACGATGCGCTGCAGCTCTGCGCCCGGTTCCACCCCCTGCAGCCCGGTCCGGACGGTGCGGTTGCCGTGCCGCAGCCGCACCGGCACGTCGCGCCGGAGCTCCACCTGCCGCACCCCGGGCAGCCGCGCCAGCTCATCCCGCACCCCCAGCGCCAGCGGGATGTCGAAGGCGACGCTCGCGTCCTGCCGCGAGGCCACCTCGAACTGCAGCCGCTTGAGGTAGTCGATCGCGTCGAACATGAAGAGCCCCGCGAGGGTGAGCCCGATCGCGAGCGCCAGGCCGGTGACGGTGAGCAGGGCGCGGAGCGGCATCCGCTGCAGGCTGCGGGCGATGCTCCGCACCGCGAGCGGCACCCGGTTCACCACCCCGGCCCGGTCGAGGAACCCCGGCCGGTAGGTCGCCGGGCCCTCGGGGCGCATCGCCTCGGCCGGCGGCAGGCGAACCACCCGGCGCACCGCGCCGAGCGCGCCCAGCAGGCCGGCGCCGCCGCTCACCCCGACCGCGAGCAGCAGCACGGCGGGATCGGCGTGCCACGCCGCGTTGGGGAACTGGTAGAACCGGGCGTAGATCGCGGCGAACTGCCCCGCGAGCCAGAGCCCGAGCGCACCGCCGGGAATGGTCGCCACACCGACCGGGATGGCCGCGAAGGCCAGGTAGTGCCGCGCGATGACCCCGTCCCGGAAGCCGAACGCCTTGAGCACCGCGATCTGCTCCCGCTCGGTCGCGACCAGGCGCGAGAGGACCAGGTTCAGGAGGAAGGCGGTCACCCCCAGGAAGACCCCCGGCAGGAAGATGCTGGTCACCCGGGTCTCGGCGATCTCCGAATCCACGAACTGATGCGAGACCTGGTCCGCCCGCAGGTACGCCCCCGTCCCGCCGTAAGGCGCCAGCAGCGCGTCCACCCGCTCGACGATATCCAGCGGGATGGCGCCCGGCGCGAAGCGGAGGACCAGGTCGTTGAACGCGCCGGTCAGGTCCAGCGCCGCCGCCAGGCCGGCCGCGGGCATCCAGATTACGCCGAAGTGCCGGTTGTCCGGAAAGACCGAGGCCGCGCCGGGCGGAATCTCATAGATGAACTCCGGGGAGATGGCGGTCCCCGCGATCTGCACCCGCTCCCAGCGCCCGCGCAGGATGACCGCCAGGCTGTCGCCCGGGCCCAGCCCGTTGGCCCTCGCAAAGGCCTCGCTGGCCAGCACCTGGTCCGGCCGCCCGGCGGCGGGGAGCTGTCCCGCCCGGAGGACCACCGTGTTGAGCCCCGGCTGCCCCGGCTCCGGCAGCGACACCAGCAGCGCGGTGGCCGGCTCATCCAGCCCCGGCACGTCCATGCGCGAGGCGCTGACGACCCGCGCCTCCACGGCGCCGACCCCCGGGATGGCGCGGACCCGGGCGGCCAGCCCCCGCGGCGCCCGCGTCACCCGCACGAAGAGATCGGCGAACCGGGAGTCGGCGTAATAGGCCGCCTGCCGCTCGCGCAGGTAGCCGTGCATGCTGCGCAGCGCGATGAACAGCGCCACGCCGCAGGTCATCACCACCGCGATCGCGCTGAGCGGCCCCCGGTGGCGCCAGGCGTCCCGATAGAGCTTGCGGCGGAGGGCGGACATGCGCCGCTACCAGGAGAGTTCGGTGGGTGCCAGGCGGCGGGCGTTCCGGGTCACGTCCACCACCTGGCCGCTGCGGAGCCGGATGACCCGGTCCGCCATGCCGGCGATCGCGGCGTTGTGGGTGATGACCGCGACCGTCGTCCCCAGCTCGCGGTTCACCTTCTCGAGCACCTGCAGCACCATGAGCCCGGTCTCGTAGTCGAGGGCCCCGGTCGGCTCGTCGCACAGGAGCACGTCCGGCCGCTTGGCCACCGCCCGCGCAATCGCGACCCGCTGCTGTTCCCCGCCGGAGAGCTGCGCCGGGAAGTGGTGGAGCCGTGCCTCGAGGCCCACCAGCCGGAGCGCCTCGACCGGATCGAGCGGCCGCTCCGCGATCTCGGTCACCAGCGCGACATTCTCCAGCGCGGTGAGGCTCGGGATCAGGTTGTAGAACTGGAAGACGAACCCGACATGCTCCCGGCGGAAGCGGGTGAGCTCCGCGTCATCGTCCACGGTGAGGTCGTGGTCGAGGAACCGCACGGTGCCGGAGGTGGGGACGTCCAGGCCGCCGAGGATATTGAGCAGGGTGGACTTGCCGCTGCCGGAGGGGCCGAGCAATACGACGAACTCTCCGCCCTGGAGCTCCAGGTCCACTCCCCGGAGCGCCCAGACATCGATCTCGCCCATCCGGTACCGCTTGGACAGGCCGGTGGCCTGGAACACAACTCCGACGCTCGTGGCCATGCTGGCAAGCTAGGAGGGGGGGCGGTGCGGGGCCTGAACGCCCCGTGAAGGAAGCTTCAGGCGCCCGGAGAGGCCAGTTCGGCCAGGGACTCCTCCAGCGCCTCGAGCCCCCGCTCGACCAGGCCGCCGTCGTGCGCCAGCGAGACGAAGTTGTAGGCGCTCCGCTTGAACAGCACCCCGCGCTCCGCCGCGCGCCGCGCGAGCTGGATGCCGGTCTCCTCGTTCCGGTACTTGAGGAAACACATCTCCGGCACCCCGGCGGGGGCGTCGAGCAGCAGCGGATAGCGCAGCGCCAGCTCCGCGAGGCCATCGAACAGCACCCGGCCCACGGCGCCGAGATGGGCCGGCACCTGCTTCCCCTGCATGACGGTGAGCGTCGCCTCCGCCGCGGCCAGCGCCACCAGTTCGGTGGCGAGGGTAGAAGAGATCCACGCCCGGCGGGCATCCTCCATGACTGCGCGCCGGCCCCCGACCGCCGCCAGCGGGAAGCCGTTGGCCAGCGCCTTCCCCAGCACCACCAGGTCCGGCTCGCCGCCGTAGCGCTCGGCGGCGCCGCCCAGCGCCACCCGGAACCCGGTCTTGATCTCGTCGAAGACCAGCAACGCCCCGACCCGTCGCGTCTCCTCCCGCAGCACCGCCAGCCATTCGGCGCTCGGCGGCCCCTCGATGACCGGCTCGATCACCACCGCCGCGAGCCGGTCGCCGATCAGCCGGATGAGGGCCCGCGCCCGTTCGGGATCGTTGAAGGGGAGCTCCTCCGCCAGGGCGGTGACGGCGCCGGGAACTCCCGGCGCGCCCGGCGACTGACACCAGTCGTGCCAGCCGTGATAGCCGCAGCGCAGCAGGCCGTCGCGGCCGGTGTGGGTGCGCGCCAGCCGCACCGCCGCGGCCACCGCCTCGGCGCCGGTCTTGAGGAACCGGGTCCGCTCCATGGCGGGGACCAGCCCCGCAAGCCGCTCCGCCAGCCGCTCCTCCGCCTCCGGCGGCAGGGAGCCGACCACCCCTGCGTCCACGGCGGCATGCGCCGCACGGGAGACGGCGGGGTGTCCGTACCCGAGCCCGACGGCGCCCAGCGCCATCACGAAGTCGAGGTACTCCCGTCCCTGCTCGTCCCAGAGCCGCGCGCCCTCGCTCCGCGTGAACCTGACGGGGAGCCCCCGCGGCGCCCCGGGCCCGAAGAGCGCCTCCGGCCGCTTGCTGGCGGTGGAAGTGAAGCCCGGGATCCTCATGCCAGCTGCACCTTGCCGAAGCGGCGCGGGTCCTGGCGGTCCCCGCGGAGATACGCCCAGCCGCCGCC
>JAEUJI010000253.1 GCA_016794805.1 Gemmatimonadota bacterium
CGAGCACCAGCTCGGCCACACGGCCGGCGACCGCGCCGTCGCCCCCCGCTTCATGAACGGCGCGCGCCGCCCCGGCGGCGCTCTCCGATTCGTTGTCCCCGCGGTGGGTGTCGTAGATGGCGTCGTGGAACCAGAGCGCCAGCGCCACTTCCCCGGCCCGTTCGGCCAGCTCCCGCCCCTCATCGAAGCGCTCGAAGCACTCCGCCAGGTGCTGGACGGTGTGGTAATGCCGGTCCGGCGCCCGGTACCCCGCCATCACCCGCCCCAGCAGCCCCCCCGCCGGCGCCCGCAAGGGCAGCAAACCCCAGCTCTCAGTCCACCGGGACTCCGCGTCAAAGCCGTTGATGGACAACACGTTGCGCCAGGTGATCGCCGGGTGATCGGAGGGTGGGGCGGAATTCATCGGGAGGTGAACGGGAGGCCTATTGTAGCCACCGTGCGGAGGGCGAGCAAGGCGGACGGGACGACGGTAACGACGGTAGCGACGGTAGCGACGGTAGGGACGGTAGGGACGGTAGGTCGGACGGTCGGACGGTCGGGTGCAGGAGAGGCGAGACGGGGCGGTCGGGGTGGAGCGCGCGTCAGTGAGCGGCGGGGAGGATTGCGCCGCCGGATCGAAACGCGAACTGCAGCGCGCAGAACCCCGACCGCACGGCGAGCCGACGACAGAGCATCACACAGTCACTCACACATGGAGAAGATCGACAAATGCGTACCCCTCGGATGATGGCCCTCATGGCGGCGATGGTGCTGGCGGCGTGCGGCAGCGACGGCGGGACCGGCCCCGGCAACGGCGGCAACCCGGCCTTCACCGCGACGGTGACCGGCGACGTGGAGACGACGGTGAAGGGCGACGCGATGTTCGGCGAGGTCAGCGACCCCCAGGCGGGGCAGATCTTCGCGGTGGAAATGTCGGAAGATGATCCGACCGGCGGCGCGCTGATCCAGATCATCCGGATGGGGAGCGGAATCCCCGGCACCGGGACCTACCCGCTGCTCGACGGCATCAACGGCACCCCCGCCGAGGGCGACTGGGTGGCCGCGGCGTACGACAGCGAGAACGGGCAGCTGGTCGGCCTGTTCGTGGCGACCTCCGGCTCGGTGAAGGTGACCAGCGCCAGCAGCTCGAGCTTCGAGGGGACCTTCGACTTCATCGCGGTGGGCGGGCTGATCGCGGATCCGACCCAGGAGATGACGATTGCGGTGAACGGCAAGTTCAAGGCGAAGTCTGCCCCCGGCGGCGCCATGCTGCGGGCCCCGATCAGCCGGATGCGCCGCTGATGTACCGGAGCCGCCCGATCCTGTTGCTCGGCCTGGTGCTGGGCGGGTGCCAGTCGGCGCCCGATCCAGGCACCGCGGTGCGGGTGGAGATCGCCGGCGGCGCCAACCCGGGGGTGTATGAGACGAGCGGCCGCGAGATCTCCTGCGCGGGACCGGCGGCCGGCGCCGAGGGGCTGGGAGTGCAGTTCACCGACTGGACCGGACCCAAGGAAGGATTGCGGAGCCTGTCGCTGGTGCTCCCCTCCTCCCAGCGGCCGGAGGACTTCTACCTCGGCATGGTGTTCGGCGACTTCTTCGCCGGCCGCGTGATCGAGATCGACACCCGCGCGGCGGCTCCGGCGCCGCGAGGGAAGGGAAGGGTCACCGTGGCGCCCCCCGAAGGCGGCACCGCGGTGACGGTGACCGGAGAGACCGAGAACGCCGTCGCCCTCACGGCGACGATCCTGTGCCTGACACCCGTAGCCCTGGAAGGAGCGAACCCATGAACCCCGCCACCCTCTCCCCGA
>JAEUJI010000268.1 GCA_016794805.1 Gemmatimonadota bacterium
CCGGACACATTAGGGCCACCCTCCCGCCACCGGGAGCGGCGTCCCGTTCGCTAGCTCAGCCCAGGAGTTCCCATGCCGCCCCTTCCGAAGCGCGGAGTGCTCGCCGCCCTTGCCCTGATCGTGCTGGGCGTCCCGGCCACCTGGCTGGTCGCGCGGGATCCCGCCGGCGGGGCCTCGGCGGTGGTCGCGCGGGTGAAGCGCGGCGAGTTCGTGGTGACGGTCACGACCTCGGGCGAGCTCCGCGCCCGGAAGTTCGTGCAGATCACCGTCCCGCCCAACGTGCAGGAAGCCGAGATCTACCAGATGAAGATCGCCTCGATCGTCCCCGAGGGCACCGTGGTCAAGGCGGGGGACCTCGTGGCCGAGCTGGACCGGTCGAGCCTGGCGCCCAAGCTGGCGGAGGTGTCGCTGGCGCTGCAGAAGGCGGAGGCGGTCTACGAGCAGGCCATGCTCGACTCCACCCTGAACCTGTCGAAGGCGCGGGAGGATATCCGCAGCATGGAACTGGGGCTCGAGGAGAAGCGGCTGGCCAAGGAACAGGCCTCGTTCGAGGCGCCCACCGTGCGGCGCCAGGCGGAGATCGACCTCGAGAAGGCGGAACGGGCGCTGGCCCAGGCCCGGCTCGACTACAAGACCAAGACCGACCAGGCCCAGGCCAAGATGCGGGAAGTCGGCGCCGATCTCGACCGGCAGAAGAACAAGCTGCAGGTGGTGCAGCAGGTGATGCAGGCGTTCACGATCACGGCCCCCGCGCCGGGGATGGTGATCTACGTCAAGGAATGGAACGGCCGGAAGCGCACCACGGGCTCGCAGGTGAATTCCTGGGACCCGGGGGTGGCCACCCTCCCCGACCTCACGCAGATGGAGTCCATCACCTACGTGAACGAGATCGACATCCGGAAGGTGCAGGTGGGGCAGAAGGTGGTCATGACCCTCGATTCCGACCCCAGCAAGCGGCTCACCGGCACGGTCACCAGCGTGGCCAATGTGGGGGAGCAGCGGCCCAACGCCGACGCCAAGGTCTTCGAGGTGAAGGTGAACGTGACCGAGGTGGACACCACCCTCCGGCCCGGGATGACCACCGGCAACAACATCGAGACCCTGCGGCTCCCCAACGTGCTCTCGGTGCCGCTCGAGGCCGTGAACGGGAGTGAGGGTGTTCCCTTCGTCTACAAGGTTACCGGCGGGAGCACGGTGCGGCAGGAAGTTGTCACCGGCGCCATGAGCGAGGACGAGGTCGTCATCACCCAGGGACTGGAGGCCGACGACCGGGTGCTGCTGGCGCCGCCCGCGGATGGGAACAAGCTCACCCTGGTGCGGCTCCCCGGCTCGACGGCGGGGACGCCGCCCGCGGGGGGAGACACGGCCCGGACCGCGCAGCCGTACACCCCGCCCGCCGAGTCCGCCCGCCCGGCGACCCGCCCCGCCGCGAAGAGCTGACCGGTGCCGACCGACCGCACCGAGCTGGCTCGCCACGGGCGGGAACTCCTCGCGCACGGGGCGTTCGGCCTGCGCACCGCCCTCGAGGCGGTGCGGCACAACAAACTCCGTGCCGCGCTCACCTCGCTGGGAATCCTCTTCGGCGTGGCGTCGGTCATCGCGATGCTCGCGGTGGGGAAGGGAGCGGAGCAGGAGATCCTGGAGCAGATGCGCCTCCTCGGCTCCAACAACGTGATGATCACCCCGCTGGTGGAGCAGAAGGAAGGGAAGGCGGACGAGGAGCCGACCCGGGAGGTGAAGAAGTACTCACCGGGCCTGACCTACGCCGACGCGCAGGCGCTGGCCCGGGTCATTCCCGCGGTGGAGGCGGCCAGCGCCGAAATCGTGCTCAACACCTCGATCACCCGTGAGGGGCGCCGCCGCTCCGGGAAGGTGCTGGGGGTGGACTCGACCTACTTCCGGCTCACCAACCTGGCCCTGGCGCAGGGGCGGTGGTTCAGCCCCGAGCAGGTGGCGCGGGGGCTGCCGGTGGCGATCATCGGCCAGGGGCTCCGCACCCGGTTCTTCACCACCGATGATCCGATCGGCAAGCCGCTCAAGGTGGGCGAGATCTGGCTGACGGTGGTCGGGGTCCTGGCCGACCGGCGGGTCGCCACCGAGACCGCGGCGCGGCTCGGCATCCGGGACGCGAACATGGATGTCTACGTCCCGGTGCACACCATGCTGACCCGGTACCGCAACCGGGCCCTCCTCACCCAGCAGGACATCGAGCAGGCCGCGCGGGCCGGGACCTTCACCCGCGCGGGGGAGGAGGAGAGTGAGGAGGTCCGGGCCGAGCGCGCCAACCCGCACCAGCTGGACCGGATCATCGTCCGGGTGGCGGAGACGGGCCAGGTGGTGCCGGTGGCCGAGATCGCGCAGCGGATGCTGGCGCGGCGCCACAACACGGTCGTGGACTTCGAGATCAGCGTGCCGGAGTTGCTGCTCAAGCAGGAGCAGCGCACCAAGGCCATCTTCAATATCGTCCTCGGCGCGATCGCGTCGATCTCGCTGGTGGTCGGCGGGATCGGGATCATGAACATCATGCTGGCGTCGGTGCTGGAACGGATCCGCGAGATCGGGGTGCGCCGGGCGGTGGGTGCCACCGAGAAGGACATCCTGTTCCAGTTCCTGATGGAGGCGGTGCTCATCAGCGTCACGGGCGGGTTCGCCGGCATCGTGCTCGGCGTGGCGCTCAGCCTGGTCATCGAGCGCGCCGCCGACGTGCGCACCATCGTCTCCACGTTCTCGGTCCTGATCGCCTTCGGGGTCTCGTTCGCCGTGGGACTGGCGTTCGGCATCGTACCCGCGATGCGCGCCGCCCGGCAGGACCCGGTCACCTCCCTCCGCTACGAGTGAGCCCCATGGCCCTTCGGATCCTCCCTCGGATCGGCCTGGCCCTGGCCGCGTTCCTGCTGGCCGGTCCGGCAGCGGCCACTGCCCAGGAGCCGCTCACCCTGGAGCAGGCGGTGGCCCGGGCGCTGGCCCAGAGCCGGCTGGCCGAGACCGCCCGGGCCAACCGGGACGCGTCGCGCTACCGGGACAACGCCTTCTACTCCCGGCAGCTCCCCCGGCTCACGCTGGGCGGCACGGTGCCGTCCTACAACCGCGCCATCATTCCGGTACTGCAGCCCGACGGCAGCACCAGCTTCCGTCCCCAGGACCAGGTGCAGGGGGAACTCACGGCCACGATGTCGCAGACCCTGCCGCTCACCGGCGGGGACTTCTTCGTGTCCTCGGCGCTGTCCCGGCTGTCGGTGAGCGGCCAGCAGACGACCCGCACCTGGTCCTCGACCCCGGTCGAGGTGGGGCTCCGCCAGCCGCTCTTCCGCTCCAATGACAACGGCTGGGACCGGAAGGAGCAGCCGCTCCGGGCCGAGGTGGCCGAACGGCAGTTCCGGGAGGCGCGGGAGGACATCGCGCTGCAGACCGCCAACCTCTTTTTCGACGTGCATGCCGCCCAGGTGGCCCTGCGGAACGCCGAGGCCAATGCCGCGACCAACGACACCCTCTACACCCTGAACACGGGCCGGTATGAGGTCGGGCGCATCGGCGAGAACGACCTGCTGCAGAGCGAGCTGGCGCTGCTGCGCTCCCGCAACGCCCTCGACGCGGCGCGGCTCGAGTACCAGCGCGCCCTCTCGGGCCTGCGGCTGGTGCTCAACATGGCGCCGGGGGAAGCGCTCGCGATCGCCGTCTCCACCACGGTACCCGACTTCACCCCCGACACGACGCTGGCGGTGGCGGAGGCGCTCCGGAACCGCTCGGTGACGAGCGACGCCGAGCTGCAGGCCGTCCAGGCCCGGCGGCGGATCAACGAGGCCCGGCTCAACAACGGGATGGGGGCTACCGTCTCCGCCAGCTACGGCTTCAACGCCACCGGAACGGAGGCCCGCTCGGCCTACCGGAACCTGCTGGAGGCGCGCCAGTTCACGCTCGCCGTGGACATCCCCCTGCTGCAATGGGGGCTGCGGAAGGAGAGCGTGCAGGCGGCGCGTGCCGACCGCGACCGGGTGGAAAGCACCACGCGGCTGGCGCTGGACCAGACCGCGCAGGAGGCGCACTTCGCCGCGCTGGAACTGGTGCAGGCCCGGCGCAACCTGCTGCTCTCCGCCAAGGCGGATACCGTGGCCCTGCGCCGGTTCGACGTGGCCTACAACCGGTATGTCATCGGCCGGATCGCGATCGACAACCTGTACATCGCGCAGAGCGAGAAGGACGCCGCCCTGACCCAGTTCGTGCAGGCGCTCCGGGGCTACTGGCAGGCCTACTACCGCCTGCGCCGGGTGACCCTCTTCGATTTCGAGAACGGCAACCCGCTGCGCTGAACCGGTGATGGCGGGGAGGCCGCCGGGACTATTCTTGACGTCCCGTCTCCCCTATGCTACAACCACCCATGACCATCGCTCCGCCCGCGGCGGCGAGCCCCACCCACCAGTTCATCGGGCTCCCGCTCGCTGAATCCGGCAGCGACCCGCACGCGCTGACGGCGCCGGGCGTGTCGCTCGCCCTCCCGCCCGACCTGCTGGAACAGGTTCGGGGCCGCGTGCGGCTGCTGGCGGGGCTCTTCCTGTTCGGCTTCGGGGTCGACCTGGCGCTCTTTCTCGGGGCGTGGGTGTATGTCCGGGTCACGGGCACCCCGCTCCCGGAGGGCTCATTCCAGAGCCGCCAGGTGCAGTGGGTCAACGTCGGCGCGGTGCTGGCCTCCGCGGGGCTCTGGTGGGCCGCCCGCCGCCAGCGGGTGTCTCCCTCCCGCCTGCACGCCCTCGGCCTGGTGTACGAAGTCGCCATCTGCTTCGCGATCTCCATGGTCACCTTCTGGCAGGAATACCTCTCCACCGGCCGGCTGCCGAACCGTACCTGGGTTCCCGCCGTTGTCATCATGTTCCCGCTCGTCATGCCGGGCCCGCCCCGCCGGATGCTGGTGGCCGCCGGCCTGGCGGCCGCCACCTCGCCGCTGTCGCTGCTGCTGCTGGACCGGGTCGGCCTGGTGTGGGTCAGCGACCCCTGGGCCTACTTCCAGGCGAGCTTCGGGCCCGCGGTGTCGGTCGGGTTCGCCTATCTCGCCGCGGGGGTGGTGTACGGCCTGGGCCGCGAGGTGGCGCGGGCCCGCGAAATGGGCAGCTATCAGCTGGGAGCGCTGCTGGGCCGCGGGGGCATGGGCGAGGTCTACCGCGCCACCCACCGGATGCTCGCCCGGCCGGCCGCGATCAAGCTGATCCGGCCCGAGATGCTCGGCGCCGCGGACGGCGAGGAGGCACGGCTGGCGGTGCATCGCTTCCGGCGGGAGGCCGAGGCGGCGGCCTCGCTTCGCTCGCCGCACACAGTGGAGCTGTACGACTTCGGCATCACCGAGGACCGCACCCTGTACTTCGTCATGGAGCTGCTCGACGGCATGGACCTGGAAACGCTGGTGCGATCGAAGGGGCCGCTGCCCGCGGCCCGGGTCATTCACATCCTCCGCCAGGTGTGTGAATCGCTCGAGGAGGCGCATGCCCGGGGGCTGGTGCACCGGGACATCAAGCCCGCCAACATTCACATTGGCCGGCTGGGTCTGCGGCACGACTTCGTGAAGGTGCTGGACTTCGGGCTGGTGAAGTCGGTCGCGGCCGGGCCCGCGGGGCAGTCCCACCCCACGGGGGCGGGCTTCGCGGCGGGGACGCCGGCCTACATGGCGCCGGAGGCGGCGCTGGGCGAGCCGCTCGACGGCCGGGCCGATCTCTATGCCCTCGGCTGCGTCGGGTACTACCTGCTCACCGGCCATGTCGTGTTCGAGGGGGACCACGGGCTGCAGGTGATTGCGCGGCACCTGCGGGAATCGCCGGTCCCGCCGTCGCAGCGGACCGAGCTGCCGGTGCCCCCGGCGCTGGAGCGGGTCATCCTGGCGTGCCTGGCCAAGGCGCCGGCCGACCGGCCGCCCAGTGCCGCGGCGCTCGCGGCGTCGCTTGCCCTGGTCCCGGCGGAGCCCTGGGGCGAGGCCCAGGCGCAGGCGTGGTGGCGCGCACACCGGGCGGCCTCATGACCGGGCCCCGCCTGCTCCAGCGCCGCGCCTCCACCCCCGCCCAGCCCTCCCCGACAAGCCTGTCGAGCCCGAGCCTCCCGGGTGAACTGATCGCGCAGACCTGCAAGCGGGTCTTTGCTGTGGCTCTCGTGTCGGGGGGGCTGTGGACCGTCTCCCTGACGGTCAACACCGTCCTGGCGCGGATGATGGGCCGTCCCGCGATCCTGGAAACCGTCTGGCCCTGGCCGGGCCTGCCTATCAGCCTCGTGGGGCTCGCGCTCGCGGTGTCCCTCATGACGGTGGCGGGGCGGCTGCACGACAGGCCCCGGCTGCTGGTGAACGTGAGCTCCGGCTTCCTCATCATCAACTGCCTGCTCACCGGCATCGTGAGCCAGTGGGCGCCGCCGGCGATCTCACCCCGCGTCTCCTGGCTGTGCATCCTCATCCTGATCTATCCGGCGATCGTGCCGATGAGCCCGACGCGGACCTTCGTGGTCTCGGTCGTCGCGGCGAGCATGGATCCGGTCGGGCTGGCGCTGACCTGGCTGCGCGGGGTGCCGATCGATACGTCGCCGACCTACCTGACCTGGAACTTCCTGCCCACTTACATCTGCGCGGTCATCGCCGTGGTGCCGGCCAAGATCATCCGCCAGCTGGGGCAGCAGGTGCGCCGCGCCCGCCAGCTCGGCAGTTACCGGCTGGAGGAGGTGCTGGGGAAGGGCGGCATGGGCGAGGTTTACCGTGCCTCCCACCAGATGCTGGCCCGGCCGGCCGCGGTGAAGATCATCCGTCCCGAAGTGCTGGGGGAGAGTTCCGCGGAGAAGACCCGGGTGATCGTCGAGCGGTTCCGCCGGGAGGCGGAGGCATCGGCATCGCTCCGCTCGCCGCACACCATCGGGTTGTATGACTTCGGCGTGGCCCAGGACGGCACCTTCTTCCTGGTCATGGAGATGCTGGAGGGGATCGACACCGAGCTGCTGGTGGAGCGCTTCGGCCCGCAGCCACCGGAGCGGGTGGCGCACCTCCTGCGCCAGGCCTGCCACTCCCTGGAGGAAGCGCACCAGCGAGGGCTCATCCACCGGGACATCAAGCCCTCCAACATCTTCACCTGCCGGATGGGGCTGGAGGTGGACTTCGTGAAAGTGCTGGACTTCGGGCTGGTGAAGGCCCGGGGCGAGGAGGACCGCCGGGAGCAGATGCTGACCGCGCCCAACGCCACCGCCGGCACCCCGGCGTTCATCGCGCCCGAGGTGGCGCTGGGGACCACCCCGATTGACCACCGGGTGGACATCTACGCCCTGGGATGCGTGGCCTACTGGCTGCTGACCGGGCAGCTGGTGTTTGAGGCCCGCAACGCGATGCAGCAGCTCCTGCTGCACATCAACGAGCCGCCGGTGCCACCCTCCCGCCGCATGGAACTTCCCATCCCGCCCGCATTGGACGAGCTGGTCCTCGCCTGCCTGGCCAAGCGGCCGGCGGACCGGCCCGCCACGGCGGCCGAAGTCTCGCGGCGCCTGGCGGCGATCTATGGCCCCGAGGCGTGGAGCGAAGAGCGGGCCCAGGGCTGGTGGGAACGGCACCACCCCGAGGAGGCCTGCCCGACGCCGACG
>JAEUJI010000285.1 GCA_016794805.1 Gemmatimonadota bacterium
GACGAAGAGGACGAGGGTGCGGTGATCGCCGATCCGGTTGCGGAGGTGGTGCAGGATGCGCCCCGACTCCGCCATGCCGCTGGCGGCGATGATCACCGCGGGGCCGGTGAGGTGGTTGAGCTTCTTCGACTCCTGCGCGTCGCGGACGTACTGCACCAGGGGGAAGTCGAACAGCGCGGTAGTGTGCTCGATCATCTGCTCGCCCCGGTCGAAGAGATCGGGGTGGAGCCGGAAGACGGCGGTGGCGTCCACCGCCAGCGGGCTGTCCACGAAGATCGGGACGCCGGGAATCTTCCCCGCACGGAACAGGCGGTGGAGGCTGTACACCAGCTCCTGGGTGCGCCCCACCGCAAACGAGGGGATCAGGAGCTTGCCTCCCCGTCCCGCCACCCGACGGACGAGGTCGCCGAGGTGGGTCTCGGCGTCGCCGACCGATTCGTGGGTGCGGTTGCCGTAGGTGGACTCGATGATCAGCGTGTCCACCGGGCCGGCGGGGGGGTCGGGGTCCCGGATGATGGGGAGCCCGGTGCGGCCGATGTCGCCGGAGAAGACCAGCCGGTGGGTCGGGGCCTCGGTGATCCGGAGGTCCACCGAGGCCGAGCCGAGGATGTGGCCGGCGTCGGTGAACTCGAAGGCCAGGTGCTTCCGCAGGTGGTGCACCCGGCGGTAGGGGAGCCCGACGATGAGGTCCTGCACCGCGACGGCGTCCGCCAGGGTGTAGAGCGGCTCGCTCTCCGGCCCCACCTTGCCGCGGCGCGACAGGAACTCCGCGTCCTTCTCCTGGATGTGCGCCGCGTCGGGGAGCATGACGGCGCAGAGGTCCCGGGTGCCGGGGGTGGCGAAGATGGGGCCGTGGTAGCCGCGGTTCACCAGCAGCGGCAGCCGGCCGGCGTGGTCAATGTGGGCGTGGCTCAGGATCACCGCGTCCAGGGTGCGGGGATCCACCGGCAGGCGGGCGTTGAGCGCGTGGCTCTCGGCCCGCCGCCCCTGGAAGAGGCCGGCGTCGAGCAGCACCCGCGCCCCCGCCGTCTCCAGCAGGTGCATCGAGCCGGTGACTTGTCCGGCGGCGCCATGGAAGGTGATGCGATGGGGCATGGGTAGTCGGCTCGGCGGCTCGGCGGCTCGGCGGCTCGGCGGCTCGGCGGCTCGGCGAAGGGTTGAGTTGGTACTACGTAGCCTAGCATCCTAACCGCCCAACCGCCTTACCGCCCAACCGCCTTACCGCCGCGCGATCTCCTGCACCCACCCCGCCACCTCCGGCTCGCCGGCGTAGGTGGTGGTCGGCATCTGCCGAGTGAGCGCCCAGCGGTGCAGCCAGCTGATGCCCGCGGGGCCGGCATAGGTGTCCGGCGATTGGTAGACCGGGTCTTCCAGGACGTCCGCCAGCGGAACGAAGCGATAGCCCCGGCCGCGGAGCATCGCGCAGAGCCGGTCGAAGGTCGCGGCATTCAGCGCATTGGCGTGGAGCAGCAGCACCTGGGGGATCTCCCGCCCGGCGATCGCCACCGACTGGCCCTCGTACCAGGTGACCACCCGTTCCATGTAGTCCAGGTACTCGGCGGCGATCCGCGCCGCCTGGGCGGTGTCCCGCGCCTCCCGAGCCGCGAGGTAGGCGCTGGCGAAGACGTAATCCGAGTTGTCGATCGTGACCGGCGCCACCCGGTAGCCGTGGGTGGCGAGGAAGGCGTGGAGCGAGTCCCGCACCGCCACGCTCCGGCCGGTGTGCAGGAAAGGGTGCCGGAAGAAGCGGGGCGCCTGCTGTCGCGCGGCGAGGAGGGGGCGGAGCTGGCGTTCGCCGCGGAGCAGGTCGGCGGTGAACTCGGCGAGCGTCACCCGGTGGAGATCGGGGTGGCCCCAGGTGTGGTTACCGAGCTCGAGGCCGGCGTCGAGCCAGCGCCGGAGGAGCGCCAGCTGGCGCGGGTCGGCGCGGCCGGCGGCATCCTCCAGCTGCATCTCGTTCACGAAGCCGATCGCGGGCACCCGGTGCTTCCCGATGGCGCGGAGCAGGCCGGCGGTGACCGACTCGCGCGCGGCGATCGACACGGTGCGGCCCGCCACCGGCAGGTCGTCGAAGGTCACGGCGACGGCGCGGCGGGGCGGGTCCTGCGCCGTCGCCAGCGCCAGCAGCAGCGCCAGCTGGATCATCGGGTGCCGAAGAGGCGGTCGCCGGCGTCGCCCAGGCCGGGGACGATGTAGCCCTGCGCGTTGAGGCCGCGGTCCAGCGCGGCGGCGTAAATCCGCACGTCGGGATGGCCGTCGAGCATCCGGCGCACCCCTTCCGGGGCGGCCACGATGCAGAGGAAGCGGATGCGGCGGGCCCCGGCGGTCTTGAGGGTGGTGACCGCCGCGGTGGCGGAGCCGCCGGTGGCGAGCATCGGGTCGAGGATGAAGAAGTCGCGATCGGTGGCGCGCACCGAGAGGTCCTTGTTCGGCTCGCTGGGATCGCCCGGGATCTTGGCGTAGTAGCGGGTGGGCTCGAGGCTGGTCTCGTCGCGCGCCACGCCGATGTGGCCCACCCGCGCGGTGGGGAGCAGCTCGGAGACCCCGTCCACCATGCCGAGCCCGGCGCGGAGGATGGGGACGAGGGTGAGCTTCTTGTCGGAGACCATGCGGCCCTGCATCCGCTCCAGGGGGGTGTCGATCTGCACCGCCTCGGTGGGGAGGTCCTTGGTGGCCTCGTAGGCCATGAGCATGGCGATCTCGCTCACCAGGTGCTTGAAGTCGCGGGTGCTGGTGGCGCGGTCGCGGAGCAGGGTCAGCTTGTGCTGGATGAGGGGATGATCCAGCACCAGGAGATTCGGCAGGGAGGGGTGGGGCATGACTCCAAGATGCGGATTGAACCGGGAGGAATCAACCACAAAGGGCACAAAGCACACGAAGCACCACCCATAAACCGTTCGTGGTCTTCGTGGCCTTCGTGGTTGATATTGCCAGCGCCTAACGCAGGGTCAGGACCGCCGCCTTGCAGACGAATTCGCCGGCGGGGCAGATGGACGCCACCAGGCGGCCGCGGGTGGAGCCGGAGACGACCAGCTCCGGCGGCTCGGTGAAGTAGGCGGAGTCGGCCGTCAGGGCGGGGGAATCGAAGCGGAGCACGGTGCTGTCCGGCCGCTGGAGGGCCGGCTTCTGCTGGGCGTTGATCCGGACCCCGGGCGCCGGCTCGAGCCGGAGCCGGGTGCCGCCGGGCACCGGTTCCCGGACCACCGAGAAGTACGGGCTCACCTCGGCGGCGCAGGCGCCGAGGAGGAGCAGGAGGGCGCAGAGCAGGGTTCGCATGGCTCCACGAGAATAGCTCGCCCAGGGGCCGCCGGGGAGCCGCTATCTGGTTCTCCGGGGCCCCTTTCCGCCCGTACCCCGGGCGTCGTATATTCCCGCCCCTTCACGGCTGGGTAGCTCAGTTGGTAGAGCAGCGGACTGAAAATCCGCGTGTCGGGGGTTCAATTCCCTCCCCAGCCATTCGAGCGGCAGGAAACGACTCAGGCCCCCTCCACCGAGGGGGCCTTTTTCCTTGGGTGGCAGTGCGGCGCGATCCGGTTACGGGTCCCTCGAGCGGCGGAGGGCAGCTCCCGCCCGCCACCCCGCGCCGACCAGGCTCGTTCGTCCCGCTTCCTGCAGCCGCCGGATGGTGAGTTCGGGAATGTTGGTCATCCCCGGGATCGACTGGGGCAGCGTCACCGGGTCCACCCCCGCCACGGTGCCTAACAGTACTACCGACGCCAGGTAGGTCCCCGCCGTGGAGGGATGGAAGCCATCCCCCGCCGCCACCGAGAGGGTCTGCCGCTCCGCCAGCGCCAGCTGCCACGCCTCCCCGACCGGGGCGAAGTGTCCCTGCACCGCCGCCGCGGCCGCCGCATACGAGGCCCGGCAGGCGGCGAGGGGCCCCGGCTGGTCCATCCCCGGCCACACCATGTAGAGCACCGGCTCCGCGCCCGCGGCCCGGATGGGCGGCGCGAACTGCGCCGTCCACGCCACCAGCGAGTCCCGGCTCTCCGGCAGGGTCGAGGGCCCCTGCTGCAGCACCACGAAATCCCAGCGCTCCCGCGCGAGGGTTGCCAGCGCCGTTCCCTCCACCAGATGGTCCTGCAGCGCGGCGTTGGGGAAGGCGACCATCGCGGTCCGCGGCCGCGGCAGGCCAGCCTGGAGCGCCACCGCCTCGAACGCCGCCGGGAGGTCGTTGGCGTAGGTGAACGAATTGCCGATGAAGAGCACGCGGAGGGCCGCGTCGTCGGCCGGTGCCGGCGGGGCCTGGCAGCCGAGCAGGAAGAGGCAGGTGCTGAGTATCCGGAGGGGCATGGAGCGAACCTACGTCGGCCGCTGGGCTCCGGATACCGGATCGGGGTTCGAGACCGGTAAGGCCGTGCCAAGTGATTGCTGTGGTTGTTGTTGCATGATGATTCAACAGCTTTCAGTAACGTACAGCAATGTCTTATAACACTTTACCATTGACAATTGACCCATGATTCAACAAGTTGTGCCCCCTCATGGTGAAACCCGACTCCGATACCGACAATCCCCGCTGGCAGCGCCGCCCCACTGAGCGCCGGCGGGAGATCCTGGAAGCCGCCGCCGAGGTGTTCGGCGAGAGCGGCTATGACTGCGCCACGATCGCCGAGGTGGCGGGGCGGGCGGGCGTGAGCAGCGGCACGGTGCTCAACTACTTCGGCTCCAAGGGAGACCTCTTCGAGGCCACCCTCGCGGAGCGGTTCCTGACGGTGGTGGTGGAGAGTGAGGCGCTGACCGCCACGCACCAGGGGAGCTATCGGGAGCTGCTGCACAAGATCCTCGCGCGGAAGTGGCAGCTCCTCACCGACTCCGCGACCGCTGACCTGATCCTCTTCGGCCTCGCCAAGGCAAAGACGTTTCCGGAGGCCACCGGCCTGATGTGCCGGGAGATCGGCCAGCGCTACCGCCGGCTGGTGATGGGGGCGCTGGCCGCCGGGGTCCGGAGCGGCGAGTTCCGCCCGCTCGACCCCGAGGTGCAGGCCCGCCTGCTCGGGGCCGGGCTCGCCGGGCTGATGCTCGAGGTCAAGCACTTCTCCCGCTTCGACGCGTCCTCCCCCGATGCCGAGACGCTCTTCGCGCAGTTCCTGGCGTCGGTGGATCACGCGCTGGCGGCGCCGGGGGCGGCGTTTCTGGGAGAGGGGTTGTAGGGGGTGGCGACGGTAACGACGGTAACGACGGTAGCGACGGTAGCGACGGTAAGCCCACAACGTGCGCAACGAAACGAGAACGGTATGGCTCGCGGCAGTCTGGTGATCGGGACGGTGGTCCTGCTGGTGACGGGCGTGAGCGGCTGCGGCAAGGCCGGCGCGGCGGAGCGGCCGGCGCCGCCGCCCACCGAGGTGAGCGTGGTGACGATCGTCCCGGAGACGGTGCCCGAGGAGTTCGAGTTCGTGGGCACGGTGCAGGCCTACCGGCGGGTGGAGGTCCGGAGCCCGGTGATCGGGATCATCACCGCCCGCCCGTTCAGCGAAGGCGCCACGGTGAGCCCCGGCCAGGTGCTCTACCAGATCGACAAGACGGTGTACGAGGCCGCCTTCCGGAGCGCGGAAGCGGGGCTGCAGAACGCCCAGCGCACCGTGAACCGGCTCAGGCCGCTGCTGGCGGATCACGCCGTGGCGCAGAAGGACGTGGACGACGCCGAGACCGCCCTGCTGCAGGCGCAGGCGGCGTACGACCAGGCGAAGAAGAACCTGGACGACACCACCGTCCGCGCCGAAATCTTCGGCCGGGTGGGCAAGGCGAACCTGGAGCTGGGCGGGCGGGTATCGGGTTCCGCCGACCTGCTCACCACGATCGACCAGCTCGATCCGGTCTACGTCTCCTTCCGCCCGTCGAGCCAGCAGCTGCTGGCCTGGCGGTCCTCGCCGCGCACCTCCGCGCTGCTCCGGCCCGGCAGCGCGCTCGGCATCGAGGTGGTGCTCCCCGACGGGCAGGTCATCCCCCAGAAGGGGGTGCTGGACTACATCGACCCGGTGCTCGAGGCGGGGACCGGCACCCAGGAGTTCCGGGCCCGGTTCACCAACCAGGACCGGCGGCTGGTGCCGGGCCAGTTCACCCGGGTGCGGATCTCCGGCATCGCGCGGCCGCAGGCCATCGCGATCCCGCAGCGCGCGGTGCAGCAGCAGATGGGGCGGCGCCTGGTGTACGTCGTGGGGCAGGGCGACACGGTCTCGGTGCGCGACATCGTGGTCGGTCCGTGGACCGGTGACCGCTGGATCGTGGAGCAGGGGCTGGCGGCCGGCGACCGGGTGATCGTGGATGGCTTCCAGAAGACCGGCCCCGGCGCGGTGGTGCGTCCGGTGCCCTTCGGGGAGGCCGCCCGGTGAGCGAGCCCGAGATCAGGTACTTCTTCATCCGGCGGCCGGTGCTGGCCGCCGTGCTGAGCATCACCATCACGCTGCTCGGGCTGTTCGCGCTGCAGCGGCTGCCGGTCAACCGCTACCCGCTCATCACCCCGCCGGCCGTGAGCGTCTCGGCGGTGTACCCCGGCGCGACCGCGGAGGACGTGGCCCAGGCGGTGGCGGCGCCGATCGAGCAGCAGCTCTCCGGGCTGAACGGCCTGCTGTACTTCAAGTCCACCAACAGCGCCGACGGCGCGCTCAACCTGCAGGTGTACTTCGACATCAACCGCGACCAGGACCTGGCCGCGGTGGACGTGCAGAACGCCGTGAAGCTGGCGGAGCCGCAGCTGCCGGAGGCGGTGCGGACCAACGGCATCGTGGTGACCAAGGCGCAGAGCGACATCCTGTTCGCCACCGCGCTCTTCTCCGACGACCCGCGCTACGACGCGGCGTACCTCACCAACTACGCCAAGCTCTACATCGAGGACGAGATCAAGCGGATTCCCGGCGTGGGCAACGCCCGGGTGTTCGGCCAGCTCGAGTTCTCGATGCTCCTGTCCCTGGACCCGGACAAGCTGGCACAGCTGGGCCTGACCGTGGGCGACGTCGCCGCCGCGGTGCGGGAGCAGAACACCACGAACCCGGCGGGGCGGCTGGGGCGGGAGCCCTCGCCGAGCGGCACCCAGTTCACCGTGCCCGTCACCACCCAGGGGCGGCTCACCACGCCGGAGGAGTTCGGCGACATCATCCTGCGCGCCCGTCCCGACGGCTCGCTGGTGCGGGTGAAGGACGTGGCCCGGGTGACGCTGGGGGCGCGCAACTACGACCAGGTGGCGCGGGTGGACGGCAAGCCCACGACCTTCCTGCTGGTCTACCTCCGCACCGGCGCCAACGCGCTCGACGTGCGGCAGGCGTTCGAGACCCGGATGAACGAGCTCCAGCGCGGCTTCCCCGAGGGGGTCCGCTGGGTCATGCCCTACGACACGACGCCGTTCATCACCGAGTCCATCCGCGAGGTGGTGAAGACCCTGGCGGAGGCGATGGTCCTGGTGACGCTGGTGGTGTTCCTCTTCCTCCAGAGCTGGCGCGCCACCCTGATCCCGGTGCTGGCGGTCCCGGTGTCGGTGATCGGGACCTTCCTCGGCCTGCTGCTGATCGGCTTCTCGGTGAACGTGCTGACGCTGTTCGGGCTGGTGCTGGCCATCGGCATCGTGGTGGACGACGCCATCGTGGTGATCGAGAACGTCGAGCGCATCATGGCGGAGGAGAAGGTCTCGGCGAAGGTGGCCGCCGACCGCGCCATGCGGCAGGTGGGGGGCGCGCTGATCGCGATCGTGCTGGTGCTCTGCGCCGTGTTCATCCCGGTGGCCTTCCTGGGCGGCATCACCGGCGAGATGTACAAGCAGTTCGCGGTGACCATCGTGCTCTCGGTGGTGATCTCCGGCATCGTGGCGCTGACGCTCACCCCCGCGCTCTGCGCCCTGCTGCTGAAGGAAGACACCACCCCGGACCATTCGACCAACCGGTTCTTCTGCTGGTTCAACCACGTGTTCGGGAAGGTCACCGACCGCTACATCGGCGGCGTCACCCGGATCCTGGGGCGCCCGCGCACCACGCTGGCGGTGTTCGCCACGATCCTGGCGCTCACCGTGGTGCTGTTCCAGCGCACCCCGCGGGCGTTCATCCCCTCGGAGGACAAGGGCTTCTTCGCCATTGCCGTGCAGCTGCCGGACGGCGCCTCCAAGCAGCGCACCGAGGCGGTGGTCAGCGAGATCGAGCAGTTCCTGCTCCAGGACGAGGGCGTGGCCCACGTGGGCGCGCTGGTCGGGGTGGACGCGCTCAGCTTTGCGGCCCAGACCAACAGCGCCATCATCTTCATCAACCTGAAGCGGTGGGAAGAGCGCAACCGCCCCGACCTGGCGCTGGAGGCCATCGTGGGCCGGGCCAACGGCCAGCTGTGGCAGATGAAGGAAGCGCTCGCCTTCGCCTTCAACTTCCCCGAGATCCCCGGCCTCGGCACCACCAGCGGCCTGGAGATGAACCTGCAGGCGCGCGGGGGGCAGACGTTCGCGCAGTTCGCCGGCGAGGTGCAGGCCTTCATCCAGGACGCCAACAAGCTGCCCGAGTTCGGCGGGGTGCAGACCACCTTCCGCGCCGACGTGCCGCAGCTCTACCTGCACGTGGACCGGGAGGCGGCCAAGGCCCGGGGGGTGGCGCTCACCGACCTGTTCCAGACCCTGCAGGCGATGCTGTCCACGCTCTACATCAACGACTTCAACCTGTACGGCAAGACCTACCGGGTGCAGGCGGAGGCGCAGGCGCCGTTCCGGCAGCGGCCCGAGGACATCGGGCGGCTCTACGTGCGCAGCAACCGCGGCGAGATGGTGCCGGTGGGCGCGCTCACCCGCACCGAGTTCCGCGGCGGGCCGAGCATCCAGTCCCGCTTCAACGGCTTCACCTCCGCCCTCATCACCGGCGTCCCGGCGGCGGGCAGGAGCTCCGGCGAGCTGCTGGACGCGGTGGAGCGGCTGGTGGCCGACAAGTACGAAGCCCAGGGGGTCGGCTACGGCTACAGCGGCCAGTCGTTCCAGGAGCGGGCCTCGAGCGGCGACAGCGGGCTGGTCTTCGCGCTGGGGCTGGTGCTGGTGTTCCTGGTGCTCGCCGCCCAGTACGAGAGCTGGTCCATCCCCTTCGCGGTGCTGCTCGGTATTCCCTTCGGGATCTTCGGGGCGTTCGTCGGGGTGTATGTCCGCGGGATGGCGAGCGACGTCTACTTCCAGGTGGGGCTGCTCACGGTGGTGGGGCTCGCGGCCAAGAACGCGATCCTGATCGTCGAGTTCGCCACCGAGCTGCGCCACCGGGGGGCGAGCATCGCGGAGGCCGCCGCCGAGGCGGCGCGGGAGCGGTTCCGGCCCATCCTGATGACCTCGTTCGCCTTCATTCTCGGGGTGCTGCCGCTGGCGATCGCCAGCGGCGCCGGGGCGGCCAGCCGGCGCTCCCTCGGCACCGGCGTCTTCGCCGGGATGCTGACCGCCACGCTGGTCGGCATCTTCTTCATTCCGCTCTTCTTCGCCCTCATCCGCCGCTTCAGCGAGCGCAGCCAGCGGAGCCCCGCTCCCCTGGCCGCCGCGCCCGCGGTGGAGGGCCACTGACCATGCCCAATCTTCGCCTGACCTCCACGCTGCTCCTGCTCACCGCCGCCTGCGCGGTGGGCCCGACCATTGACCCGGGCCCCGCCCCGGCGCCCCTCACCCAGCGGAGCGCCCCGACGGGGGCCCCCGCGCGGGCGTTCTTCGATTCGCTCGCGGCGGCGCGGCAGGGGCAGCCGGCGGAGAGCGCCGGGGTGGCGCGCACGCCGGACGCCGAGCTCACCCTCGACGCCACCGGGGACCTGGCGTGGCTCACGGTGCTCAATGATCCGGCGCTGGTGGAGCTGGTGCGGACCGCGGTGGCCAACAACCGGGAGCTGCGGGTCGCGGTGGCCCGGGTGCGGGAGTACCGTGCCCAGCTGGGCGTGGCGCGGGCGGATCTCTTCCCCCAGCTCAGCGCCAGCGGCACCGCCAGCACCAACCAGAGCATCTTCGGCGCCTTCCCGCCGCAGCAGTTCGACGCGGTGCGCATCACCGCCGACCTGTCGTGGGAGCTGGACTTCTGGGGCAAGCTGCGGCGCCAGGGCCAGGCGGCGCGGTTCGACTACGCGGCGCGGGAGTCGGACCAGCGCGCCACGGTGCTCTCGCTGGTGAGCGACGTGGCCACCGCCTACCTCGAGCTGCGCGAGCTGGACGAGGACCAGCGCATCGCCGAGGAGACCCTCGCCAGCCGCCGGGCCACGCTGTCGCTGGCGGAGCAGCGCTTCGCGCAGGGGCTCATCTCGGAGCTGGACGTGCGTCAGTTCGAGGCGGAGGTGGCCGATCCGGCGGGGCGGGTGGCGGAGTTCTCCCGCCGCCGGGTGCAGAAGGAGAACCAGCTCCGGCTGCTCCTCGGCGAGGATCCGGGGGCGATCACGCGCGGCGGCCCGCTGGCGTCGGTGGTGCAGGCGGTCACCGTGCCGGACTCGATCCCGTCCACGCTCATCATGCGCCGGCCCGACGTGCGGCGCGCGGAGCAGGAGTGGGCGGCGGCGACGGCGCGGATCGGGGTGGCCATCGGCAACCGGCTGCCCCGGGTGAGCCTCACCGGGCAGTACGGCACCCAGCGCCCCGACTTCTCGGGGCTCTTCGGGAGCCAGGCGGAGGTGTACACGCTGCAGGGGGGAATCTCGATCCCGCTCTTCACCGGCGGGCGGCTGGTCAACCAGGAACGGGCGGCGCGGGCCCGCGCGGAGCAGGGGCAGGCGCGCTACGAGCAGGCGGTGCTCTCGGCGTTGCGGGAGGCTAACGACGCGCTGGTCGGGGTGCGGACCACGCGGGACCAGCTGGTGGCGCAGGAGACCCAGGTGCGCGCCCTGCGGCGGGCCACCGCGCTGGCGGGGCGGCGGTACGAGAGCGGCGTTTCAAGCTACCTGGAGGTGCTGGACGCGCAGCGGGGACTGTTCACCGCCGAACTGGCGCTGGCGGCGGTCCAGCGGCTGTACCTGGGGAGCACGGTGCAGCTGTACAAGGCGCTGGGGGGCGGCTGGACGGAGTAGGCTGCCCTACGCCGTGTACGCGAGCTCCTTGTAGCGGCGGCGCCAGCCGCCCTCAACCGGCTCGTACACATGGCAGGCGGTGAGCTCCCCGCCGTACACGTGCAGGGTCACGGCGGGCTCGGCGCCGGCATTCTTCAGGATGTGATACTCGAACGGCGGGATCAGCGCTCCCGCCTCCCCCACCCCCGCCACCACGGTCTGCTCCGGGGTGAAGTGCACCAGGCCCTGCGCGGGGTCTCCCCCGCAGATGGAATAGCTGGTCACCTCGATGGTGCCGCGGTAGACGCACTCCACGCACCAGGTGCCGCCGTGGTCGTGCAGCATCGTCCCCTGGCCCCGGTCCCAGACCATGACCAGCACGCTGAACCGGCCCTGCGGATCGCGATGCAGCAGGCGGCGCGCGTAGGTCCCCTGCGCGGGCACCAGCCACTCCGCCCCCAGGCTGATCTCGCCGGCGTTCAGGGCGCTCTTGAGCACGCGCTTCACGTCCTGGACGATGGTCTCGTCGTCGCGGATGCGCGTCGCCTCGTCGAGCCGGCGCAGCAGGTCGTCGGTGGTCGTGGAACGGGTGGCGGTCGACATCGGGCCTCCGGGCGCTCCCGTAGGGAGGGCGCAAGGGGTTGGCGATACGGCGGTTGCCCGGCGGAGAGCCGGAGCATTGCGGGGACGCCGGAAGTCCGGTGGTCAGCGATAGTCTAGCGTTTCTCTAGGCTACGCAGAATGTGTGCCGCCCGCCAGCCCGGCGGCGCCACATCCCGTCCCGGCATCCCTCCACGCTTCCCGTCGTTGAAATGACGCCGCTCAGTCCTCCCCCCTCTCACCTCCCTCGTGCTCGTCCGCCGACCGATGACAGCGGGCGCAGTCGGCCAGGTTCCGGACACCCTCCTCCCGGTGCTCCCGCGCCATGTTTTCCGGGGTGTGTTCGTGGCAGCCGTAGCAGGTGTATGCCCGGAAAGTGCCCGGCTGGTCGTGGCAGGTGGCGCACCGGACGTCGTGATCGCGGTCGAGCACGAAGAACTGCTGGTGCTCGAAGTCGGCCGGGGTCCAGGCCCGGGTGGTGTGACAGGCGGCGCAGTCGTTTGCGGCCTGGGTGTGGAGCCCGTCGTCCGGCCGGTTCCCGTCATGGCAGGCGGCACAGCGGGCGCGCTCGGCATCGGCCAGCGCCTCGTGCTCGAACTCCCGGGTGGCGCTGGCGGGGTCGGCGCCCGCATGGTCGGTGTGGCAGGCCATGCAGTCGGTCGCCTGGACCGAGCGATGGAGCCCCGCCAGCCCGGGGCGTGGCTCCCACCCCGCGGGGCGCACCGTCCGGGCCAGGCCGATGCTGTCCGGCGCATGGCACGCGACGCAGCGGGACTCCGGCGCGCCGCGGAAGGGCGCGTGGCAGGCCAGGCAGTCGTTGACCAGCCCCGCATGGCCCGCCACCATGGGGCCGGGGAGGAGCGCGGTGCGCGGCGTGAGCAGCGCGAGCCCGCTACCCAGCAGCAGCGTGAGCAGGAACACGAGGCGCGCGGACATGGCGCCTACCAGTGCCGGAAGAAGGCGGCGGCGGCGATGTGCACCAGCGCCAGCGCCGCGAAGATCGCGTTGAGCGGCATGTGCACCACCCGCCACCGCCGCATGAGGTCCACCGTCGCGGCGTTGAGCACCCGGTTGTCCTCGGAGTCCGGCGCCGCCTCCTCCGCCTTGACCATCTCGACGGCGCGGCGGAGCAGCACCGCGCCGGTGAGCCCGCTCGCCACCACGATGAGCATCGCGCCGAGCGCCAGCCAGGGCAGCACCGCGCTGAAGTGAATCCCGCTGTGCAGCACCAGGCAGAGCGAGCCCGCCCAGGCCAGCGACTCATGCAGTGAGAGCAGCGCCTTGGGGGAGCCGGCGCGGATCAGCTTCCGCTTGCGGAGGGAATAGAGCAGTGAGAGCAGCAGGAGGATGGTGCCGATCGGCCCGAGGTAGAGTCCCACCCAGGCCAGGCCGGCCCGGTGCAGCGCGTAGTCGAACGTGATGCCCGCGAGGATGAGTCCCGCGAAGAGCCCGGCGCTGGGGAGCACCTGGCGGACCAGCAGTGAGCGGTGCATCGGCACATCTCCCGGAGCATGCAGGGCAGAAGGTAGCCCCGGGGGATGAATCCACGATGAGCGGCGCCGCTACCGCCGCTCCACCACCAGGCCGAGCGGCACCTTGCGCCACCCCTGCCAGGCGCGCCAGCCCTCGGTGTCGGTGCGCACCGCCAGCTGGGCCGAAATGCCGCCATCCAGGGCCACCGCCCGGCGACAGCCCTGGCGCCGGAGCAGGTCGGCGGTCTCCGCCAGCGTCAGCCCGAAGGGGATGCTCTCCCCGACGGCGCCCAGGCCGTCGAACCGGGTGAGCAGGGTGAGCAGCCGGCCGTCCCCGAGCTGGCACAGCGCCAGCCGGGCGTCGCGATGGGTGATGCCGACGCCCTGTCCGGCGGTGGTGAGCGCGGCGGGAATCTCCCCGTCATTCACCAGCAGCGAGGGGTAGGACTGGAACGCCAGCGCCACCCCGCCCTGGGCCCGTACCGGCCCGATGCTGTCCGGCGGAACGAACCGCACCGCCCCCGCCGAATCCACCACCACCGCGGTGGAGAGCGGCCCCACGCCGGGGGGCCGGATCTCCCGCCCGTCCATGACGGTCCAGCCCCACGGCACGATCCCGCTGAACTGGCCGGCGTTGAAGGCGGCGATGGCGCCGGGGGGCGCCGCCTCCACCGTCCATGCTCCCTGGGTGAATTCCGGGTTGAGCCGGGACGCGAGCCGGAGCCGAATCGCGTTGGGGTCCATGCGGAGCAGGATCACCCGGGTCCAGCGGCCTTCACCCTGGCCCCGGATGCTCAAGCTGCCGAGTTCCACCCCCGGCGCGACCGCTTCCCAGGTCGCCCCGCTGGGGGAGTCGAGGCCGCTCCCCGTGCCACCGGGGGAACCACCGGACGCACCGGTCCCCGCGGCTCCAGAGAAGAGCAGGCTCGCTCCCGCCAGCAGGTGGCCCAGCAGCGCCCGGCGCATGCTCAGCCCAGGCCCACGGCCTTGAGCCGGTCGCGCAGCTCCCGCTTCTTCGCCTCGATGGCCTGCTGCTCCTTCTCGGCCAGTCCCGCCCGCTTGGGTGACTGCAGGTGGGTGTACACCAGCTCCTTGAACTGGGCGTAGTCCTGCGCCGACATCCCCGCCGCCTGCGCCCCGGCCGACTCGGGGCTGCCGCTCGCCTGCTGCATCGCCTGCTGTTCCGCACTGGCCTGGGCCGCCTGGGTGGACTGGGCACAAGCGGCCTGCACCCGCGCCTGCAGGTCCGTCATCTTGACCCCCATCTGCTGCGCAATCTGCGTCGCCTTGTCGTAGTCACCCTTGTCTGCCGCCGCCTTTCCCTGCTCCTGCAGCCGCTGGATCTCGGGCCAGGCGGGGTCGCCGTTCTTCTTGTCCTCGTAGCACTGAGCTTGGCGGTCGGAGGCGGTCCGCGCGGCGTTGGCCTGTTCCTGCCGCTGGCGCTCAGCCGCGGCCTGCCGCTCCACCGTCGCCGCCTCGGCCTTGAGGCCGGCGAGGAGCTGGTCCACCGAGGCCGTGGTCACTTCCGGGCCCGCCATCCGTGCCGGCTGGTCGGTCGAGGGGACGCCCGCCGTCTCCGATACCCGCTGGCGGGCCTTCTTGGCCAGGCCCCCCAGCTGGGCCTCCGCCGGGGTCACGAGGAACGAGAGGGCCAACAGGGCGCTGGCCAGACCGAGTGCACGGCGAGACATGGACCGACTCCGAGGTTGAGGTGACGGGTGAAAGGTATGCGGGGGCATCACCCTCGGTTCACCCCCAGATCACTTGAGGAATAGTCCCGTAAACCCAAGTAGGGTAACAGTATGGGACGTCTACTCAGAGCATCCCATGGCTGGTGGTAACCCCGCGCGCTCGGTACTCGTCTCCTATCGTATCCCCGGAACGGAGCCATGCCTGAGCCGCCCGTCGCGATGCTGTCGCATCAGCCTCTCCATGCTGTCGCTTCTAATCGGGCTGCAGGCCCCCTCCGCTGCAGCCGGTCAGGCACCCCTCGAGCCTGGTCAGGTCCACCAGCGGCTCCAGAGTTCCACCGACTCCACTCAGTCCTACGCGCTCTACCTCCCGACCCGGCTCGCGGCGGTCGGCCGGCTGCCCGCCCTGCTTCTCATGGACCCCCGAGGCCGGGCGCTGGTCCCGATGGGACTGGTGCGGGAGAGCGCGGAGCGGCTCGGCTACATCGTCATCAGCTCCTACAACAGCGCCAGCGACACCGACCAGCCGGTGAACATCCCGGCGGTGAACGCGATGATCGCCGAGCTGCAGGGCCGCCGGATACTGGACGAGCGGCGGATCTATCTCGTGGGGTTTTCCGGCACCGCGCGGGACGGCTGGCTCTTCGCCCGGCAGCTCCGGGGTCACGTCGCCGGGCTGATTGGGGTGGGGGCGGGGCTCTCCGCCGGGATGCGGCTCACCCCGCCCGCCGCGGGAGACTCGAGCTCATTCGTCTTCTTCGGCAGCGCCGGCAGCACCGACTTCAACTTCGACGAGATGCGCGGGCTGGATCAGCACCTGGATTCGGTGGGGATCCCGCACCGCGTCCGCTACTTCGAGGGGCCGCACTCCTGGCCCCCGGCCGGTGTCATGGCGGAAGCGGTGGAGTGGATGGAACTGCAGGCCATGCGGCGGCGGCTCATCCCACCCCGGGAGGGGTGGGTGGATTCGCTCTTCCGGCGGGATGTGGCGGTGGCCGAGAGCCTCGAGGCCGCGGGCGACGGCTTCGAGGCGTGGCGGCGGTACACGGCGGTGGCTGCGGACTACCCGGGGCTGCGGGACGTGGCGGCTGCGGCGGAGCAGGGGGAGCGGCTGGGCCGGGACCGGCGGGTCCGGCAGGCGGCGGAGCGGTACCGGGAAGTGGACCGGGTGTACGCCCGCTACCTCACGCGGGTGCGCGAGTTCCTGCTGCGGGTGCAGGCGGGGAAGCGGCCGCCGGGGGTGAAGGAGGGGCTGCAGCAGCTGGAGGTGGAGAAGCTGCGCCGACAGGCGGCGGACAGCAGCGACCCGATCGGTCGGGGCGTTGCCATCCGGCAGCTGGAGCAGGCGTTCATCGCGGTGGCCTTCTATGAGCCGCGGGGGTACCTGGCCCGCGGTGAAGCGGCGAAGGCCCTGGCGCTGCTGGAGCTGGCGGAGGCGATCCGGCCCGGCCGTTCGGCGGTCTGCGCCGCCCGGCAGGAGGCGCTGCGGAGATTGGGCCGGGAGGGGGAGGCGGGGGCGCTCAGCTGCGGCGGGTAAGAGGCTCGTTTCATCCTTTCGGTTGAAAGCACTCGGGTTCGGAACCCCTCCTCGGACGCCTCCGTAGAGGCCCGATCTCCCTCACGCATCCTTATTGGAGGCAGCATGTCCATCCGCCGTACGGCTCTCCTGCTGGCCGCCGTTCCCCTCTCCATGCTCGTCCGCCCGGTCTCCGCCCAGCAGGGTGCCCCGGTCATGGTGGTGCCGCGCGAAAGCCAGCATGCGCGCGCCTCGCAGACCATCGGCCTCACGGATCTCTCGGTGGACTACAGCCGGCCGGCGGTGAAGGGGCGCAAGATCTGGGGCGCCCTGGTCCCGTTCGACTCGGTCTGGCGGGCGGGGGCCAACGAGAACACGGTGCTGGCGGTGTCCTCTCCCTTCACCATCGGCGGGATCCGCCTCCCGGCCGGCCGCTACGGGGTGCACACGATCCCGACCGCGACGAAGTGGACCTTCATCCTGAGCCGGGAGGCGAACAACTGGGGCAGCTTCAGCTACGATCCGGCCGCGGACGCCGCGCGCTTCAGCGTGACGCCGCAGACGGCGGATCACGTGGAACACCTGCGGTACACCTTCGAGGACCCGGCGGACTCGTCGGTGGTGCTCACCCTGCGCTGGGAGAAGCTCGCGGTCGCCGTGCCGATCACGGTCTCCACCAACCAGGTCGTGCTCGACAGCCTGACCCACCAGCTCGCCGGGCTGCAGCAGTTCTGGCCCACCGGATGGCTGGAGGCGGCGCGCTGGGCGATTGCGCACAACACCGGGCTGGACCGCGCCTCCCAGTGGGCCGACCGCGCCCTCGCGATCGCGCCGACCTTCGCCGCGCTCCGCACCAAGGCGGTGATCCTGGACCGGCAGGGGAACAAGGTCGCGGCCGATTCGCTCCGCGCCCGGGCGCTCGCCATCGCTACGGAGCCGGAGGTGAACGCGCTGGGGTACCAGTACCTGGGGGAACGGCGGGTGGACGAGGCGATCGCCCTGTTCCGGCAGAACGTGCGGGACTATCCCCGGTCCTGGAACGTGTACGACAGCCTGGGCGAGGCGCTGGCGATCAAGGGGAACAAGCGTGAGGCGCTGGCGATGTACCAGAAGGCGCTGGACCTGGCGCCGCCGGGCCAGCACGGGCGCATCCGCAGCGCCATGGCGGCGCTGCGCTAGGCGAAGAGCTTCTTCCGGGTGTGCGCCTCCTTTTCCAGGCGGCCGCACATCAGTTCGCAGAGCTTGAAGACGTCGTTGTCCGCCAGGCGGTAGTAGGTGCTGACCCCCTCCTTCCGGCGCTCCACGAACCCGGCGGCGTGGAGCACCCGGAGGTGCTTGGAGGCGTTGGCCTGGCCCAGGCCGGTCTTCTCCAGGATCTCGCCGACATTCCGTTCGCCTGCCTTGAGCGCCTGCAGGATGTCGAGGCGGGAGGGCTCGGCGAGCGCCTTGAAGCGCTCGGCCACGTGGAGCAGCTGATCGGGGGTAAGTGCTTTGCCGGGCATGGGTTCCAGACAGATTCGCGGGTGGTTGACCATATAATGATATAGCAAAGGCTGACCGCCGGTGATGCGGCCCCGCCCGCGGCCTGGGCGGGGCTTGACGTTGTGTATATATGACTATATGGTTATTAAGTCTTTCGCAAGGGCCCTGCCGCCCGGATGCCGACGATGCCGACCATGATGCCACGCCTGAGGTACCCGATCGCCGTTGCCGCGCTCGCGCTGACGGCGGGCCCCGTCGCCGCCCAGGCGCCACTCCGCCTGGAACAGGCCCTGGCCCGGGCCGAGTCCTCGGCCTACGCCAACCGGATCGCGGCGGGGCAGACCCGGGAGCGCGCCGGCCAGGCGCTGGCGCCCTATCGCGGCATCCTTCCGACGGTGCGCCTCGAGTCCGCCTATCTCCGCACCACCGATCCGCTCAACAGTTTCGGCTTCCTGCTCCGGCAGCGCGGGGTGACGCCGGCCGCCTTCGCGCCGGCGTCCCTCAACGAGCCGGCGGCCATCGGCAACCTCATGACCGGCGTGGTGGTCGAGCAGCCGCTCTTCAACGCCGATGCGTGGCTGGGGCGGAGCGCCGCGGCCGCGGCGCGGGACGCCTCCGCCGCCGCGGAGCAGTGGACCCGGAACGGCACCGCGGTGGAGGTGGTCCGGGCCTACTACGGTGCGGTGCTGGCGCGGGAGCAGGTCCTGACGCTCGAGACCGCACACCGGGCGGCGCAGGCCCATGTCCGTCAGGCCGAGTCCATGGTGCGGCAGGGGATGGCGACCCGTTCGGACGCCCTGCTCGCCTCGGTCAAGGCCGGGGAAGTGGAGACCCACCTGCTCGAGGCGCGGAGCGGCGAGCGCCTCGCGCGGCGCGGGCTCGCCACGCTGCTCGGCGCCCCCGCCGATTCCGGCTGGAGCCTCCCCGATTCGCT
>JAEUJI010000304.1 GCA_016794805.1 Gemmatimonadota bacterium
GTGAGCCGGGTGCCACGAACAGTGGGCTTCCCGAACCGGATGTTGGGATCAACGACAATCCGCGCGAGCAGGTCCATGGCATCAATGTACGGCGCTGGACGGGCGGCTGCCATTGTGTGCTCCCGAGTTCATGAACTGAGAGGGCCCATGGACCGTGGCCCCTGGGCGCCGCCGGGACGTACCCGGCGGGAGCAGATCATCCCAACTTACGAGCCCGTCAAGAGCAGAAAAACGCAAGGTGCGGCGTCCCCCCGGTGCTCCTCCGCACCCGATTGCGTCCTCGGCACCGCCGAGCGTATGGTAGGGGGACGACGGGCCGTCGGTCCGTCGGTCCGTCCAGGACGACACCTTCGGCGACGAGATTGCCAACGATCTCGTGGATTGGTTCAACCAGGTGGATGCCACCTACCGCCAGGAGCTGCGGGAACAGAACGACCTCAACTGGGGGCGGGTGGAAGCGCGCCTGGGAGAGATGGAAGCCCGGCTCCGGTCCGAGTTCCACCAGGAGCTGACGGGGCTGCGATCAGATCTCGATGTGGGGCTGGAACGGCTCCGCGCGGACCTGCTCAAGTGGATGTTCCTGTTCTGGACCGGAACGGCGCTCACGGTGATCGGATTGGCGACGGCGCTGGCGCGGGGCGGATGACCAGGCCCATCTGCGTAATCTGTATTCTCTGTCCGTGAAATCTGTGTCTCCTCCTCGCCCCCACCCCGCCGCCTGGTCGGTGTGCGCCAACAGCCCCGTGTCCACCTAGCGCACCTCCCCTCCGCGCGGTATCAGTAAGGCACCCCCACAATCCGTCCCGATCGCAGGTCCAACGGCCCGCGCCCCGCCGGGGCGCCCGCGCAGGGAGGCGCGCATGCCCGGATTCACTCGACAGGAGACCCCCTCCGGCGTGGTGTTCGAGGTCGAGCCCGAACCCCTCCCCAAAGGGTGGCCCACCAAGCCCTTCGCCATCGCCGGGTTCGTGGTCGGCTTCGCATCCGCCGACGGGATCTGGAAGCTCTTCTTCGGCCCGCTCGTCGCCGTGTTCTTCGCCGCCATGGCCTCGGTGTTCGGCGGCGGGCTCATGCAGCGGCTGCCCGCCGCCCGGCAGTACCGCTCCCCGGCCCGGTTCACCGTCTCCAGCGAAGCCATCGAGGTCGCCGGCCGCCGCATCCCTCTCCGCGACATCCAGCGGGTCATGGTCCGGAACCACATGACCGGCGACGAGCAGACCATCACCGTCACCGTCCGCAACACGCCTACCCCCATCGGCGTCGCCGTGGGCCAGATCCACCGCGCCCGCCTCAACGCGATCTCCTACCGGGTGGATGTGGAGTCCATGGGGGTGCCGCAGGTGCTCGCCGGCGGGCTCACCGAGGCCACCGCCTCGGGGCTCGCCATGGAGGTGGTGAAGGCCGCGGGGGTGTAGCCCGCTCAGGCGGAGTTGACGCTGATGTGACCCGCTTCTCGTACGCTGGAGCATCGCTGCCACGACTCCAACCCAGGGAGGGGATCCCATGAAGTCCACCACGATCGCGCGACGGCTGGCGCTGGCGGGGCTCCTGCTGCTGGGGGCTGACCAGCTCTCGGCCCAAGCCATCCAGGCCACCCGGAGCCGCGGCACCAGCCGCGATTCACTGGAAGCACTGGTTCGGGTGTACTCCACCCTGGTGACGAACGCGCTGGCGGAGTACGGGGTCGAGGTGGCCCGGCTCAGTCAGGCGACCGGCGACGATGCGCCCGCCCGGCAGGCACGAGCCCTGATCCCCGTCGCGGAACGCGCCCGCGAGCTCGCCCGGGAGACACTCGACGCCGCGGAGGACCCGGAGCAGTTCCTGCGCCGCTTCCGGGTGCTGCGGGCCTACCTGGCAGGGCTGGAACGGTCGGGGCAGGGGGCCGGCTTCCGGGCCATGGACTTCACGACCACCGCGGCACCCTCCGAGCTGTTCAAGGTGCCGGATGTGTCGTTCGTGATCGGGACCACCCTCACCGCCGGCAAGGGCACCACGGTAGGACAGGCCGAGGTGAGCACCAACCTGCTCGGCGCCGCCGCCGGGACGGCGTTCGAGGCCATGGGCTCCACGGAGATCAAGGAGTATTTCGAGGACAACCTGGCCGTGGGCACCGCCTTCCCCTTCGGCGGGGAGCACAAGCTCGCCGCCGTCCTCGGCGTCGGGCTCGGCGGACTCCGGGTCGGCCGGTTCTCCATCTGGCCGGCCATCAACATCGAGCAGGCGGACAGCGGCGACGGCCGGGTGCCGGACGCCATCCGCGCCCTGGGAACCAGCGCCAACTGGTCGTCCCCGCTTCTGTCAGTCGCGGTGAGCCCCTGGGACCTCTCCGCCATCAACGAGGGGGTCAAGAAGGGCGCGGTGATGCCGGTGTTCACCCTGGCCGTGCGGCTGCCGTACTACTACCCGAACGATCCGTTCAGCGCGGTCGCGGCACTCTTCAGCGACAAGCGGGGCGACTACCAGAAGAAGGGGAAGGCGCAGTTCCAGGTCGGGGTGTACTTCCCGCTGCAGCGGCTCAAGAAGATCGAGTAGGGGCCGCCCCGGCCTCACTCCACGCCGGGCAGCGGGATCCCATGGGCCAGTGCATAGAGCACGTCCGGGCACAGATCCACGTCGTCTGGCCAGGTGATCGTCCCCAGTTCGTGCTGCACACGAACCTGGGCAAATACGGCCGGATCGCGCAGCGGGCCGAAGACGCCGGGAGGCTCGCGGCGCAACCAACGCGTACCGTCAATCTCCCCCTCCGTTCCGTCCTCGAAACTCAAGCGCAGCCGATAGGGCGGGATCACCTCCACGGCCGTGACGCGTGGAAACGGCATGCCCGCCGGCAGGTCCACATCCATGTCCTTACTCCAGTGGAGGGACGGGTACAGGCGGCTGGCCCCGCTGCAAGCGATCCCAGTTGGCAAGCAGCTCCGCCTGATGTTGCTGGCCCCATTCGACGATAAGCGCGAGCACCCGCGGCGACAAGCGGCCCTGGCGGAGCGCCACGGGGGTGATGCTGATCAGGGCGTCGGTGCCGCCGTAGAGGGCATGGAAATGCGGTGGCAGGTGATCGCGAGGGTACATCTGGATCACGATTCCGAAGAAACGGGAGATCTCGGGCATCGGTGCCCAATACCGCCCGCCCGGCTGCAGGAGTTGGTACCACGTTTGCGCAGCCCGGTGCAAGAGAGCTCGGAGATGTCCTCTCGCGTTCCCCCGCTACTTCCCGCACCCGATTGCGCCCTCGGCACCGCCGAGCGTATCGTAGAATGGGCACCTTCCCACTCCAGGGTGAGGTGCCCATGCCGGTGACGGCGCGACTGTCCAAACGCTTCTACGACACCTTCGGCGACGAGATTGCCAACGATCTCGTGGATTGGTTCAACCAGGTGGATGCCACGTACCGCCAGGAGCTGCGGGAACAGAACGACCTCAACTGGGCCCGGGTGGAGGCGCGGATGGGAGAGTCGGAGGCCCGGTTGCGTGCGGACATGCAGCAGGGCCTCAGCATGCTGCGGTCCGAGTTCCACCAGGAGATGACCGGGCTCCGGTCGGACGTCGAGGTGAGCCTGGAGCGAATGCGCGCGGACCTGCTCAAGTGGATGTTCCTGTTCTGGACCGGAACGGCGCTCACGGTGATCGGATTGGCAACGGCGCTGGCGCGGGGCGGATGACCAGGCACATCTGCGCAATCTGTGTCCTCTATCTGTGCAATCTGTGCCTCCCCCTCCCCGCCCAGTCCATCCGCTACGAGGGCCTGGTCGTCAACCACGGCGCCGCCGACGCCCCCATTGATGCCGGGATCTCCGCCCCCCTCCACGTCACGATCACCCGCGACGGCACCGCCCCGCTCGGCGCCGAAGTCGTGATCGGCCTGCCCCTCCAGGGCAGCGGCCCCGCCTCGCTCTGGGTCTGGGCCGATTCGCTGGTGATGTTCTCCATCAGCCCCACCGCCGACAGCATCACCTGGGTCGCCGCCTGCACCGGCCCCGACTACGCCGGCAGCTACCACGTCTCCGGCGGGCCCTACGCCGGCCAGGGCGGGCGCTGGAGCATCCGTCCCATCGGCCGCCCCTTCCCCAGCGCCGCCGCCCCCGACGTCCGCATCCGCGACTGGCTCACCCACGCCGTCGCGCGGCTCGAGACGAGCATCCCCGCACCCGCCGTGACGCTGGTCGAGGCCGATGCGCAGCCGGTGGAGGTGGACCGTGGCCCCTGCGCGCCGCCGCCGGAAGGGAGATCGAGCGGGGGGACGGCGGTGCTGATCGGGCTCGGGGTGCTGCTGGTGGCGGGGGCGGGGGCGATGGTGTGGAGGTACAAGCAGACGGGAGAACGGGAGAATGGGAGAACGGGGAACGGGACCACCGCGTTCCTCCGCCACTCGCCGCACCCGATTGCGCCCTCGGCGCCGCCGAGCGTATCGTAGAATGGGCACCTTCCCACTCCAGGGTGAGCTGCCCATGCCGGTGACGGCCCGACTGTCCAAGCGGTTCTACGACACCTTCGGCGACGAGATTGCCAACGATCTCGTGGAGTGGTTCAACCAGGTGGATGCCACGTACCGCACGGAACTCCGCGACCAGAACGACCTCAACTGGGGCCGGGTGGAGGCGCGCATAAGTCAGGGAGAGGCAAGGGCTGATGCGCGCATTGCCCAGGTCGAAGCGCGGATGGGTGAGATGGAAGCCCGGCTCCGCGCTGAGTTCCACCAGGAACTTACCGGCCTCCGTTCCGACATGGATGTGGGATTCGAACGGCTCCGGTCGGACCTGCTCAAATGGATGTTCCTGTTCTGGACCGGGACGGCGCTCACGGTGATCGGATTGGCAACGGCGCTGGCGCGGGGCGGATGACCAGGTTAAGCGGACGCAGATTGCGCAGATGGAAATCTGCGTAATCTTTGTCGTCATCTGTGTCATCTGCGTCCCCTCTAGCCCTCCCGGCCCCCATGTCCATCGGCACCAGCTTCCTCGAGCAGGTGAATCTCAGCTTCGACCGCGCGGCTCGGCTCACGAAGCACGAGCCCACCCTGCTCTCGAACCTGCGGCCCTGCCGCAACGTCTATTACACCTCCTTCCCCATCAAGCGCGACAACGGCACCATCGAGGTGATCCACGCCTGGCGGGCCGAGCACAGCCACCACAAGCTCCCCTGCAAGGGGGGCATTCGCTACGCCGCCGACGTGGATGCCGACGAGGTGCAGGCCCTCGCCGCCCTCATGACCTGGAAGTGCGCCCTGGTGGACGTGCCCTTCGGCGGCGCCAAGGGCGGGGTGCGGATCGCCCCCAAGTCCTATTCCGCCGGCGAGCTGGAGCGGATCACCCGGCGCTACATCTTCGAGCTGGTCAAGAAGAATTTCATCGGCCCCGGCCTCGACGTCCCCGCCCCCGACATGGGCACCGGACCCCGCGAGATGGCCTGGATCGCTGATACCTACTCCGCCCTCCGCCCCGGCGAGCTCGACGCGCTCGGCTGCGTGACCGGCAAGCCGGTGAGCTACGGCGGGATCCGGGGACGAGTGGAAGCGACGGGCCGCGGGGTGTTCTTCGTGGTGCGCGAGGCCTGCAATGTCGCCGAGGACATGAAGGCCCTCGGCCTCAGCACCGGGCTTAAGGGAAAGCGGGTGGTGGTGCAGGGGCTCGGCAACGTGGGCTACCACGCCGCCAAGTTCTTCCAGGAGGGGGGCGCCATCCTGGTGGGGCTGGTGGAGCGGGAAGGGTCCATCGCCAGCGAGATCGGGCTCGACATCGAGGCGGTGATGACCCACCGCCGCACCAGCGGCTCCCTGCTCAACTTCCCTGGCGGCAAGAATCTCCCCAACGGCCCCGCCGGCCTGGAGCTGGACTGCGACATCCTGGTCCCCGCGGCGCTGGAACG
>JAEUJI010000325.1 GCA_016794805.1 Gemmatimonadota bacterium
TCCCCCCGCATCTGGAGGAAGGTCCGCCCCATGCCGCCCGCGGTCATGCGGGTGGCCTGGTGATCGAGGATGCGGGTGGAGAGGGTGAGGGTGTCTCCCTCGCGGGCGGCAATGAGGGTGAACCGCTCGGGGACGCCCCCCGTCCCCGCGGTGTAACGCACCGCGCGCGACCGCAGGATCTGCCGCACGCCGAGTGAATCCACCAGCGCCACGAAGATGGGCGGAGCGCCGGTGCTCGCGAGGGAGTCCTCCGGCGCGTACACCGCGCCGTAGAGGAGGTTGAAGCGCCGGCCGCTGGCCGCGCCCCAGTCCCAGGTGACGTCCCGCCACACTCCCCAGTTGTGATCGTGGTAGGCCGGCGCCTCCGTCAGGGTGCGGCACCGCCCCCCGGTGCATATGCGGCCGCTGGCGCGGGCTTGGAGGGCGGGCACCACATAGCCGGACGGGGTGGCGCCCTCCCGCAGCTCCACCGGCGGGAAGTAGCGGTTGGGCGCCGGGCGGATGTCGAGATCGAGGGTAAGCCCCGCGGCCTCCGCGTGCAGCGCATAGACCCCGCCCCGCTGCCGCACCTGGTTTGGCCCGAGGGTGAGGTCGGCGCTCGTGGTATCGAGGACGATGGCCGTCGCGGGAATGTCGGCGGCGTACCGCCGGTAGCGGCCGCCGGGGAGGCGATGGGTGACAAGCAGCTGGCCGCCCCACCGACCCCGCAGTACCTCGCCGCCCACGAGGTAGGTGATGTACCACCACTCCTCGGGGCCGGCCGCCACGTTGAAGTAATGCCACTCCCCCCAGGTGGGATCGGCCACCGGGGGGAGGTGAAAGCGATCCAGCTCGTGATACAGCCGTTCCGTGGAGGGATTGATCCACGCGGAGTCGGCGGCGTTGTCATTCCACGATCCCGCCACCACCCGGAGGCCGGCGCCCAGCCGCCCGGCCCGGCTGGGGATCTCCCCGCCGGCGCGGACCGCCACCGTGCGGTCGCCGCGGCGGAGATACAGCAGCTTGTTCTCGATGGCGGGGGAGACGGCCGCGACCGTCCCCTCCTGCCGCGGCCCGCCGAGCAGCTGGCGGGTGAGGAACCGGGCGCGGTCAATGCCGAAGAACATCCCGCTCACCCCGCCGGTCCGCATCGCCTCGACGTCGATCCCCTGGGGCAGCACCGTCACCTCGCCGCCACCCACCAGCGAGACGTCGCGGGACTGGGAGAGCATCGCCTCCCCGACGGAGAGGAGGACGATCATCACCCCGACGCCGAGCCCGTAGCCCAGCAGCAGGAAGAGGGAGCGGCCCTTTTTCACCACCAGGTGTCGGAAGGCAAGGATGGTGATCACCGCGCGGTGTCTCCCACCACCACGCCGTCCAGCATGTGGATCACCCGCCCCGCCTCGGCCGCGAGGCGCTCATCGTGGGTGACGACCAGCAGGGTGACGCCGTCATGCGAGAGCCGGCGGAAGAGGTCGAGGATGCCGCGGCCGGTGGCGGCGTCGAGCTCGCCGGTGGGCTCGTCGGCCAGGATCAGCGCGGGGCGGTTGGCAAGCGCCCGGGCGATGGCCACCCGCTGCATCTCTCCCCCCGAGAGCTGGGTGGCGCGGTGATCGGCCCGCGCGGCGAGCCCGACGTAGTCCAGCAGCTCCAGCGCCCGGGCCCGCCGCTCCTCCCGGCCGGCGCCGGCCTCCGCCATGGGCAGCTCGACATTCTCCCGCGCGGTGAGCACCGGCAGCAGGTGGAACCGCTGGAAGACGAAGCCGAGGCGGGTGAGGCGGAGCCGGGTGAGGGCGCGGTCGCTCAGCGAGTGCAGCGGGATCCCCCCCAGCTCCACGCTGCCGCGGGACGGCGTGTCGATCCCGCCGAGCAGCTGCAGCAGGGTGGACTTGCCGCAGCCGGAGGGCCCCACGATCGCGGCGTAGTCCCCCTGGCGCACGGTGAGGGAGACTCCGCGCAGGGCGTGGACCACCTCCCCGTTCATCGGGTAGTCCTTGGCCAGGTCGGTGGCGACGAGGGTGCTCAGGTGGCCTCCGTGCGCAGGGTGGCGGCGATCGGCGCCCGCGCCGCGACCAGCGCGGGGTAGGCGCCGGCGAGGATGCCGGTGAGGAGCAGCACCGCCGCCGCGAGCAGGAGGCTCCGCGGCTCCGGCACGAAGAAGGAGATCGCCGCGGGGAGGCCGGGGAAGCTGGTGAGGATCCGGTCGAGGAAGCGGGCGGTGATCACCCCGAGCCCCACGCCCAGCGCGCCGCCCAGCGCGGTGAGCAGCGCCCCCTCGAGCATGACGCCGCGGACGATTGTGCCCCGCGCGATGCCGATGGCCCGGAGGGTGGCGATCTCGCCCAGGCGCTCGTTCACGGTGATGGTCATGAGGGTGGCCACGAGGAGCACGGTCACCCCGAGGCTGATCACGCCGAGGATGTAGGAGAGCTGGCGGAAGTAGACCAGCCGGTCGCGGAAGCGGATGACGAGATCCGCCACGCTGTTGATCTCGAGCGCCGGAAGCTGCTGTCGAAGCCGGGTGGTGACGGCCTCCGCCTGCTGGTCCCGGTGCACCCGCACCACGAAGACGGAGACCCGGTCCTCGGCGCGGGCATGGGCCAGCGACTGCATCACCGGCAGCAGGGTGCCCACCGAGGGCTGGCCCCGGTAGTCGTAGAGCCAGCGGACCATTCCCCGCACCACCAGCCGCCGCTCCACCCCGGCGAGCGCCATCTGGGGGTCGAGCCCGCTGGCGAGGGTCACGGTGTCCCCGATGCCTGCGCGGAGCAGGCGGGCGGCAGGCGCACTCAGGAGGAGGCCGGTGCTGTCGGCGGGGCCGAGGTCGGCGCCGGACTCCAGCTGGTAGATGGCCTGCGCGGCGGGATCGATGCCGTAGCCAAAGAGCGTGGTCAGCGAATCGCCCTGCCGGGCATAGACCGCGCCGCCCAGCATCGGGCCGACGGCGGCCACCTCGGGGTCGGCGGCGATGAGATCCCGGATGGCGCCGGCCCCGGGAATCGTCGCCTCCGTGTCGAACGGGAGGGTGCCCTTGGGGGAGATCCGGAGCTGGTACCCGCGGCCGAGGAGCAGCTGCGCGAACGAGCGTTCGATGCCGCCGGCCAGCAGCACCATGTCGAGCAGCATGGCGGTGGTGACCATGATCCCCGCGAGGGCGAGGGCGGTCCGCACCGGATGGCGGAGGAGATTTCGCCAGGTTGGACCGGAAGCACTGGGGAAACGGAGAAACGGGGAAACGGGGAAACCGGGTCGAGGTTTCCGCACGGCCGCTTCTCCGTTTCCCCGGTTCCCCCCTTCCCCGTTGCTCACCCCCGCCCCCACAGCAGCACCGGGCTGGTGCGCACCAGGCGCCAGGCGGCGAGGCTCCCCGCCACCACCCCGAGCCCGAGCGAGAGCGCGACACTGAACCGTAGCGTCGCCCCGGTCACGACGGAGAACACCAGGGTGGTATCGAAGAAGCGCTGGTAGTAGAGGTTGGTGACGGCGCTGGCGCCGAGCGCCAGCAGCACCCCGAGCGCCGAGCCGAGCGCCGCGACCAGCAGCGCCTCGAGCACGAGCGCCGTGAAGATGGTGAGCCGGCTGATCCCGGTGAAGCGCATCACCGCCGCATCCCGGCGCCGCTCCTCGACCTTGAGCAGCATGATGCAGAGCAGGAAGACCGCGCTCGCCACCACGGAGATGATGGCGATGGCCTGGTGGAAGCGGCTCACCACCCGGAAGGTCTGGGACGACTCGTTCGCGATCTCAGCGGAGGGAAAGGCCCGGTAGCCGAAGGCCACGCGATTTAACTCCCGGGCGGCGGCATCGGCGGGGACGCCCGGAACCAGCGCCACCCCGAACCGGTCCACCCGGTCGGGGGCGCCGAGCAGCGCAGCCAGGTCCGGCAGGTGGAGCCGGAGGTAGAGCTCGCGGCGGGTAATGATCGAGGGGTCGGCGGCGGGCTCGTAGATGGCGGTGACCACTGCCCGGCGGTCCAGCCCGGCCGGGTCGAGCCCCAACTCGAGCGTATCCCCCACCGTGGCGCCGAGGCGATCGGCCAGGCGGCGCTCGAGCGCGATCGGAGTCGGCTCGGCGGCTCGGCGGCTGGACGGCTCGATTGAGGCCACGCCCTGCTGTGCGAACCAACCGGCGAGCATCAACACTGCACCCCGCACCGCACACCTCCAATCGCCCAATC